>CAIUUO010000197.1 GCA_903902325.1 uncultured Bacteroidia bacterium
AAAGTCTTAATCACATTTAATTGGGAAGACATTCCCGAAGGAGGATTTGACAAGTGGATAAAAATTAAATTTAGCATTGAAACCAATGATTCGAAAGTTGAAATCACTATTAACGGGAAGAAACACGAGGCTAAAATTGCCGATATTGCAAAACTAAGGAATTTTCATGTGGTATTTGGCGCCTGCCGATATGCTTCCTTTCTAAATACCGATGTCGCACAGATGTCGTTAAAAGATATTCGGATTCTTGATGCAAAGAATAAACTGATCAACGAATGGAAACTTTCGAAACACGCTCAGAATTTGGTTTATGACGAAATTAAACATGCAGAAGCTCTTGTTGAAAATCCAATCTGGAACATTGATTCACACGTAAAATGGCGAAAGATAAAAGAATTAAAAATTGACAGCTTGTGTGGAATAACCAAGGATGAGGCAAATGGTCGTGTGTTTTTTGTTGATAACCATGCAGTTTATGTCTTTTCCACAAATACTTCAATAGTCGATACGATCCGGGCAGTATCAGGATCACCCAGTTCCGCGATGGGAACACAAATATTGTACAACAATTTTACAGACGAACTTTGGTCCTATTGCTTCGATCAAAACTCAATTAGCAAATTCAGTTTCAAAACAAAATCATGGTCTTTAAATCAAAAGTCCTTTGAAGAACCATACTTTTGGCACCACAATAAATTTTTCGCCCCAACTGACACATCATTGGTAACACTTTTTGGTTACGGGCATTATGCTTACAAGAGCATCATCCATAGGTACGATAAAAACTTAGATCAATGGCAGAGTATTGACCGTATCGGACAGATTGAGCCTCGATACCTTAGTAGTTGTGGATTTCTGAATAATAAGGAGATGTTGGTATTTGGAGGATATGGGAGCAAATCGGGCAGGCAAGAATTGTCCCCCGAATTCTATTACGACCTGTATTTGCTAAATCTTTCCGATTATTCTTTTAAAAAGTTATGGACACTTGATCCCCCGGAGAAACCATTTGTCCCTTGTGAAGCGCTGATCCCGGATCAACAGGCGGGCATTTTTTATACCTTGGTATACAATAGAATTAATTATGCAAGTTCTTTACACCTTGCTAAATTTGGGATTGATAAAAATGAATATCAGCTTTTTAACGATTCCATTCCCTATAGCTTTCTTGACATCAAATCGTGGAGTACTCTTTTTCTAGACCAGAAAACCAAACAATTGATTGCGATAACTTCGCATAGTTCCGAGGTCTCTATATACGCTATGGCCTATCCTCCGCTGTTTCCTGAAAATGTTTACCAGCGTGTACCGTTTCATACGAGATTGTATTTATGGATGATTGTTATCTTGCTGTCAATCAGCATAATTTTGATCGCATACATTTTTATCAGAAAGAGAAAAAATCGCAACAAAAAAGAGAGACTGTATGAGCTGGTTGATCATCCAAATATTGCAGCGATAGAACCTATCGAGAGAAAAACGGTATCCTCGATCTATTTTATGGGTGGCTTTCAGATCTATGATTGCAAAGGTCGCAACATCACTTCTGCATTTTCGCCAACATTGAAACATCTGTTCCTGTTCATTTTTTTGCATACGATTAAAAATGAAAAGGGCATTTCTTCGGCTAAATTAGACGAAGTGTTGTGGTATGATAAATCAGGGGAAAGTGCCCGGAACAACCGGAATGTTAATATCAGTAAACTGCGGTCGATCCTTGATGAGTTGGGAGGAGTGGAAGTTGTAAATGATAATTCGTTCTGGAAAATTAAAATGGGATCCACCATTTTCTGCGATTATTGCGAGGCACTAAATCTTTTAGGAAAAGCCAATACCACGAGTCTGGGTGAAATTGAAATTAATCAACTAATAGCCCTTCTTTCATTCGGCGAATTCCTTCCAGCTGTTCAAACCGAATGGATGGATAAGTTTAAGTCGAGGTTTGCCAATGAAACAATAGACGGACTTAGTTTGCTGTTCAATTTAAAAGAGGTAAGAAGCAATCTAAGTTTAAGGTATCATTTGGCCGAGTGTATCCTTGTTTACGATCCATTGAACGATGAAGCTTTTGCTGTTAAGTGTTCTATTTTGTATGAACTCGGAAAAAAAGGAATGGCGAAAAATCTCTACGATTCTTTCTGCCGTGAGTATAAAAAGTCATTGGGCATTGATTATGCCATTTTGTTCAACGATATCATAAAATAGACCAATCGTCTTGATTGAATGGTTCTCTGATCCCCTGCAGCTTCCCGATTTCATAAATTTCCATTAGCTTATCCTGCGCTTTTCCTGCATTACGCTCTGCCTTGCCGCTTAAAAGCGAATTAATTCCAATTCATTTTTGCTATAATTCCATCTCATATCCCCTCCGATATCTCTCATAATCTGATGGTTGAAATATTAATATAAAATTAACATTAAATTATGTTAACGTTTATTAAATATTAATTGGGCTATTAATCGGTGAAACTTTATTTTACTGAACAAACCACCAAAAATGAAATATAAATGCAAGACGGAAATGAAGAACTATGTATCCATGAACATCGTTTTAAAAAACTTTGTTCTCAAAATGACCCGCATGAACCTATGCGCTATGTGCTAGCTATTATAAATGTTAATTGAATTTAAAACTATGGAAAAGAACCCCTTGTTAAAAAGAAGGCTTAGCTTTCGAAGAGTTTGCACGTTCCTATTCATTTTGATGAGTTTGCAGGTTTCTGCCAACTATTCAAAAAATGAAGAAGCGAGCCAGGCTGAGTCGATGCAACAAAGCAAAATTACAGGTACAGTAAATGACAATGCCGGTAAACCTGTTCCCGGTGCGACAGTATTAGTAAAAGGTACTACAAATGGAATCATCACTGACGCAGATGGTCATTTTACATTGGGAAATGTACCACCCAATTCGGTGATTATATTCTCGTTTGTGGGAATGAAGACAGTAGAGATCAAGGTCGGAAAGCAAAGTGTTCTCAATGCAGTCCTGGAGGATGAGTCAATCGGTCTTGAAGAGGTCGTGGCTGTAGGTTATGCGACCCAGAAGAAATCTACATTGACGGGAGCTGTTGTCAGTGTGAAAAATGAAAGTCTAGCTGTTACAAAGAACGAAAATGTGGTCAATATGTTAACCGGTAAATTGCCGGGTGTCCGTGTCGTTCAAAAGAGCAGCGCGCCGGGTGCTTACGATACTACAATTGATATCCGTGGTATGGGTACCCCGTTGTTCGTTATTGACGGGGTCACGCGTGACCAGGCATATTTTGCCCGGATGGACCCACAGGAAATCGAGAGTGTATCCGTGTTAAAAGACGGTTCAGCGGCTGTATATGGTTTGCGTGCAGCGAACGGTGTCATTCTGGTAACTACGAAGGCTGGTACCGCGCAGGCAGGGAAAGTGGATATCGTCTATTCCGGTAACTATTCCATGCAACAGTACCTGTATGTACCTCAAGGCGTAAGCGCACTGGATTATATGACCCTTCGCAACGAGTCAACCTTCCAGAACTTCGCCAACAACTATTTGGTACGCCAAAGCCCCTATTTCTCACAGGCACAAATGCAGCCCTACATCGACGGAAAACCATCCTACGACTGGATGAACTCCATATTCAATAAAACTACACCAGAGCAACAGCATAACTTAAGTATCAACGGAGGAAGCGATAAGTTACGTTATTTCATGAGCCTTGGTTACTCTGATCAGGAAGGTTCGTACAAGGGCGGAGGTTATAACAGCAAAAAATGGAACTTCCGTTCGACTGTCGACGCCCAGATTACCAGAGATTTAAAAGCAAAGGTTACGATAGGCGCCATCATTGACCAAACAAGCCAACCAACAGGAACAGGATGGGCAACTTATAAGACAGCATGGCTGGAGCGCCCGGATGCGCCGATCTATGCAAACGACAACCCGCTCTATCTTAACGGGGATCCTACGGTATTGACAGACAACATGGTTGCACAAATCAATCCGAATGTTGTAGGTACTACCATGAGCAAAAATCGCAGGATAAATGGCACCTTGCAATTGACCTACGACATACCGGGAGTAAAAGGCTTGTCGGCAAAAGGCTCCTACGATTACTCTCTCAACTTGCCCGAATATTCATCGTATAAAAGCAGTTATAATCTATACGTATACAACGCCGCTACAAGTGTTTATACGACCGCCGTTAAAAACGCGCCTTCCAGTATTACGCGAAATGCCAATTTCAACATCGATACCGATATGCAGTTGGGGTTGAACTATAACAGGAAGTTTGGCAAGCATGACTTCAAAAGCTTTCTTATTTTCGAAGAAGCCTACAGTCAATGGGATAGTTTTCAGGCATACCGCGAGTTAATGATTGCATCCCAATACCTGTTTGCCGGTGAAGCTTTAAACCAACAGGCCACTGGCGGTACCCCAGGCGACCGCCTGAGCAAGTCTTTTATTGGTTCTGCGAGCTACGATTACAATGGGAAATACCTGGTTGATTTCAAATTCCGCTACGATGGTTCTTCCCGGTTCCCGAAAGGCAGCCAATGGGGATTCTTCCCATCAATTTCAGCAGGGTGGCGCATCAGTGAGGAAGATTTCATGAAAACCAACCTTCCTATGATCAGTAATTTAAAACTGAGGGCATCTTACGGGGAAATGGGCGACGACAGTTCGGCAGCCAACTATCCTCCAACTTTGGGCTACAGCTTAACCAATAGCCTTGGATGGCAATTTAGTGATGTTTTGAATGGCGGACTTCAGGCACAAGCTATTCCCAACCCTAACCTGACCTGGTACCATATCAAGATGTACAACTTAGGTGTGGATTTTGGAATATTGAAAAATACGCTGAACGGTACTTTTGAAGTTTTCAGGCGTGACCGGACAGGGTTGCTTGCAACCAGTGCAGAAGTAATTCCCGGGACTGTTGGAGCAAGCCTTCCTCAGGAAAACCTGAATGCCGACCGAAATTTCGGATGGGAGTTTTCTTTGGATTACCGTAATCACATCGATAAGTTCAATTACTTTATAACCCCCCAAATATCCGCAGCAAGGAGTATGCGTACCAATTGGCTTGAAACGACTGCAAACAACCAGTTCGACTATTGGCGCAACCGCACCAATGGCCGTTATAACAATATCTGGTGGGGCAACGAATCAGCACACATGTTTACAAGCATGGATGAAATCAGGACCAATAAGCTTCCTATGGGACAGGGCTCAACACCGGGCGACTGGATCCTCAATGACTGGAACGGAGATGGTGTAGTTGACGGCAATGATACCCATCCGATCGCGAATCTCGGTCTGCCAGTTTTTAACTATGCAATTAATTTGGGGGCGTCTTACAAGGACTTTGATTTGGCAGTGAATTTCCAGGGAGCTTATGGTGTTTATGTCCAGTATGCAGAGGTACTTACCGAGGCTTTATCTTTTGGCGGACAACAAACCCTGTCATGGTTTATGGACAGG
>CAIUUO010000198.1 GCA_903902325.1 uncultured Bacteroidia bacterium
CTTTGCGCTCTTTGCGTCTTTGCGCGACATTATAAATTTTCACTAAAGTGCCACAAATGCATTTGCTCAGACAAGAACAATTCTTACCCATTTCCCTCGACCAGGCCTGGGATTTTTTCGCCACGCCTAAAAATTTGAACGAGGTAACTCCAGAGGATATGGTTTTTGAAATCACCTCTGTACTGCCAGATAAAATGTATGAAGGATTGATGATTACCTACCGGATCAAGCCAATGATGAATATTACAGTCAACTGGTGCACCGAAATCACCCATATCAAGGAGAAGGAGTTTTTCGTGGATGACCAGCGCAAGGGACCTTACAACATCTGGCACCACGAACATCATTTCAGGGCTGTTGAAGGAGGTGTCCTGATGACCGATATACTGCATTATGATATCGGCAAATCGATTTTCGGTTGGATCGCCGGAAAGATGTTTGTACACAGGAAAGTCAGGCAGATTTTTGACTACCGTTACAAGGCTTTAGAAAAATATTTTGGGTAGAATAATCTTTAAAAAATGCTAATTTTGAAAAAAGATCCGATCATGAGAACGCAAGCGAGTCAATTTAAAGACATAGTTGATACCATCTATGAATTGCCTTTAGACGAAAGATTAGAATTAAAAAATCTTCTTGAGCTTAATATTGCTGAGGCACGGAGAGATGAAATTGCCAGTAATTACAAAAAATCTCTGAAGGATCTGGAGTCGGGTATTCTCGAATTTTCTTCAAATTTAAATGATTTAAAGAAAAAGCTCTGATGGAAGTCTCTTTCAGCAATTCCTTCAAAAAAGCATTTGAGAAACGAGTCAAATCCACCGAAACAGAGACTGAATTTTGGATTAGAATGGATTTATTTATGAATGACCCATTTGATCCAAGGCTTAGGACTCATAAACTTTCAGGGAAACTCAAGAATTTATGGAGTTTCACAATAGAAAATGATGTCCGCGTAGTATTCTTCTTTACAGACGACAAACCAAAAAAAACCGTGTTTGTTGATCTTGGATCACACAATGAGGTATATTAATGCAATCTGCAAATTGATACACCGGCCAAAATGACCACCGATCCAGTAGCAAAGTGGATTTTTGTCATTTTTGGTAAAATTATTTGTATTCCCGAAATTGAATAAGTTGAATCCATTATGTATAAATTATTTTGTACTCTGTTAATTCTGGTAACTGCTTTTCCTGTTGATGTTGTATGTCAGACTAAGTCAAAAATATTCAGACTCGAAGGGGAAATAAATTCAAAATTGGGAACGATAATTTTACTTCCTATCGGAGAAGAAAGTTATTATCCTGATCAAATGAAATTGTATGAGGCCAAAGTAGAAAATAATCAATTTTCAATTTCAAATCCGTGCTTGTACCCTTATGCTTTTCAAATCGGACTTAAAGTCAACTCTGAATTTGTATATGTTTCAGATATTTTTTGGGTTGAGCCTGGCGATCAAAAAATATCTTGTAATATTGATTCGAGCAGGGTAATTCCAATTATTAGGAATATAACAATGAATGAACTGGCTAGGGTTCATAGTACTTTTGATTTAGATAGTCCTGGACAAAAAGGCGATGCGAAACTACTCGAGTTTACAAAAGCAAATCTTAATTCCTATATAAGTTTGTGGAAACTCGTAGATAAGTTTTCTGATAATGGCTATCACTCAATTTACGATTCAATATATACTCAACTTTCAACAACAATTAAGAATACCTATACTGGATTGGCATTGGCAAGGAAACTTAAAGCCGCAAGAATTGTAGGAATTGGCAGTGTTTTCCCCAATTTAGAGCTTTTGAACTCTAAAAACCAAAAAGTTCTCACACTTTCAAAAAACCACAACAAATTTACACTAATCGATTTTTGGAATAGCCACTGCGGACCGTGCATTGCACAATTTGATGCCTTAAAGAAATTGTACTCTACCTATGGCAAGGCGGGTTTTTCCATCATTGGAATCTCAAATGAAAATTCAAAAACAATAAATGATTGGGAGAATGTTATAAAAACAAACCAACTTCCGTGGGAACAATTTTTGGATCTTAATGGTAGGGAGTGTTCGAATTTGAGCATTTATGTATTCCCATCAAATTTTCTTCTCAATGACAAGGGAGAAATTGTAGCAAAACACATCAATTTAGATTATCTCACTTCAATTTTAGATAAGAATCTGAAATAAAATAATTTGCTACATTAGGGAAGCCAAAACTTAAAACCTCGCCTAACAATGAAACAACACAAATTGATTTTCAATTCTTTGGTCCTGTTTTTTATATTACCTATTTTTATATTGTCCTGTAATATTAAAAGTTCACAGACGGTTAAGATTTCAGTTTTAACAAATGATCGGGCATCCAAAGAAATAAAGATAATAATCTACGATATGTTGACACTGGCAGATTCAATTCTTTCAGAAAGGCAGATTGACTCAACTGGTAAGGCTGCCCTGGAATTTAATCTAACACAACCAACCTTCGCATATATTGACTTCGGAAAATATGGAAGTTCATTGTACTTAGAACCTTCGAATGATTTAAAAATTACTGTAGATACAATTCAATCCCCTAAAATTTTATTTACTGGTAATGGAGCGGTTCCAAATAATTTTTTATACCAAACCGCAGCCATTCGTAAGAGTTATGAGAGCAAAGGAGGAAAATATTTTAGCTATTTATATCCGAATGATCTTATTCTCAGACTTGATTCCCTGGAACATGACTACGCAAATTATCATTCTACAAATCAAAATAGCAAAAGCCTCCCGGAAAATACCAGAGAATTACTGACTCTTAAAAACAATATTGGAGTGATCGCAATTAAAGAAGAATGTCTGATGGTGCACTATCTTGATTCATCTTATATAAGTCAATGCCCAAAACAATTGCTGAATATTTCGAATGAAATTCCGTTTGACCAAAAACCAATTAAATATCGGTTGCTTGATTATGTATTGGCTTTAAGGGGAAATTTAGGGCTATTAAAGCGTAATGTAACTCGCTATAACAGGAACCATGAGGCGAATTTCCCAAAAATATTAAGTGATAGTATCGAACAGAATAAGAAATACACAAAAGGTGACAAGGAACTATTGAATGCAATGATTTTGATCGATGAAGTTGAGTTAACTCCTACCATTGACTCGCTCTTCAATGCCTTTAAACACAATTACCCTGGTTCCTTGTATCTGCCACATCTGCAAGAAAATAGGAATAGCAGATTGGCCCTGTTACCTGGTAAAGATGCTCCTGATTTTTCCGGGAAGACCATGGATGGTAAGACCTTATCGTTAAAAGATCTGAAAACCAAGATCATATACGTTGATGTATGGGCAACATGGTGTGCTCCTTGCCGCGCAGAATTCCCTTTTTCCAAACACCTGGCGAAGCAGTTTAAGGATAACAACGAGGTGGTTTTTTTATACTCTTCCATTGACGACCTTTCCAAAAAAGACAAATGGGTTAAAATGGTAAATGAGAACAAAGATCTTCTTGGTATCCAGATTTTACAGCAAGATGAAAATATGGAGAAGGCCTATTTAATGAGGGGTGTTCCCCATTATATCCTTATTGATCAGGATGGAAAGATTGTTAATGCGGATGCACCAAGACCATCTTCAGGCAAGGTGGAGAATGAGATTCGAAAATTATTAAGAAAAGAAAGACCATCTGATAGTATCAAACCAAAACCTTAATGTTGTTCTTTCGTCTCTTTGTATAGTAATCTGCTTTCCACCCCCTTTGTGGTGATTCTCACCGGCAAAATCAACCCCTCCCCATCAAAGTACATCCTGTCGATGCAGGTTTCGCGGTGGTTGCCGTCTTTGGTTGTTAGGGGCCGGCGGTGGTAAACGATGTACCAGTCGTCCGTATCCGGAATGTTGATCACCGAGTGGTGTCCGGCTCCGGTGGCAATCGCAGGATCCTGCTGAAGGATCTTCCCGATCCGTTTAAACGGGCCAAACGGTGAATCACCCATGGCATAAGCTACGCTGTAGTCGGGGCCAGTCCAGCCACCTTCCGACCACATGAGGTAATATTTTCCCTTCCTGACGATCATAAACGGACCTTCCACATACTTTTCGGGAGTGATTGATTTGAAGACAGATCCATCGCTGAAGGGCACGAATCCTGTAAAGTCATCCTTCAACTGCCCAATGTCGCAGTGCCTCCAGCCGCCGTAAATGAGATAGTATTTTCCGTCGGTATCCCGGAAGGCAAACTGATCAATGGGTTGCGCATCGTTGTAGAACTGACCTACGAGCGGTTTTCCAAGGTGGTCTTTGTAGGGTCCTTCCGGACGATCGGACACAGCCACGCCTATTCCGCCCGGCTGCTGGTTGTTCTGGATGTCATTGGCGCCGAAGAAGAGGAAATATTTGTCTCCTTTTTTTGTGACGGAGGGCGCCCAGATGGCATAACCCGCCCAGGAAATGTTCTTCACATCGAGCACATGCGGATGCTTCTCCCAGTTAACCAGGTCTTTCGAGGAAAATGCATCCAGGAAGGTCTGCTTCAGGTACTGCGGATTGATGGTGTTTTTGCGAATCAGCCGCTGGTAATCTGTGAATTCGGTGGAAAGGTTATTGGTGCCATCGTCATCAGAGAAGGTGGGGAAGATCCAGTAAGTATCACCATAAATGACTCCTTCCGGATCTGCATACCATCCGGGGAAGACAGGGTTGCCGGAGAAATTGGGATCTTTCTTGTCCTGGGCTGCCAAAATGAAACTGTTCAGGATCAAAAGTGCGAAGATTGATTTTGTCATAATCCGATGTGAATTGCTGATGTCGGGTATACAAATTAAAGGTATTTTTGGATACCAAACTTCATGAATCCTGAAAACCATGAACCTCGAAAACACAAATTCCAGACGTCATTTTTTTAAAAAAGCCGGCGGGCTTTCACTCGGAGTAATTGGATCTGCTACTGTTGCAGCCGGTTTACCCTCTAAAAACAAGGAAGAGACAAAACCGGGAAAATTATTTACCCGTGAAATTTTAGACACCAGAGACCGTATCGAACGGGTGAAAGTTGCAACGCTCGGCATGCAGCGCTACGATTGGGAACAAGGGGTAGTGGCCCAGGCTTTCCTTGAAATGGGAGAATTTGATCTGGCGATTTCGCTTGCCAGGGGAGCCATTCTCCGTCAGGAAAAGGGAAGGTTCTCGGTGCTCAAAGGCAATGGTCCGATCTCAGATTGTTCAAGCATTGGTGAGGTGGTTCTTTTTGCTGCCAAAGAGACCGGAGATCCTGTCTTTCAAAAAGGGGCCGATGAAATGCTGGAGGTGATCAGAACGACCAGCCACAAAACCACTGATGGCATGATTTACCACACACAGGAGCCGCAAAAGGGAATCTGGTCCGACTTCAATTACATGTTGCCTCCTTTTTTGGTTGCAGCGGGTGAATATAGGGAAGCTATAAAGCAAATTGAAGGCTACCGGAAATACTTGTATCATGAAAATGACAAACTTTATTCGCACATGTGGGACGATACCAGGAAACAGTTTGCACGCGTCGATTATTGGGGTGTGGGCAATGGCTGGTCGGCGGCCGGAATGACACGAGTCATCAAAATGTTGCCCGGATCGATGGCAGAAGAAAAGAAAAAATTGATTTTGTATGTACGTGATCTGTTGGATGGCTGCCTTAAATACCTCAGGAATGACGGACTGTTCCACAATGTAGTGAATCGTCCCGAAACCTTTCCGGAAGTAAATCTGAGCCAGATGCTTGCCTATTCGATTTTCAGGGGAGTAAAGGCCGGCTATCTGGATTCTTCCTATTTGAAACCTGCCGGAGTCATGCGGAAAGCTGCCAACGACCGGGTGGATAAACTGGGATATGTTCACGATGTCTGCGGCCTTCCAAATTTTGACCGGTCCTATTTTGCACCCGAAGGCCAGGCTTTTTATTTATTGATGGAAACTGCCGCTGCGGATTTGGGCGATAGTAAGAAATAATTACTTGAACAAAAATTTGCCATATATACCAGGAATTGGTATTTTTGAAATATAATTGGAAGAAATACTATGGCTAAGAATACATCAATTTTACTAGGTGATTATTTTGATAATTTTATCAAACAACAAGTTAAGTCAGGAAAATTTTCATCTGCGAGCGAAGTAGTAAGGACTGCCCTGAGAATGTTTGAACACGAAGAAACTAAAAAAGCGGAACTGATTAACGAACTTAAAAAAGGAGAAAAATCTGGTTTCGAAAAAGTTTTTAATCGGGAATCTTTTTTATCCGGTCTTCATCAAAAACATTCCGTTGAGTAATGGATTATAAAATCAGCAAGGAAGCTTTTTTAATGATGAAAGACAACGTTTTGGAAATTATCAGAGTTTTGCATCAGCAAATGGATATTGATTCACAACTAAATAAATAAATAAAATCACTCAATTAGTGCCGCCCAAAGAAGCCATAATTTGCTATATTTGGGACCTAACCCGGCAATCCATGCATACCAATCCGTTTGAAATTAAATGAATTTTTCTCCTCATTTCAGCTCAAGAAACTGCAGAAAAGCATAAGATTTGGCATTCCCTGAAATGAAAAAACACCTACAGATTATCTACGAAAGTGTTTGGTACTGATGGGTTACACCGCTAGGAATAATCTTATATCCCACTCAAAGTAATTCGACTTCATATTAGATTTTTTCAACATTTCCGATCCTTTTTTAGTGTTTTTCAGGCATGAACAAGAATACTAATAATCCTACAATCAAATATAAAACATGAAAAATCATTAAACCAGTATAGTAATTTTCAACTCTATGTGCGCCAACAATGTGGTAAATACCAACAATAAAAACTAATGAGAAGATAATTAGCATTATACCGACGAACATTGCCCGACTTTCAAATTTGTCCATATTATCGGTATTCCAAAATAAGCGAACAATTCCCAGCGTCGCAAAGACATAGATAAAAATAATGGCAGCACTTGTTAAAAGTGATTTTAGCTTTTTGTTCATGTGGTTATCTCCTATTAGTTAAAATGTTCTGTATCCAAATACAAGCATTAAGGACCCAAGCAGGTTTAAACTGTTCACAATGTTTAATATACGCGATTTCTTCTTGCCTCTTTAACCATCCGGAATTGAAATTGATTCGCCAAACATGCAAACCATTTTGGCAAATTCTTTGCCAAACCAATCCGTACTATTGCGATTACTAATTCGAACTTCAATCCAAAGTGAAAATGAAAAGTACCCTTCACGATGATTATTTATGCCGGACTGATGATCCGGTGCTGGTCGAGCTTTACGAGGATTGTTTTAAGGCAGAGCAACACCAAAGGATGCAGTATTACCATTTTGTGTTTCTTAAAACATCCGACGGAATTAAATTCTTACTTGCAGAGGGATCATCTGAACCGATTCCAAGATTGCAACAAGAATTTCAATCACGGTTTGAGGACCTAGTTAATCCAACAATTGACGAGCTCTGTTTTGTGATTGCTAAATATAGACTTGATTGTATGATAGAGGAGATCAATCTGCCAATCCCTAATCCAGCCATTGATGAAGAGATCATTCCGGAGAGTGTTCTTGAGTTAATTCAACCAACAAACGGATACATGATTTTTCGGGAACAAGGTTTAGAGTTCTATCGGTTAGCAACAGGTACAAACGAGTTTATGGCAAAAGATTGGGTGGCTTATGCAAGGTTAAAAAGAAGAGCCGTTTTAGATAATGTTCACAGTCTGACGATTGACGGATATCCTTCAACCTATATCGACAAATTATTCCCTCCCAATGGAGGACTGCCATATCTGATAAATAAACCTGAACAGGAAGCTCGCTTGTTACTTGAATTTCTATAATACAAATAATTCAATTTATAACCTTAAAGAATTTATATGTCATCAATAAAGTAAAAAACTAAAAAATCTATCAATCATGGAAGTTGAAATGTACACTAATCTAATTTCAATAGTCAATACTCGGATCAGCACAATTAAAGGA
>CAIUUO010000199.1 GCA_903902325.1 uncultured Bacteroidia bacterium
GTAATTGGTGGCAACATCCCAGATAATTGAATAATCAATTCCGTGATATTCGTGAGAAACTTTGTTCCTAAGATAATACATCTCTTCCCAGGGAACTTGCGGATATTTATCTTTGACCGATTTTGGGATTTTTTTGATGCTTCCCCAATGATTTCAAAATTACGAACTACAGCATCAACCGTCTTGTAATCCAGTTTGAACTTGATGAAATCATACCCTTCGATGTATTCAGAAATTCTTTGCATCGACAGCTGGATGTCCTGAAGAAACATCTTATACGTACGGATCTCCTTTTTCAAACTACACGTAATTTACTTGTTTCAATATCTTATCCCGGATCTGCTCTTTCAAAGCACTTTTTGTAACAAGGTCGATTTTTCGTCCAAATGTCTTTTCGAGATATATTTCAAGAGAAAAAAACCTCCATCCAATAGGTTGGTAAAGTTCAACCAAAATATCTATGTCACAGATAGGTCAATAACGGGAACCAAGGACTGGAAACAATGCGACCTGGTATTGGATGTCCCTTTTAATGCAAAACAAATTGTTTATGGAGCTCTGCTGGATGGAACAGGTCAAATTTGGTTTGAAAATCTTACTCTTGAAATCGTCAACAGCTCAATTCCTACGACCGGCAAATAGCTAAGACCTGCTTCAACGTAGATCATCTCATCGACCTATAAATGATTGAAAATCTGTTGCAATTTTCGAATGAAAGGAGTGCAAAAAAGGCTGAAATCTTGCGATTTCAGCCTTTTTTTTGTGTTATTACTTATGCAAATCCTGAGAGTGCGCTCCCGCGCGATTGCATCGCGTGGTATTCCTCTCTACCTGACAACAATGTCCTGGCCACTCAACAACGGCAATGCTTATAAAGTATATTCCTTCAAGATGATGAAATTTGTTGTTGCGGCTCATGAATCTATTCAACAAAAGGGAATATAAAATATGAGAATTATCTTTTATTCGACCACGAGATGCAATCTCGCGGGAGCGGGGGAAGCGTATTAAACAATCGATTATTGCCTGGACGAATTGAACACTCAAGTTCAACGCTTCTACAATTATCTTAACGACTGCAAGAGACCCATAACTCTTGATGATCTAAAATCAAAATTTAGGGGCGATAATTAATTGAATGATGTTTTGAAATTGTTGTTTCAATAATTTTTACCTTTTGATTCTAATATTGAATAGGCCTCTTCCCAACTAGGAATTTTATCAGATTCATAACCATATGTTCTACCAGTTGCTATTGAATTAAACGCTTTCATTGCTTTAAGATGTGCACCGTTTCTCATAAAGACTAACATCATATCACGATTTTCCCAAGCCGACAATGTACAATTATAGCCGTTGATTTTTTTAACTGCACTATATAAATTTCCTTTTGCCGTTTTTGCTTCTCCAAATGAAGGAATAGCTAAAGTCCAAAATCGTATAAATCCCCACAAACCTTTTGGCTTTAATCCAGTAATTGATATATGCATAATGTTATCATTAGTTGATTATACACAAAGAAAACAATTTTTAAACAATCATTCCACCCGCACTCCCGCCCTATTGAATCGTGTATTAACCCACTATACCTGACAACAATGACACAGCACATGATTCATTACAATAAAAGGCAATTTAAAGTGAGAATTATCTTTCATTCAACCACGCGTGCAATCGCGCGGGAGCGCAGGGCGGGAGCGAGGAAAATTGAGTTTATACAGTTCATTTCAAATTTACTTAACCAACGAGCCATTAATCTCTGCAAAAAGAGCTCTAAAACAAGCTGATTCACTATCGGATACTTCCGGCTTTTTATTATAAAATTCATCCAGGAAAGAAGAATTTCCATTCCAGATGGTCTGCATCATTCCCTGGTATCGCTCTTTCATTTCCGAAGTGGCATTCTTTCGGAATCGTTTCATATCCTGTGCCTGAACAACAGCATTCCCAGGGTTTTTCCAGGGACAGGTCACTACTGACAATCCCTTTATGGCAAACATAACCGGAGTCTGATCCGGTCGTTCGTAATGCCAGTCGCAAATCACCACATCTTTTGCAATCAGTTCAATGGCACGGGAAGTATTGTTCATGCTGGCTTCCCACATGCCCATCCCGGTAGTTTTGCCGTCAATCAAACGGTCACCCCAAATCCACAACTGCCTGTTTTTCAATGCCAGATGATTCCGGATTGCATTTACCTCTCCGGAAAAAAGTTCCGCTTTATCGCGACCTGAACATCGAGGACAGTTGTCATCGCCGATATAAAAAACTTCGTCCATCCCCGCATGGTAGGCATCCGATTCAAATGCATCACAAATTTCATCCATCAGTTCGAACACCACTTTGTGAACGCCCGGATGCAGCGGACAGTAGCTTTTGCAATACAAACCATCCGCATTTGGCCATTTGTATTTTTCAGGCATTTTTACGTTTGGTGTTTCATCAAACTCAGGATAAACTCTTAACAAATTCCCCGGTTTTCCTGCCCACGACTGGTGACCCAACAGGTTGATTTGCGGAATAATCCGAATGTTGTGCTTTTTGCACGCATCAACCATTTTTTTGACATCAGCTTTGGTCAGGCAATTCTTGTCGCGCAACTCCGGATGGCTTTCGAACTGATAGTTGTATTCGATACGGACAACCAGCACATTCACCTTGCGGGTTGCCAACTCTTCCTCAATAAATTTCACAAAAGTGTCAAGATGCCGGGAGTCGGGTGCTGCAATGCAGAAGCCTCGAACAGGTAACAAATCCTGTGCTTTTCCAAAGTTATACACACCAAGGATAAAGGCAGTAATAACCAATATTTTATTCATAACACTCTCATTTTTCAAAAACATTTCCCTTCTTGTCCGTTGCAATTACCCATCGAAATGCATCAATGATGAGCTTGTTTTGAGTTGCATCAGTAAAAATCTGGGATCCGTGACCCATATTAGATAGATCATCCTGTAATCGGTGTTGGTCCAAACCACGGGAAAGTCGCCATCCGGAACAATATCCTTCAGGCCAAAAGGATAATTATCAGGAGAAAGTGAGACCAAAACTTTTATGTTATTTCGCTCCCTTGGACTGGGTTTCCATTGATACCACTCATTGATCGGTGCAATAAATGTGGCAGGCAATCCTTTGGTAACAGTATGTTTTGGATCGTCAACCACTAATTTGGCAGGCATAGGCGGCCAGTTATTTCGGTAAAAAACACCTCCGCCAAGGAAATCAAGACCCCATTGCCATTGGGTATCCCGATCATTGTAGGCAGCCACATGAAAACCGTACCAGCCGCCACCGCTTTCCATGTACCTCCGGAAAGCTTCACGTTGTTCATTGCTGTGCGGATAATCATTCAGCATCATCACCAATTGGTAATCTTTCAGTTTTACATCATTCAAATCATTCATGATACTGGTTGTGTCAAACACAAAACCACCGCCACTGGTAAGATCCCTGAAAAATTTTATCGCATCGTTAGCGAACCGAACGTGATCTCCTTCAACATGTTTGCTGTAAAATGCAAGCACTTTAAATCGCGGAAATTGTGCATTCAAAGCAGGATTGAAAAGTACCAACAAAAAGAAAAGTATCGTGTTTTTAGAAATGCCTCTCATAATAATAAGATTCAAAATTAGGAAGGTGATAATATTTTGTTTTGGGGTTTTATTCTATCTAAAAATAATTATAAAAATGGATAATCCGGGCTGAGTTCAATTTCCTTCAGGGATATTTTGTGTCTTTTCAGGATTTATTGGATTGATCTCAAATAAGTATGCGACAATCAGTGCGGTCTTGGCAGTATGGTCTGTTCAGCAAGGGTGTCCACAGTTTGCCCAATTCATTCAACACGGGATTTAAACAAACAACTAATTTGTTCAATTGTCTGATTTTCAAATAGCTATTATTCTTATTTGGATTTAATAAATATAATATTACATTTGTATCCTTGTGACTTTACCTAATTGTTTTTAAAGATGTAAGGTTACTTCAGGAAAATACCGAAAATCCTTCTAAACAGAGTAGGTAACTTAAAAATCAACCAAATGAAAATTTCTGAACAAAGAACAATTCGATTGGCAATGGTATTTTTATTCATTGCAGCAGGCTTATTGATGAACAATGTTGCCCGGGCACAGGAAAAGCAAATTCTTTCAATGACAGAGTTTACCGTTAAGATCGGACACGAAAAACAGTTCGAAGATGGAATTAAGGCATGGAAAGTGTGCTATCTTGAAAACAAGGGAGCATGGACATGGAACATGTGGAAAAGATTGAATGGGAAAGGTTCGGTTTATGGAATGACATCCCAGAGCCCAACCTGGGCCAAAATAGGGGATGAAAATGATCCGGCGGATAAAAAATGCATGCAGATCGTTATGGATAAAATCATTCCTCATGTGGAAAGCACTGAGGATAATTTTGCGACAACCATTCCTGATTACAGCCGGACTTCCAATTCTGAAACTGGCATCGTCTGGGTATCCTATTATCGCGTTGAAAACAGCAGCGCTTTCAATGAAGTGGTAAAAGCAATTTCTGATGTACAGCAAAAGGTTGAAGGAGACAAACGGGGATACTGGTATAGTGCCAATGGAGGAAGTCCTGAAAGCGCTGACTATTTTGTCGTAACTCCTTACAAGAACTTCGCAGCGCTGGATGTTAAACGTGATGCGATCTGGGATATGATGGAAAAAACCATGGGGAAAGAAGAATCAGATAAAATGCGGGCCAAAATAAGAGGTTCAATTAAAAATTCGTGGAGGTACCTATACAAGCACATGGATGATTTGAGCCACAATCCTGTCAAATAAAATATAGCAGACCTTTTCAAATATTGATCGAAGAGGGAATAAAAGCAAAACAAAAAAGAGGTCTGAACTGACCTCTTTTTTGTTTTGAACCATCTCACATACATTAATCAGACATTTAGCCTGAAGGCTCTTTTTTGAGCCGTCAAAGCCAGTTCAGTAGCGAGGAAGCAATGATCCTGCGACATAGCGGTTTCGGTCCGGTGCACCACATCGCTTACAAGCTGTTCGCCGTAAGGCATGTACACCTGCGTACAATCAAAATAGGTTGCCTCCTTCTGGTTGACAAGAAACAAATGGTTGGCCCCTTTCCGTCCTGTTATATCAATGTACTTCCGCATCTCGATGTAGCCTTCGGTACCCAGGATAAACATCCTGCCATCGCCCCAGGTGGCGAGACCATTTGGGGTGAACCAGTCGATGCGAATGTAGCCAGTTGAGTGGGGACTGCGGACGGCCATATCTCCAAAATCACAGTATTTTGGATACTTAGGGTTATTGAAGTTCCCTATCTGAGAGAAACTGACCTCGGCCTGTTTTGAACCTGTATAGAAGAGAAACTGATCGCATTGGTGTGAACCGATATCGCAAAGGATGCCTCCGGCCTTTTCAGGATCCCAAAACCAGTCGGGACGTGAACTGGGAGTTATCCTGTGTGGCCCGATACCGAGCGTTTGGACTACTTTGCCGATTGCTCCCGACATCACGAGTTCGCCGGCCTTCACGGCTGCCGGATTACCCAGCCGCTCACTGTAAACGATGGAATAGATTCGTTTCGTCTCTTTCTGTACCTTTTTTACCTCCTTAAACTGGTCGAAGGTCACTATGCCCGGCTTGTCTGTCATGTAATCCTTCCCTGATTTCATCACGCGAATGCCCAGCGGGGCCCTTTCAAAAGGTATGGCAGCGCTGGCTACCAACTGAATGGACTGGTCTTCCAGTATCTCTGCTTCACTCTTTGCGACTTTGACATTGGGAAATAATTTGGTAAACCCCGGCAATAATTCAGGTTCCCTTGAGTAAATTGAGACAAGTTGTCCTCCGCCTGCAATCAATGAATTTACCATTCCATAAATATGGTTGTGGTTGATACCAATAACTGAAAATCTGATGGATTCTTTGGGAGCCGGACGGTTCTCCGCCTGCAAAATGACCTCTTCGAAACTGTTCGTGTTGTGTAGTCCGTGTCCAAACAGGTCACCGGGTAACATGGCTGCTGCCGCGAGGCCTGAGGCCGAGGCAAAGGAGTGCTTTAAAAAATTGCGTCTGTTAGATTCCATTTCCATTGATTTTAGGTATGTTTTTCCTCTTATGTAATATTTAATAATCTAAATTAGTATTGAACTTCGCTTCAACTCTGAAGTGCCTATTGATCCATCAAAAGTTTCTTCACAACCTCGTCGTAATAGGGCTTTTCCTTCAGGCTTGAATGCGACCCCGGGAAATAGAGGATATCCACTTCGATGAAATTGGGAAAATCGAAATCACGCATCACGACAGAGCAGCGCATGTCGTTGGAAAGCCTCGTATTGTCGATCATCGGAAACTGGAAATAATCTATGGTGAATTCCTGCGTTACCATGTTCACGAACTTATCGTTGACCGAAGTCTCAATATCAAGCCTTACATTCACAGTTTTATCATCCACATTATAGCCCGAAGCTTTCAGGAATACGACTCTCTTGTATACATTTTTTGTCTTCCCAACCCTGACCGTATCATAGAATACCTTTGAATCCTTCCAATCCATTGCAAAATTCTGGGAATGGCCCGGTTTATAGCTGTTCGAATCGCCCGGAAAAGTAATGAACATGGTTTCCCTGGCGGCAGCTCCTTCAAGGCTCGAAATTTGCTTGGAAGTTACATCGCCTGCCATTTTATACAATCGCCTGCGGTAGGCATCCCTGAGCTGTAGGTTTTTTTCTAGGGCAATCTGCCTGTCCATGTATACAAATAGCGGCATCAGATTGAGTGACTCATGGAAATTATAGGCCAGCAGTTCGAGTTGCAGGATATTTTCATCCAGGGAATGGGAATCTTTCAGGATGGTGCCAAGAATCGAGTTGAACATGTCTTTCCTCAGGGCGCTTTCCGACTGCTCGCGGCTACTCATCAGCTGCGTGTAGAGATTAATTTTAGCTTCGTTGTTCTGCTTGTTGTTCAGGTAGGAAGAGCCAAAATAACTTACCAGGGCTATCGTGAGCGCAGTGATCAGGCCACCAAGGGGATGCAGGATAATTTCTATCTTGTCCCACTTGTCCCGCTTATCCTTTTGCGGAACTAAAGGCTCTTCAGCGTCCATTTGTCACCGGTTTTATTCATCAGTAAATTATAACGCGTGGATTTGTTGGAGGAAAATACCTCAAAACCGGCATCCTTGAATCCAACTACTTCCAGCCTGAATTTCCCGATATCCTTTACCGTAACCGTGAAGTATCCATTGGCATCCGTTTTTGCGGTAGCCACGACCTTATCAATTTGCATGATTTGCACCGCCTGGTTGATGAGTGGTTTCCCGTCATCACCCTTGATTGTTCCATAAATTTCGCCTGCATGGGACAGAATAGGGATGAGCAGTAGGACTAAAAGTGCTATCTTCTTAAATTTCATATATTTATGTATTATTATTTATTTTCAATCTTTTAATAATACTATAAATATACAGTAAAAAAAGGAAAAATCGTCAGGATGTTGGTGGGATTATTTCATTTAGGCAGTTGATAGCATTCAGAGTACGAGGATAGCCAACATAAGGCAGCAGCTGCGTCATCAGATTGATCAATGCCTGCCTGTCGTTGCCCACGTTGGCATTTCCCCTGATATGGCCTTTGATCTGTGATTCAGTCCCTCCCAACGCTATTAAAAAGGAAAGCGTAACCATTTCCCGTGTCCTGACATCCAGCCCATTCCTGGTGACATAATCCCCGAAGCAATTGGCGGATAAATAATGCTGGATATGCAGCAGATCCTTCGGTGAGTTTTTGTACAGGTTGTCAATCATCTCCCCAAAAATCTCTTTTTGTTTGGCCAGTCCCTTCGCCATCCTGGTTTCAGCGTTCGTGGTCGACTGCCCTTCCAGCGGAAGTTTGATCTCCCTTTCCACAAAAATCTGATTGACGGCATAAATGAAATCCAGTACTTTGGCGATTCCAACATACGGCACTGCCTGATAGACCACTTCCTTTACCTCAACGGGAGTCACACCAATGTTCAGCGCGGCATTTGCCATCATTTTGAATTCGGTAATCGCCTGACTGCCGATGGTAGAAGCCATAATCATAATCACCCGGGTTTTGGTTTCCATCTGATCGTGACCAATGACCTCGTCAAAAGCAAAATTATCGAACACCTCTATCAATTCCGGATCTGTCTCTGCTGCTTTGGATTGATAATCCGGCCAGAGTTCTTCATGGTTTTTGTTGGCAGTTTCACTGATGCTCATAGGTTTAAAAATTAACCACATAGGCACATAGTTCACATAGTTGGGTTTTTGTTACCTGTTAGTCCTATGTGTTCTATGTGTCTATGTGGTTTAAATTTGTTTTGGTTAATTTATCTATTGATCATTTTTGCACTGCCTCCAGAATACCTTTCACCCTGAACTGCAATGCCCGCCGATGCAGTGTTTATTTCCAAAAGCTCGTCTGGTGACAGTTCCACGGATGCGGCACCAAGATTTTCCTGCAACCTGTGCAATTTGGTTGTGCCCGGAATCGGGACAAACCATGGCTTCTGCGCAAGGATCCAGGCAAGTGCGATCTGTGCCGGAGTCACATTTTTGCGTTGTGCCACAACTGAGATCAAATCTACAAATGCCATGTTCGCTTTCAGGTTCTCGGGCGACATACGGGGAACTGTGCTACGAAAATCTTTGTTGTCGAATGTGGTGCTGGTATCCATTTTCCCCGTCAGGAAACCCTTGCCAAGCGGACTGAATGGCACGAATCCGATGCCAAGTTCTTCCAGGGTCGGAATGATCTCCTCTTCGGGCTCACGCCACCAAAGGGAGTATTCGCTCTGCAAGGCAGAGACCGGCTGCACGGCATGGGCGCGGCGGATGATTTGCACGCCGGCTTCAGACAATCCGAAATGCCTGACCTTACCTGCCTGTATCAAATCTTTCACGGCACCTGCAACATCTTCGATCGGCACATTCGGGTCAACCCGGTGCTGGTAGAATAGGTCGATGGCATCAATCCTGAGACGCTTCAGCGATTCTTCCGCCACTTTCCTGATGTTTTCCGGCCTGCTGTTGAGTCCGGTATTTACTCCATCCTGGAAATTAAATCCGAATTTTGTGGCAATCGCCACTTTGCCCCTGAACGGCTCGAGGGCTTCGCCCACCAATTCTTCGTTGATGTAGGGACCGTACACTTCTGCCGTATCGAAGAAGGTAACGCCGCTTTCGACTGCCGAGCGGATCAGGGCGATCATCTCCTTCGTGTCGGAGATGGTTCCGTAGCCGAAACTCATTCCCATGCATCCAAGTCCGATGGCAGAAACTTCCAGGCCACTGTTTCCCAGACTGCGTTTTTGAATCTTTGCTTCCATATTTTTTAGCTTATTATGATGATACAAATATCAAACAGGAATTGACTGATAAATAACTAAAAGCAAATAGAAAGATACGAAAATCAAATATTCCTGAATTTCAGCGGACTTAACTGAACATGCTTCTTGAAAAAGTTATTGAAATGCGTGACCTCGGTAAAGCCAAGCGCAAAGGCAATCTCAGATACTGTCCAGGCACTGTGCTTCAACAGAATCTTTGATTCCTGAAGGATACGGGCTGCAATGATCTGCGACGTGGTCTTCTCTGTGGTTTCTTTTACGGCCCTGTTCAGGTGGTTCACATGAACATTTAACTGACTTGAAAAATCGGATGCTGAACGGAGGTTCAATGACTGATGGTTTTCGTCAATGGGAAATTGACGTTCAAGCAATTCCAAAAACAAGGTGGATATACGCCGGGAAGCATTGAGGTGTTGTTTGTCAAATTTAGTAGCCGGCTGAATTTTCATGGCAAAATGAAGGAGTTCAAAAACCAGGTTCCGAAGCACATCGAATTTATGCAAGTATTCTGAATTGATTTCATCGAACATTTTATTGTAAATGCCTGCTATGTGCGTCGCCTGTTCATCCGACAATTCAAAAACATGATTCCCTGCAGGCTGGAAAACTGAATATTGGTTCAGATCACCAAACTGATGAAAGAAATGCTGGTTGAAAATGCAATAGTACCCAGCTTCGATTTTTTCCAGGTTTTCGCAATTGTAAGGTATCTGCGGATTGGAGAAAAACAATGCCTGCTTTTTAACGGTAACAACCTGGTCGGCATAATTCATGTGGATATTGCCAACCACCAGCATGATTTTATAGAAATCCCTTCGTTTATACGGAAGTGGCTTCGTCTTTCCAGGCTCAACGGGTTCATGTTGAAATACATTGAAATGCCCTATCTCATTTCGGATATTATCAGGAATCCAATCAAATTTCCGCTGGTAAAATTCTTCTATGCTCTCCACTTTACTCATCTCCCACAAACTTACTAATTTTCCGGTTTTGTTAGCGTTCGGCATATCATTTATTGAAAGGGCAGATCAGACGAACCATCCCGACAAAGTCTTCACGTGCTATGATTTACAAGATGCAAAGGAATGGGATTGATCAGACCCGGTATAACAAATTTCAAAGCATTCTTTACGAATTTCAAATAATTTGATAACAGAAAGTTTATAACGATATGTACTCACGAAAACGGATTCTGGAGCTATAACTCCAACAACGTCAATAATTTATGGTAGGTAACCGCTCCTGATGATTATGATGCAGAATGTCACGGGAATTACTGTCAATGTCAAGAAAATCAAGGAGATCAGCTGGGATTTTGTTCTTAACGAAATTGAATACGCCTTGTTCAGTGAAGGGAGAAAAACGCAGTTTGGATACCTCGAAAAGATGGATCAGGTGTCCGGTTAGTGCCCGGCTTTGGAATTGCCAATTTTTATCTATCTTAACAACCCCTTTGAAATTGATTCCTTGATACAAACAAGGTTTTAGGATGTACCGAAAAGGAAGATACTGAACATCTTTTAAAACTTTCATATGAAGACAACTATTGTTATTCTGGCAATTTATCTTTTAAGTTCGGTCCTTCAGGCAAATGCAAAAGATGGATATGATTTGTGGCTAAAATATTCCCCGGTTTCTGAATCCCTTCAGAAACAAGACCAGAAGAAAATTACCGGGTTTAAAGTTTACGGCGAATCTCCAACCCTAAAGATAGCAGGCAATGAACTTCAGACAGGGTTGTCTGCCATGCTTGGTATTCCGGTAACCGGGGCTTCAGGAAAAATAAAAGACAACATCATCGTTGCTGGAAAACTGGGAAGTTCAGCTGAGTTGAAGAGCAGTGTACTGTCCGATCAACTGAAAAATGCCGGAGAAGAAGGATACCTGTTAAAGGCGATGAAATTCAAAAACAAAGAAATTATTGTCATCACAGCAAATACAGATATCGGAGTTCTCTATGGTACCTACCAATTTCTCCGTCTTGTACAAACAGGAGCAAATCTTGACAATTTGTCCGTTCTAAGTTCCCCTAAAATCAAAGTGAGGATTCTAAACCACTGGGATAATTTAAACGGATCCATTGAAAGAGGATATGCGGGTCAGTCGCTATGGACCTGGAATGACCTTCCCGGAAAGGTTGACCCAAGGTACCAGGATTATGCCCGTGCGAACGCCTCGATAGGGATTAACTCTACCGTACTGAACAATGTCAATGCCAATCCCCAGATGCTTACCCCTGAGTATCTTAAAAAGGTAGCTGTCCTTGCCGGTATCTTCAAGCCATACGGGTTGAAGGTTTACCTGTCTGTTAAATTCAGTTCTCCGATGAACATTGGCGGATTGGAAACAGCAGACCCGCTGGTACCGGCAGTAAGGGAATGGTGGAAAAAGAAGGTAGCCGAGGTGTATTCCATCATACCTGAATTTGGCGGATTCCTCGTGAAAGCCAACTCAGAAGGCCAGCCCGGGCCACAAAATTACAACAGAACCCATGCCGATGGTGCAAATATGCTGGCAGAAGCGCTCGAGCCATTCGGAGGGATCGTTATGTGGAGAGCCTTTGTTTACGACAACAATGTACCCGATGATCGCGCCAAACAGGCACTGAACGAATTTAAGCCTCTCGACGGCCAGTTCCGGAAGAATGTGTTGATCCAGGTCAAGAACGGGGCGATCGATTTTCAGCCGCGCGAACCTTTTCATCCCTTGTTTGGCGCTATGCCAAAAACTCCGCTGATGATGGAATTCCAGATTACGCAGGAATACCTTGGTCAGTCGACCGATCTTTGCTATCTGGCGCCCCTTTTTAAAGAGTGCCTCGAATCCGATACCTATGCGAAGGGGAAAGGATCTACGGTAATGAAAGTGATTGATGGCTCATTGGAAAATCATCCGCTCACTGGCATGTCCGGGGTAGCAAATACTGGTAGCGACCGAAACTGGACAGGTCATTTGTTCGGTCAGTCCAACTGGTATGCCTTTGGACGGCTAGCCTGGAATCCTTCCCTGGCATCCGGAGAAATTGCAGAAGAATGGATCAGGCTTACTTTTTCATCCGATCCTGCAGTGGTTTCTGCCATCAAAAAAATCATGCTGGATTCGCGCGAAAACTCAGTGAATTATATGACACCGCTGGGATTGCACCACATCATGGGAAACGGTCATCATTTTGGTCCAGGTCCATGGGTTAGCCGGGGACGAGCAGACTGGACGGCCATCTATTACCATAAAGCAGACAGTATCGGTATTGGCTTCGAGAGGTCTTTAGCCGGGAGCAATGCCACCGGTCAATATTATAAGCCTGTTGCCGACAAATTCTCCGATCTGCGCACCTGCCCCGAGGAGCTCCTGCTGTGGTTTCATCATGTACCCTGGAGTTACAAAATGAGGTCAGGGAAGTCTTTATGGGAGGAAATAAACCTGCATTATTCTGCTGGAGTTGAAGGAGTCAGGACAATGGTTTCGGAGTGGAAGGCGCTACAAGGGAAAATAGATCCGGAGGAATTTGATCATGTGACTAAGAAACTGGAGAAACAGCAACAATTGGCCACATGGTGGCGGAACTCATGTATCTCCTATTTTCAACAATTTTCAAAATTACCAGTTCCCGGAAATCTCGAAAAACCCGCTGAATCTCTTGATTATTACATGAAATACGATTTCAGGGGTCTTAAATGAATTATGGACATTTCAGCCAATCATAAGCAGCTGAAACAACATGCATCATAAAAAGTATCACCATTTTTATCTATCTTTCAAAAATCGAAAAAACTTCCTTTCAGGAAACCGTAATGATCTCGACAGTTTTTGAATGTCCCTACATACAAAATCATGAAGAATCTCAACATAATCGAACCCTACAGAAAGATTTTCATCTCGGCATTTCTTGGTATTGCGTGCCTGTTGTTTTCTCCATTTGGCATACACACACATATTGGTGAAATATCTGTCAACGTTCCTTTCTTCTTGTTTTTGCCTGCACTTGCTGCATTTGCCTATGGATGGAAATATGGACTTGTTGCTGGCTTATCGGGTGGAGCCATGTTCCCGTTTCTGCTTTGGCCAGATGATGGCTGGGCCAACGTTGGCAGCGCGATAATTTTCATTGGTTTTTATTCTTGCATTGGTCTATTTCAGGATAGAAGATACTTTTTCAGGCTACATTACCCTGGAAGGTTTCTGATTCCCTGTTTTGCTGCCATGTCATGTCTCTCTCTCTTCGACGGATTTCTGTTCAATACTCTTCTGAAACTCAACCCTCCTTTCTGGAGCATCCACACAATAAATCTCATGCCACAAAAGGTGCTTTGGGGCTTTGCATTAAAAGACAGCATCAACATCCTATTCATCACTCTTGCAGCAGAAACCTTGCTTAGGCTTCCAATGATCCGAAAATTAATGAGGATACCTGTTGTATTCGAAATGGAGGGGAATCTGAAGATTTTCAGCACGGTTATTTTAGCTTTTGTCGGCGTTTGGCTGATCAATACTGGACTGGAATTCTTTCTGTCAAACACTGGAAATGCAATTCTGAATCCACATTTAACTATTGATTTTTATATCCTGATGAGTTCCGGATTCCTGGTTTCCAGAATACTCTTTCATTACAATGAATACAGGATTGGAATTCAATCAAATCTGAACAATAGCGAAATAAAATTCAGGGCTTTGTTCGAAAATGCCTACGATGCCATATTCATCATGCAGGATGATACGTTTATCGAATGCAATCCGGCCACCTTAAAGATTTTTGGATGTCAAATGAAAGACATCCTCGGCAAAACAATTTCCAGTTTCTCCCCTCAATATCAACCCGATGGTACTTTGTCAGAAAATAAAGCACTTGAACTCATCCATGCATCACAGCAAGGAAATTCAAAATTGTTCGAATGGAGGCACCAGAGATTGGATGGTACCACTTTTGATGCTGAAGTATCACTTAGCAGAATTGTAATCAATAAGCAGATCTTGTTATATGGCATTTCCAGAGATATCTCACTTCAAAAAGAGGCCGGAGAACTTCTGCTGCTGAGCGAGAAACGCTATCAAAAAGCCGAAGAAGTTGGTCAGATAGGCAGTTGGGAATATGATCTAATCACTGATCAATTTTGGGGTTCCGAGGAAGCAAAAAGAATTTACGGATTTGATTTGCACGCAGAGCGATTCACCCGTGATGAGGTGATGAAATGTGTATCCAACAGGGAAAAAGCGGATCTGGCGCTGAATGACCTTATTGTTCACAATAAGCCCTACAACATCGAATTTGAAATCACACCCTTTAACTCAACTGAAAAGAAATTTATCCATTCAGTCGCTGAAATAGTACGGGACGATGAAGGCAAACCGCTGAAAATAGTCGGAATAATTCACAATATCACTGAGCGCAAAAAGGCTGAAGGCACAATTCTATTATTGGCACATGCTATTCGCAGTATCTCCGAATGTATAAGCATAACCGACATGGAGGACAAAATTATTTTTGTCAATAATGCCTTTCTAAATACCTATCAATATGAAGAACATGAACTGATTGGGAAAAAGATCACCATGGTTCGATCCTTGAATAATCCCGTTTACATGACAAGCAAGATCCTTCCTTCAACCCTGAAAGGCGGATGGCAGGGCGAACTTCAGAATAAAAGGAAAGATGGAGTCGAATTTCCAGTATCACTTTCAACATCAATTATTTATGACGACTTCGGCGAGGAGATAGCAATTATTGGAGTTGCAACGGATATTACAGAACAGAAATTGGCTGAAGATGAAATACTAAAGCTTTTGAAGGCAGTTGAACAGAATCCCGCTACTATTATTATTACCGATTTGAACGGAACCATTGAATATGTCAATCCGAAATTTTCTGAAATAACGGGATTTACTCCCAGTGAAGCCATTGGGAATAATCCCCGAATTTTTAAATCAGGCAAAACCAACGCAAAGGAGTACGCTAAATTGTGGATGACAATATCCTCAGGCAGAACCTGGAAAGGGGAGTTTTGCAATGTGAAAAAGAATGGTGAAATTTTCTGGGAATCTGCCTCCATTTCACCGATCATCAACGATTCAGGGATCATTACCCATTATATTGCCATCAAGGAAGACATTACGGATATCAAGAAAGCGGAGAAAGCCCTCAGGGATTCTGAAAACTACTTTCGAAGTGTCGTTTTAAATGCCCCTGTCATTTCATTTGTATTGGATAAGGAAGGCATTTTCAAACTGTCGGAAGGCAGAGGATTATTGAAACTTGGACTACAACCCGGAGAAGTGGTGGGACTCTCGGCATTCGATGTTTACAGGGATTTCCCAATTATTATTGAAGGAATAACCAACTCTCTTGCAGGAAAATACCAATTACTGGAAACAGAAATACAAGATAGCATTTTTGATGTGGTTTATAATCCGGTTTTTGACAGAAATGGAAATGTAAGTGAAGTAATTGGAGTGGCCATAGATATCACTGAACAGAAAAAAACGGAATTGGATCTGATTAAACTCAAGGAAAAAGCGGAAGAAAGCGACCGTCTGAAATCGGCATTTCTTGCCAATATGAGCCACGAAATCAGAACTCCGATGAATAGCATTCTTGGATTTGCATCCCTCTTAAAAGAAGCAGCACCAGGAGGCAGAGAACAAGAAACCTATATTGATATCATTGAAACAAGCAGTGCCCGGTTGCTCAATCTTATCAACGACCTGATTGTTATATCCAAAGTCGAATCAGGACAAATCGAAATCACCTTTTCCGAAATCAACTTGCAAGAGCTGTTTGGCTTCCTTTGCAGATTATTCAAAGTTGAAGCCAATCAGAAAGGAGTTGATTTTTCAGCAGACCATACCTTGAATGATGAAAATGTAGAAATCATTACTGATCGGGAGAAACTTTTTACCATTCTGAACAACCTCATAAAAAATTCGCTAAAATACACGCAAAGCGGAACTATAAGATTCGGATGTAATTTTAAAAATAACATGTATGAGTTCTTTGTACATGACACCGGAATTGGCATACCTCCGGATAAACTTGAAATTGTTTTCGAACGTTTTGTTCAGGCAGACATTAGTTTATCAAGAAGGTTTGATGGCGCAGGTCTTGGCCTTTCAATTTCAAAGGCTTTCGTTGAGAAACTAGGAGGTGAAATTTGGCTGGAATCAGAGATTGGTGTCGGTACTTGCTTCTATTTTACGTTACCTGTTAAGGCTGCGGAAGCCATAAAGCCTGCTTCTCAAAGTGAACAAAAAATATTTTCGGATGAAGAATCTTTGAGCGCAACAATTCTAATAACTGAAGATGATGAAACATCGGTATTTTATCTGAAAAAAATTTTAAAAAACAAAAAATGGAATTTGATATTCGCCCGAACAGGTGAAGAGGCAATAGAATTATGCAGAATTCAAAAGAATATCCGTCTTGTTTTGATGGATATCCTTTTACCGAACATGAATGGCGATCTGGCGGCAAAACAAATTAAGTCATTTCGTCCCGATATTCGGATCATAGCGCAAACAGCCTACGCTTTCGAAGAAGATAAAACAAAATATAGTGATGCATTTGATTCCTATCTTACCAAACCTATCAATTCAAAAGAACTGAAAAGTGAAATACAAAAGATGCTTACTAAATAAAATAGAGTGTTTTAAATGATCCTGAATAAAATATACTTCACACTTATAACATTAGTTTGGTTTACAACCGCATCGTCCGCGCAAAATGTCGGAAATGCCCTGCTGTTCTCCCAGCAGAATTATGGCTCAACAGCCCGTTCCAAAGCCATGGGAAATGCCTTTGGAGCCTTGGGCGGCGACTTTGGATCGCTGAGCATTAACCCGGCAGGAATCGGCATTTACCAGTATGGCGAAATATCCGCATCCACGAATTTGCTCAATCTAAACTCAACTGAATCATCGTATCAGGGTAATAGTTTCACACAGGACAACAATAAATTCAATCTTAAAAATCTCGGATTCGTGCAAGTAATGCCTTCAAAAAAAGAATTTTCCGGAATTGTGTCATTAAATTATGGCATTGGATTTAACAGACTGGCAAATTTCAATCAGAATTCCTTTGTTTCGACTGAAAGCTCTCCCTATTCCCGCATGGACGCTTTTGCACAAAAAACTAACGGAATCAATTACAATAGACTGATGCCGGCAGAGGAGTATAGCCCCTATGCCGGAGGGATTCCATGGGAAAGTATACTGGCTTGGGATAATTACCTGACTGATGTAACAAATCCGGATACAGGAGGTGATCAATACACCACTTTTCTTCTCCAAAATGAAAAAGTAAAGCAGCGAGAAACTGATCATAACGACGGCTACCTCAATGAATACATTGCCACCATCGGCATTAATTACAATCACAGGCTATATTTGGGAGCAACATTCGGCCTGCAGAATCTTCATTACGACGAAACCAAAATGTATTCGGAAGTCGGGATTGACGAAGTTGGTTCAAACCTGAAAAGCTGGGGCCAATTTGACTATTCATCCCATTCAAGAACATCGGGCATTGGATTCAATTTAAAAATAGGGCTCATTTACAGGCCTATACCGGTTCTGAGAATCGGAATTGCAGTTCATACCCCTACCTGGTTTAAAATTAAAAATAGCTACAGCGCATGGATGAAATCTACCCTGACGGGTGTCAGCGATGTTGCGGATGGCCTTCATTCTGAGGAAACGCCAACAAATAATGACAAATACAGTTTTCATACACCTCTCCGTGCCGTCTGTAGCATTGGGTACCAGTTTGCCAAAAGAGGGATGCTTTCCCTGGATTATGAGTTTGTGGATTATTCGTCTTCGAAGTTTAGTAAGGGATTGAGTGGTGATGAGTATAACCTTGAAAACGGAGATATTAAAAGTGCTTACAGAGCTGTAAGCAACATCAGGATTGGAGGAGAATACAAGGCAACAAATGCTATAAGTCTGAGAGCCGGGGTTGAATTGCTGGGCAATCCATACAAACCAAACCAATCCGGCAGTTTCCGGCTAAATCAGGATTACAACTTCAAAACCTACAATGGTGGCATAGGATACCGTGCTGGGAAGTACTCATTCGATCTGACTTATGGCTTGGGGGATAAGACAAGTTCAGGCTATCTCTACACCATCGATGGAGTCGTCGTTGATCCGGTCAGATACCATACTTTTACACATGAGGTGCTGTTTACTTTTTGTATGAGAATATAGGTCACAATCCATAAGACAAAATAAACCAGGCTGTAGATCAGTGCTTTACCTCCTGTTTTTTGCTCTTATTCGGCCAAATTGACCAGAAACCTGACAAATCCTTTCTGTTTTACAAACCTCAGTTAGCGTAAAAATACCCATACGCATTAGGTATTAATGCTTACTTTTTTCATTGAGATTATAGATTCTTTTGTCTACCAATTTAATGGACAATATGTAATCTAATGATACCAAGCATGAAAAGAATCATCCTACTTAACATTGTACTCTTTTTAACTACTAGTCCTTATCTTCTGCCAGCCCAAAATAAACCTGTCATTAATTCAAATATTTCAGGCAGAGTTATAAATGTTTCCACCAACGAGAATTTACTGGGCGCCTACGTAATCATTAAGGGAACAACCAATGGATCAGTTACAAACGCAAACGGTGAGTTTCATTTGCTATCGGCACAAAAGCTTCCATTTACCCTTCTCGTCTCATACATTGGATACAAAACGCAGGAAATCCTGATCAATGAGTCTAAAGTGCTCGTCAAACTGGAAGAGAATAAAAATGAATTGTCTGAAATTGTAATAAGTTCAAGGCGTCGGCAGGAGTCATCTCAGGACGTTCCGATACCTATTTCGGTGATGAAAGGAGATATGATGGAAAATACAGGCGCCTTCAATGTCAACAGGCTGAAGGAGCTGGTTCCTTCTGTTCAGCTCTATTCGTCCAATCCCAGAAATACAACCTTGAATATTCGAGGTTTAGGATCTACCTACGGATTGACCAACGATGGGGTGGACCCGGGAGTAGGATTTTATGTGGATGGAGTTTATTATGCCCGGCCTGCTGCAACGGCACTCGATTTTGTGGATATCGAACAGATCGAAATCCTTCGTGGCCCACAGGGAACCCTTTTTGGCAAGAACACGACTTCCGGAGCATTTAACATTACGACCCGTGCACCTGATTTCAATACCGGGGCAAATGTGGAAGTGAGTTATGGCAATTACGGGTATATTCAGGCCAAAACCTCCGTGACGGGTCCTTTGGGCAAAAAATTTGCAGCCAGGCTATCCTTCTCGGGAACGCAACGCGACGGATTGATATACAATCAAAGAACCCAACAACACGTCAATGACCTGAATAATATTGGTTTCAGGGGCCAACTTCTTTATAAACCTTCCGAAAAAGTGAAAATTACTTTAGAAGGTGATGCAACAAGTCAAAAGCCGAATGGATATGCCCAGGTATATGCCGGAGTTGTTACCACGATGCGTCCTGCTTACAGGCAGTTCAACCAGATCATTGCAGACCTCAATTATAAGTTGCCGTCTACCAATCCCTTCGATCGCATCATTGACCATGATACACCCTGGAAATCAGGCAATGATTTGGGTGGAGTCTCCCTGAACGTAGATGCGAAACTGGGATCCGGGACCTTGACATCAACCTCTGCCTGGCGATACTGGACCTGGGATCCTTCCAACGACCGCGATTTTACGGGTTTACCAGTACTGACTAAATCAGCAGGGAATTCAAAGCATCAGCAGTGGTCGCAAGAGGTTCGCTATGCCGGAAAGTTCAGCTCCCAATTAAGCGGGGTGACAGGTGTTTACGCCATCTGGCAGGATCTTCAGTCCGATCCGGTTCAGATTGAAGAATCCGGCTCGGCCCAATGGAGATTCTCACAGAGTTCAACAAGTACATTATGGTCGACACCGGGTTTGTTTGATGGCTTCGGCACGAAGACAACATCCCGGCTGCAGACCTTTAGCGGTGCTGTTTTTGGTCAGCTAGACTGGTCAATCGGCAACTTATTCCATGTTTTGCCGGGGATTCGCTACAATTATGATCAAAAAGCAGCGGATTATGACAGGAAAACCTATGGTGGATTACAAACAACCGATCCTTCATTACTGGCCCTGAAAACCTCACTTTATACGGATCAGGCGTTCAACCTGAATGTCAATGAGAGCAATTTTTCAGGTCAGCTTACAGTTGCTTACAAACCAACATCCAAATTAAATGCTTTCATGACCTATGCCAACACGTATAAACCGATTGGCGTCAATTTGGGCGGACTTCCGACCGATAAAGGCAGGGTGATGACTGAACTTGCAGAAATTAAACCCGAGTATGTGACTCATTATGAAATTGGAATAAAGACGAGGCCTGCTCCTTCAGCCAATCTTAACTTTACAGTGTTCAACACAGATATCAAGGACTATCAGACTCAAGTACAAACTGCTGAAGTTGGCGTAAACAGGGGTTATCTTGCCAATGCCGAAAAAGTCAGGGTAATGGGAGCTGAATTGGAAGGTGGCTTTCAACCTTTTATCCATGTGCATTTGAATGGCGCACTTTCCTATACTGATGGGAAATACATCTACTTCACAAATGCACCCGTCCCATTGGAGGAAGTAGGGGGTGCCTCGGCATTTAAGGATATTTCCGGAGGAGTTTTACCCGGAATCTCAAAATGGTCAGGGACATTAAACGGGGAATATACGACCGATGGTTATTTTGCAAAGTTAAAGGGCAATTACTTTCTGGCTTTGGATGCCTTCCTTCGTTCCTCCTTCTCATCAAGCCCATCGCCATCGAAGTACCTGAATATTGAAGGATATTATCTGATCAACGGAAGATTGGGCTTCAGGGCTTCAAGAGGCATTTCTGTATTTATCTGGTCGAGAAACCTTTTAAACAGAAACTATTTTGAACAACTATTGCCAGCGGCAGGAAGCGCGGGTCAATATGCAGCAGTATTGGGAGACCCATTGACATATGGGCTCACATTCAGATATTCCTTTACAAATCTATAGGGGAACTTCAGAGTGCAGCACTCTTGATGACAGTAGCTTCATTGCTTACAAGCGGACTTGCAACTATCTCATTGCGTTTGGCTTCCTGGTTTTCAAGGCGCATATGCAGGGATAAATCGTTGATATTTCCCAGTTCAAGGGATAATATCTCTCTGGTTTGCATTTCGTAACCATTGCGGGTGAACTTGATAGCATAGGGTCCACCGGGAGGCAAGTTTGCAACACAGAAATAGCCTTTTTTGTTGGTGAAAGCTGTTCTGGTCTTGTTCCAGGGGACATAAGTGATCTGGATATCGACTCCTGTGATTGGCTGGTTTTTTTCATCAAGAACCTTCCCGGCAAGTAATGAGCTGGTTTGCTGAGCTTCAACTGCGTTGGTGGCAGCCAGTACAACGATAAGTATGATGATAAAATTGACGAACTTGTTTTTCATGTGCAATGTGATCGAATATGTGCCAAAGTTGAATTACTTTACCATTTAGATCCTTTCACGTTACAAAAATATCTCTCAAATAATACAGGACGGTTACATTGATATTACATTTCGGTTACATTCTATTAAGAGAAAAGCCTTCTGAAATACTTCCGAATTGGCAAAAAAAAAGGTCCAGATTACTAAATCTGAACCTTTTTTTGGCCAACTACCCTGAATTACTTCAAAATTTTCGTTGTCAGATTTTTAATGCTTACTTCCAATGCTTCCCAAGGTTTCCCCATGCCCTGGTTGTCATCTTCAACAAATGTGTATTTTGTTCCGGCAACCTTTTGGGCAGCCAGAATCTTTTTGAAATCAATCACACCCGCACCAACACTGCAAATATCATCCTTGATTACATCGAAGAATGGAGGTTGCTTGGTATGCATATCCTTCAGGTGCAAAAGCTGGAACCTGCCGGGATATTTACTGAACATCTCCACAGGATTCTGACCTGCCTTGGTAGCCCAGAAAAGATCTAATTCCATTGTAATAAGATCCTTGTCCATTTCAGGCATGAAAATGTCATAATAAGGTACCACACCATTGACTTTATTAAACTCAAAATTGTGGTTGTGATATCCGAACTGGATTCCGACTCCCTTCATGATCTTACCGACCTGATTCCAATCGCCAATCATTTTTTTGTATTTTTCAATATTGCGGTCTTCCTCATTGACCCAAGGCTGGATACAATATTTGACCCCAAGTGCGGCATGTGTATCCGCCATCAGTTTAGCCGTTTCGACAGTAATGCCTTTCGCTTCAACTGCAGCATGGCTGCTGATCACAACCATACCAAGGTCTTGAACAATTTTTTGGAATTCTGCGACTTTATAACCGTAGAATTTGCCATCTGAATATCCAGCCAATTCCAAATTTTTATATCCCAGATCTGATAATTTTTTCAATGACCCTTTAAGATCTGCACTCATGGCATCACGAATGGTATAAAGTTGAAGCCCAACTCCAAATTTTTTCCTGTCATCTGAAACACTTGCCTTTACATCGGTGGCACCCAATACAATCATGCCGA
>CAIUUO010000200.1 GCA_903902325.1 uncultured Bacteroidia bacterium
CCCGTACAATTGACCCCGCTGGCACCTTATTCTTTAAATTTTGACCTGACCGTATTTAATAAAAAGCGCCAAATGTTTAATAACAGAACCCCTTATTTAAGTTTTTTGCAAAAAACTTAAATAAGGGGGTTGGAAAGATTCAATCATTTGGGTCTGGAGCTTCAAATCCGCACCAACACGAGTAGAAAATATTTTCCAGTAAATACCAGAAAAGGTGCCTTTTCAGAAAATATTTTCCAGTAAAACGAACAGTTGTTCAAATATTTTCCAGTAACTCAATCTGAGGTTTAATTACAAATCCGAGCCAGCGGATACCCTAGCCGGTGGATTTCAAATCCGTTCGGGCCAGGCAATTCCTTCCCTCTTTGCGGTCTTTGCGCCCTTTGCGTGAAATTTTTCTTTCACAAAGGGCGCAAAGTGATCCGCAAAGTACGCAAAGGAAAAACTGCTTGTTAGAAATGCAATTGTCATGTAAATAGATTGCAAATCCAAGGACTGCGGGGTGAACCGACGAAACGGGACAAACCTGAAAATGCTTAAACTCTGCTATTATCCCCATGATTATTTGTATATTTGTTTAATGAAACACAATCCTCAGCATATTGATATTGAAATTGATAAGTTGACAAATTCAATTGAGGATGTCAATACGGGAGAGGGTTATCAAACTGAAATATCCTTAATTGGCAATAAAGATTTGGCATCGGTTACCAAAAAGAATGGATGGCTATTTAATTGGAAATTGGAATTCAGGCAGCCTGATCGGGATGTTTATAAATTGACAATTTTAGGTAACCCTGAAATAATTCAAGGCTTGATTAGCATTACGGAGCGTGAAGATCATGTTTATATGCACTTGATTGAAAGCGCTCCTTTTAATCTCGGGATGAACAAGTTATATGTCGGTATTCCCGGTAATTTAGTAGCATTTGCTTGTCGTATTTCTTTTCATCGTGGATTTGAAGGATACGTTTCTTTCACTGCAAAAACCATATTGATCGAGCATTACCAAAAGACATTGGGAGCAAAAAGCATTGGAGGTAATCTCATGGTGATAAATACTGAAGCGGCATTAAACTTAATTGATAAATATTTTAAAAATTAATTAAAATGGGACTAATAAGAGAACCTTTGGAAGTTGACTTCTTCTTTGATCCTAAGCCGTTAACGGTAAATGATCAACAGTTGATAAGTGATTACATAAAAGCTGATAAAGCAAAAGGAAATTCCCAAAAAAGTTCCTCAAAAGCTGCAAATACAAAACAGCGACTTCCCAAAAGAAAGGCAGAAGTGCTCAAGTGAAAATTCTTTCAGCACGAGAGTTTTTTTCACGCAAAGCACGCAAAGTATGCCGCTAAGAACGCAAAGGGAAAAGCGTCTTTCAAAGTGCATTTGTTCGACCACCCATGATTTGTAATTTGTGCCCCCTTCAAAATCGCCCCCTCGCTGGCGCAAATTTGTAATTTGTGCCCGTACAATTGACATAGCCCGAAAAGGCTTAAACCAACTTTATTTCAGCAAACTCGCGGGCAATTTTGTGCAGGGCTTCTTCAATTTTCAGCACCTGGTTCTCCGAAATATATTGATTGCCGGATTTGTATTGCCGCATCAACGAAGAATTGATTCCAGCCTCCTCTGCGAATTTGCTGACATTGATGAATTTGTAATAATCAAAAAGGGAAGCTATATCATACCTGAACTCAAATTCGATATCCTGCAATTCGGCTGGAAGCTGTTTTTCCATTTCAGCATAGGCGGCAAGCACCTCCCGGACGGAGTTGTAAAAATCTACTTTTGCTTTTGATACAGTTACCCCGTCACCCACAATTGTATTTTGCAAGTCAGGCGTAAAAATGCCGAAACTGCCATCCTTTCCCTTTTCAATCAATGCGATCGTCTTCATACTACAATGGTTTGTTTTTTAGGGCAGTATGGAACTCCATGTTGCTTAAATTATTATCATGCTCTTGGATGTTGGGCAGCAACATGTTCGTTTCATTTCGTAATTTTTATCCGATGGAAGGATTAAAACCCAATCTGTTTTTTCAATTTGTGGCAAAGCCCCGTTTTGACCTCCTGTGCTTCATGCCTGGCTATCTGAATGAAAAAATCCTTGTAAGGATGCATAGATATCGTGCTCTTTCCCCTTTCGGTGCAGATACCAGCCACGCTGTTCCGCCTTTTTCCTGAGCTCTGACCATCTCATTGTTTAAACTCCTCAATGGCTAAACAAATATATAACAATAATGTTATATATTATTATTTATTTGAATTTATTTCTTCCCACGGCAACTCGCCAATACATAAAGTTACGGCATAATAAATTGAAAAACGAATCAGCATCAGCGGAGCCAGCAAGGCAATTCCTTCCCTCTTTGCGGTCTTTGCGTTCTTTCCGCGACCTTTTATTACGCACCAGCGGGGGATTCTTTGCGTTTTTCCCTTTGCGTTCTTTACGTGAACCTTTTTTCCCGCAAAGTGCGCAAAGTTAACCGCAGAGATCGCAAAGGAGAAGGTTTGTAGGAACATCATTTATTTATGCCAGATCCAGTTGCCATCGTTCAGGCAGATGCTTCCAAGCCAGTCCAGGTGAAGAAGTTGCGGGTGTTCCTTGTTCCAATAGGATAGATTGACTCCGTCGCGGAAGTCATTCAGACTATTTACCATTACCTCCTCTGCCACTACAAAATCTGTTCTTGCTTTCAGTCCCAGCGGCCTCAGGCAATTCACAACCACATGGTTGATTTCTTCAGAAGGTCCCATCATATCACTAATCATAAACAATTTCCCATTGGTATATCCGTCAATCTGATATTCCTGTACAAAATCCTGTAGCTCTCCATAGACTCTTTTGATGCTCTCCACATTGACGATAAGCGATACGAAAACCAGTTTTACTTCATCCTCTTCAATTTTTTTTAGTGTGTACACCTTATTTTTCCTGACTTTTTTGGCAAGTTCCTGCTTCATAACCTGAAATTGACTTGAACGTGCCCTAAGATTCCCCCCGGATCCGAGGTATTTTTTCATGGCTTGTTCCAGTTCTTTCATGGTCATTTTACCATATTTATTTTTCCATTCCTCCATCAGATGATGGTAGAATATATCGCTCGTAGTGAGCTCAATAGTGGTTTCATTTTTTGCGATCTGGTATTTTACAATAAAATTCTCAGGACAAAGTATCGCCATCTTTACACTGCTGAATCCCCGGATATAGGAGGCGGATGAATCCCTGAAAGGTTCGATGAAGGCATTGCGGACAATTCCTTCTTCATCGACCAGAATTACATCTACAGGGAATTTAAAATTGAAATTGACAAGTTGCATCAGCCAGGGCTGATCAAAAAGTAAAACCATTGGTGTGTAGAAATCATCAGCCTTGCAATTGGTCAGCGCTTCAAATTGTTTGATTTTTGATGTCAGTACGTTGGCCGTCGCACCATTCAGTCCATCCGGATTCTTGAACATCAATGTTTCAGGTTTTTCGACAAATTTTGTTTCCATGTTTGATTTTTTAAAAAGTTAAACCAAACATCACGAAGAAGGAATTGGAGGTTCTTTTATTTTGACGAATGTCCTCATCTTCTGACCACCGTGGAGTGTTGTCTCTCGGTTGGTACCCATTGAAGGGTTCTTGATGTTGATGCAAATGTATCAAAAATTATAATATGTTGGATGATTAAATCGAGCGTTTGCATCAAGATTATTTTCAAATCCCGTGAGGGATTGAATATGGGTAGAAAACAAACGTGTCGAATAATTTCGTCCCGGATGGGACGACCTATTCTACCTTCCTTTTGATTTCTACCCTTATGTGGCACCTCCGGCGCCGGCCGTATATTTTCGATATTTGTGTTTAGGATAAATTGTCTTTGCGTGTTTTTTTGCGATTCTTTGCGCCCTTTGCGTGAAATTTTTCTCTCGCAAAGGGCCCCCGCTGGCGCAAATTTGTAATTTGTGCCCGCACAATTGCCGCAATTTAAGTAAATGAACCAACCAGCTTAATCCCGGTTATTGCTTGCTCACCCACACCTCCGGACCCGAAATATTATCCAGGCATGCTTCGGGAGTCGAGCCAAGCAGGTTTCCCTTGTCATCATACCCCCGCTGGCGCAAATTTGTAATTTGTGCCCTCACAATTTCCGCTATTCAAGTAAATGTATCGCAGTTTGAAGTTCAAAACCGTAGCAAACAGGGCTCAATATTCTGTTGAGATGCGCCCTATTCGGATGCAATTTGAGCTCCATTTCAGAATGCAGGTCAATTTTCTATTCCATATAGCTCAAATACCGTAAAATATGAGCTATATTTGAAGTCGAAATGAGCTACAAATATCTTTAATCCTGCTACTTTTATGAGAAAGCGAATTATTCTGGATTGGGTAATTGAAAATCCCGGGTGTTCATCGAAAGAAATATTTGAAGGTGTCAATTCGGGAGTTGCCTATTCCACGATCAAGAGAATATTGGCTCAGTTAATTACTGATCAATTTATTGTTACCAATGGACAGGGCAAGGCAAGGAAATATTTTATCACTCCTTTCCATGAGGTTCTTTATCCGATAGATGTTGACAGATACTTTGAAAAGGAAATTGATGAGCGAAGAATAAAAAATAGCTTTAACTTTTCCCTGGTAAGGGATGTATTGTCGAAGGTGGAGCTTTTTAACAAAGGCGAAAATCATAAGCTTATTCAGTTGCAAAAGCAATTCATGGCGAATATTTCCAAACTCTCGGCATCAGAATATGCAAGGGAAATGGAAAGATTGGCAATTGATTTAAGCTGGAAGTCATCTCAAATTGAAGGGAATACCTATACTTTGCTTGAAACTGAACGGTTATTGAAAGAAAAAGAGACTGCCGCAGGCAAAAAAAAGGATGAGGCGGTGATGTTGTTAAATCACAAGGAAGCGATAGACTTCATTGTAGCCTATAAAGATTACCTTTCTCCTTTAACCATTCAGAAGATAGAAGATATCCACAGTTTATTGGTGAAGGATTTGGGAGTTGACAGAAATGTCCGATTGGGAAGAGTGGGCATTTCAGGAACCAATTACAAGCCTTTGGACAACGAATACCAGTTAAGGGAAGCCTTTGGAGATATGTGTGATTTGATCAATTCGCGGGATTCAATATTCGAAAAAGCCCTGCTAATCCTTGTTCTCATCTCCTATATTCAACCATTTGTCGATGGAAATAAAAGAACTGCAAGAATTGTGAGCAATGCCATATTGATTGAAAATGGTTATTGCCCAATCTCTTTCAGGACTGTCGATTCTGTCGATTACAAGAAGGCACTGCTGGTATTTTACGAGCAGAATAATATTTCCGTATTTAAAGAAATATTCATCAGCCAATTTGAATTTGCCGTTAAAACCTATTTCTAATCTTTTCCTCCAAAGCCTTCAAACACTTGAGCATATTCCCCCGCTGGCTCGGATTTGTAATTAAGAGTGATCGGAAGACTTCGGAGCCGCCCAACCGGGCGGCTGTACAAGCATTATCATTTTAATCTACGAGCCGTCCAGCCGGACGGCTCGACGCTAATTCTCCGGAGAATCAGCTGATTTATCATCAGGATTCTTTTTCCCGTTGAATCGATCTTTCTCCCCCCGCTTGCGCGAATTTGTAATTCGTGCCCGTACAATTGCCCCACCCGCTGGCACCTTATTCTTTAAATCTTGACCTGACCATATTTAATAAAAAGCGCAAAATGTTTAATAACAGAAGTCCTTATTTAAGTTTTTTGCGAAAAACTTAAATAAGGGGGTTGGAAAGATTCAATCATTTGGGTCTGGAGCTTCAAATCCGCACCAACACGAGTAGAAAATATTTTCCAGTAAATACCAGAAAAGGTGAATTAGTGGTAAATATTTTCCACTAACTCAATCTGGTGGTTTAATAACAAATCCGCACCGGCAGGGATCCAATGAACTTAACCCCGGTCATTGCTTGCTCACCCATACCGCCGGTCCCGAATTGTTATCCAGGCAGGATTCGGGAGTCGAGCCCAATAGAGCTCCCTTGTCGTCAAATACGTCGTGTTTGTAGTAGGAATAACATTTTACAATGAAAAGACCGACATTGTAGTTAATTTGCTGGGTGTTGGCGCCAGCCTGCACCAGACCCGACTGACTGGTCTGGTCGTATTCCCAATGCATCTCCTTCTTGTCGAGCAAGGTCCACACATGCCTGACCGTCTTGCCGAAGTAATTGGCATCCACATACGTTGAATCCATTGAGGCAGGAGTGGTTGTATAAGTTACACTGAAATTGATCTTGAAGCCTGCGTCCGCGGCAAATTTGACGAACAGGGATTGTTTTGCAAACTGGGGATCCTGGCCGGTAGTGATGCTTTTCACCGTATTGGTTCCAAGACCTTCCATGGTGCCTGTCATGGTAAAGTTTGTTTTGATCCTTTTCCATGGCCAACTTGTCGACCCGGTTGCCTGGGATGAACTCAGGCTGAAGGTATTGCCGGCAACCACTTTGTACACCATTGTTGCTTCCCCGACTTTGGCATTTTTCGAATCGTACAACATGATGATGACATTGTAATCCCCGGCGGCGGTGTAAGTGTGGCTCGCTGTGTTGTTATCCGTTACCAGGAGGGGATGGGTAGAGTCCCCGTCACCGAAGAACCATTGGTAAGTGGCGGGCTTGGGCAAGGATGAAGTAGTATTCGCACTGAACTGAACGGCCTTTGCCGGAGTTCCCTGTAATTGATCCGGCACAATGGATAAACTGACAGTCGGGTCCGGTTCCAGCCTGAAGGTTACAGTGGCCGTTCCATTATCCGTATCCTTGGTCTTGTTGACGACCATGATATCGATCCATCCCAGTTTATTCTGCAGGATGAATTTGACGCTGTCATTCTCATTCATCGACTGGGCATAAGTCCTGGTGCCGTCATACGTATTGTAATAGGCCATGACTTCTACCTCCGCCGACTTTTTATTTAATTTGGCATAAATGGTTCGTTTCATATCGGCCAGGTTCGGGCATTCTATAAATCCGACTGCCAGATGTGGAACTATTAATGAATAAGTCTGTGCAGGCAATGTTGTACTCAGCGGGCTGCATACTTTTTTGTTGGCTCCGGGATCATCCAGCGGGTATTTGATATCGCCCTTTGCTTCGTAGGCCCATTTGGCAAAGTTCCTGAATTCATCGCCTATACCTGTCGAACCCAGTTTGGATTTCACATAGGTGTCGACAATTGTCCGATAATAGGACACATTGGTCGCTTTCCCGGTCTCTTTGATGATGTCGGGAATATTCATTTTGGTGCCGGTCCTGTAATTGGCCAGGTAGCATAAAAACTTACCGGCAATGTACCACTCCGGATCGCTGGCGCAATCATCCCATGATTTGACAAAGCCTATCCGCAGCGAGTTTTCAATATCCAGGGCCTCGAATTTTGCATGTGCCGGCCATACCAGCCGGTCGGCCTGCACAGCTGTGGCTTCCATCCACCAATGTGGAAAATCAAACGCTTCAAAATAGTAGTAGTCCTGAATGAAATGAAGCAGTTCATGGGCACATGTGGTTGGCAAAACCTCTTCCGCCTTGAAATAGGTGCCTCCTGTCATTTTCTGGTTGATTGTTATGTATCCGAAATAACTTGTTTCTCCGGGTTCGGTCATGGCTTTGAGATAAACGTCAATTTTCCCGTTTGGCAGTGTAAAGTCGATTGCCTTGTAAGCCTTCCACGCGTCTTCGAGGTAATAGAGTACATCCTGGACATACCATGGATCGCTTCCAAGATTGATGGCCTTGTTGGGAGAGTTGTAGAGTGCATTCGTCATGATTCCCGGATCCTTCCAGTAAACGTTGAAATGAAGGGACGATGTCCAGTCTGTGTAACCATCATGGAAATAGAGGTAACTGCATCTGGAGATCTTGCACAGGTGGTTGGTGCTGATCGTAGCCGTTTTCTGGATGGAGTCAATCAAAACATCCCCAAATTGGAGCCATTTACCGATACTTTCGTTGTAGTAGGCGACTGTAGTCTTGCCTTTTTTGTCTGTCTTTTTGGTGTCGTACGGAAATTTAATTTCCATGTTTTTCGCAAATGTGGAGCTTCCCGAAGAGGTGATTTCAAATGATTCAAACAGTGTGAAATCAGGGTCAATGGGCAATGACGCCGAGTCCAGTTTCTTGATGGTGAAAGTGGCATCACCTGTGAAAGCGCCCTGGGGGATTTTCACATCGATCACATTGGTGATGCCCATGGTTGCATCCGCCTTGTCCACGTTGACCTTGCCGCTGTAATCGCCGGAAGTGACGATAGGGGTAACAATTGGGTCACTCGCTGACTTGTCTTTCTTGCATACGGTTAAAAAAAGAAGGAGTCCGGTTAAAACAGGGAAGAGGACAATTCGTTTCAGGGTTTTCATCCCAATGGGTGTTAGGTAAAAAAACAAACTAAGCCAATCAAAATTAAATATTTAAACTGATATGTTGAATAGCCCATTGGGGTCATTTATACCACACTCAAAGCAAGCAATTCCATTAGCCTTTTCGAGAACCTTTCCTCTCTCAAAGGCTATGTCATTAAGTTCTCGAAATACTTTGAGTCCTTCGTGCTATTCTTTGAGACCTGGTGGGTAAATAATTTCATAGCAGCCAATCTGCACTCGCAGAATGGCTGTATGCGGAAACAAGATCATCCGAATTTGCCTGTTGCTTCTAAAATGTCAGTAAACTCAGCAGGTGCCCTTCTTGGTTTTCCGGTTGAGGCATCCATGAATCCAAGCGTGACCTCCCCTTCATTGATCAGTTCCATCTTCTCGTTGTAGATTTCGGAAACGATCCTGAATTTTACCTTGGGAATCTCCCTGATGATGGTCCGGATCGTCAGGAGTTCGTCGTAGTTGGCCGGTTTGTGATAAACCGCATGCAGCAACCTGACGGGCAGGATAATCCCGCTCTCCTCTACCTCCCTGTACGATTTCCAGATCGCTCGGATCATGTCTGTTCTTCCGATCTCATACAACCTCGGATAATTTCCGTAATACATGATCCCCATACGGTCTGTATCGGCATAGCAAACGCGGTAGGGAGTTTCGTAACTAATCATATTCGCGGCTTTAAGATTCAGCCTGCAATATTAGCAGATTATCCTTAATCCGGAAAAGGAAGGAGGCAATAATTGCCGACAAAAGCCCATCCGGGCTTGGATGCCGGGAAATTCAGGGTAATTGAAAATCTGATTTAGGAGTTCGACCGGTAGAGACGTTGCATGCTTCGTCTCTACCGGTATCATTTCATTTTCATTTGTTTGATCCGGTTCCGCTATGCTCCCGGCATCTGGTAGTAAATAACCATCAAGATGGCCAGGATAATGGCAAGTGTAAGGACGAGATGGGCGTAATCTATGCCATCCGGTTTAAAAATGGAGGCGATGATATAGGAGAAGATGAACAGTATCAGTCTGATCAGGTTGTAGGCGATGAGAAAAAATGCCGAAATGAGTAGGATGATCGCCCCGATGGCAGCTCCGTTTTTGCCGGATCCTCCCCGGTAGAAGAGTCCGGGGATTCCGGTCCGGATGGAGAATCCCCTGGCGCCAAAGGAACCCAAACCCGTCCTCACACTGGGCGAAATGCCCGATTTGCTGACGTTCAATCCGACGCCATCCCCGTAATTCACCCTTTTGTAGAATCGTAAGCCCATTATATTTTCTTGATGATCAGGTATCCATAAATGATGATTGCAATGGTCAGGAGGATGGAAGCGATTTTCAACCATTGCCGGCCGGCACCTTTTGCTTCTGAATGTTCAGACAAGGTTGCCGGGTCCGTATCAGGTTCTGCTTCAGCGCCAGTCATATATTCCACCATAATCTCTCTGGTTTAGGTTTGACATTCAAATTTAGGAATAAACCGGACAGACTGATGACGCAGGCAGAACATTTTATCCAATTTCCAGCCAGGTTAATTGTTACCCTGTGACCTTTGTGCCACCCTTTGTGTCCTTCGTGGTTAAAATTTTTACCACGAAGGACACAAAGTAAAACTCAAAGGACTCAAAGTGCGGCAATACCGGTACTTCAGGATATGTAACCTCCTACCATTCCCATGTATGCGGTATCTCATTTTTATTTAATTTTAAAGTCTTTGTTTGTCCGGTTCGTTTTTTGACGAGGCTTTTCATTCAACTACTTCATTCAAATTCAATTTTATCGTTAACCTTAAATCATCCAATATGAAAAAGATTAGCAAGCGCTTACTTCCAATATTACTTTGCTTAGCCCTTTTCCCTGCCGGGTCTTTCGGGATTGATTCGAAAGACACCAGGATGCTGTCCCAACCGGCCATCAGCCGCGACCATATTGCCTTCATCTATGCCGAGGATCTCTGGATTGCCAATCCCGACGGCTCCAATCCCAAAAGGCTTACTGTGGATGAAGGGATTGAATCTGACCCCTGGTTCTCCCCCGATGGCAAACTGATTGCCTTCAGTGCCCAGTACGACGGAAATACCGATGTGTATGTGATTCCGACGGAGGGAGGCATCCCCAAGAGGCTTACCTGGCACCCGGGTGTAGACCTGGCCAGGGGTTTCACGCCTGACGGGAAAAAAGTCCTGTTTGCCTCGCAAAGTTCCGTTTTTTCAGCAAGGTACTACCAGTTTTACACCGTCAGCCTGGAGGGAGGATTTCCTGAAAAGATGGATATTCCGAACGGCTGGTTCGCTGCCTATTCTCCCGATGGGAAATCGCTGGCCTATACTCCTCTTGTGCCTGTTTACCTGCAATGGAAACACTACCGTGGAGGAACGATCTCCAAAATTTGGGTTTACTCCTTTGCAGACCATTCCGTGGCAACCATTCCCCAGCCGGAAGGTGGCTGCAACGACGCGGATCCGATGTGGGTTGCAGGGAAGATCTATTTCACCAGCGACAGGAACGGAGAGTTCAACCTCTTTTCCTTCGACCAGTCATCAAAAGAGGTAAAGCAATTGACTACTTTCACCGATTTCCCGATATTGAAGGCTTCAGCCGGAAACGGGAATATTGTTTTTGAACAGGCGGGATACCTGCACACATTTAATCCTGCTTCAGGTAACCAGCAGAAATTGACAGTCGGCATTGCGGCCGATCTGCTCGAACTCCGTCCGAGGTTTGTACAGGGGACCAACTACATCCGATGGATCGATATCTCCCCTTCCGGATCAAGGGTTGTGATGGATTTCAGGGGAGACATTTTTACCCTGCCGGCCGAAAAGGGGGATCCAAGGAACCTGACCAACACCAACAACGTACATGAAAAATATCCTTCCTGGTCGCCTGACGGGAAGTCGATCGCCTGGTTTTCTGACGCGACAGGAGAGTACACACTGCAGATTCAGTCTCAGGACGGAAAAGGAGCAGTGAAATCATGGCCGCTTCCAGGTACCGGATTTTATGCCTATACGAAATGGTCACCCGATAGCAAAAAAATCTGCTTCGTCGACAACGGCAGGAATCTATATATCCTGGATGTCGAAACCGGTGCAGTCAAAAAAGTTGATTCTGACGAAGTATATTATCCCGGGCAATTCAGGCAGATGTTTGGTGACTGGTCGTCAGATTCCAGGTGGATTACCTATACCAGAATGGCGAGGACGAACTTCAGGGTGGTTTGCCTCTATTCGCTCGACCAGCAAAAGTCATTCCCGGTAACAGATGGCATGAGTGATGCTTCGGATCCGGCTTTCGATCCAAACGGAGAGAACATCTATTTCTTTGCCTCCACGGATGCCGGTCCGGTGGTGAACTGGTTTGACCTTTCGAACGAGGACATGAAGATGACCAATTCGATCTGGCTGGCCACACTCCGGAAAGACATCGTTTCGCCCCTGATCAGGGAAAGTGATGAAGAGGCTGTAAAATCAGCTGCCAAAGATTCTGTCAAACAGGCAGATAAAACAGGCAAGGATGCCAAAGCAGCCAAGCCTGCCGCTGAAAAACCGAAGCTGCTGAAGATCGACACGGATGGCATCGCCGAGCGGACCATCAACCTGCCAATCAGGGCGGGTGACTATAACAATCTCGGTGTCGGAGCCACAGGTGAGATATTCTATGTTGTCAAACAAACCGCCTCCTCATCATCACCCATGCTTCACAAGTATGATTTGAAGGAGAGGAAAGACAGTGAGGTGATGGAACTCAGCGATTACGGGATCTCTGCCGACCGAAAAAAGATGTTCTATGTCAAGGGTCCGGTATTTGGTATCACTGCCACCGGGAAGAAACCCGAACCTGGTAAGGGGATTCTGAATACTTCGGCGCTTACCGTGAAGATTGATCCTGTAGCCGAATGGCCCAATATTTTTGATGAAGCGTGGAGGGTCAACCGCGATTATTTCTATGATCCCGGCATGCATGGCGTCGACTGGCCTGCCATGAAGGTAAAATACGCGAAGTTTCTTCCCGACCTTGCCTGCCGTGACGACCTGAACAGGCTTATCCAGTGGATGTGCAGTGAACTCGGAGTCGGGCATCACCGCCTGCAGGGCGGCGGCGACCACCTCTACAGTCCAAAAAGCGTCGGAGTTGGCTTGCTCGGGGCGGATTATACAGTAGCTTCCAACAGGTACCAGATCAGGAAAATTTATGGCGGATTGAACTGGAATCCGGATCTCAGGTCACCGCTGACAGAGCCCGGACTGAACATTAAACCCGGCACCTTCATCCTTGCGGTGAATGGTCAGGATGTAACCGCGGATAAGAACTTCTTCAGCTTCTTCGAAAATACCAACGATAAAATTGTCGAGCTGACCATCTGTGACCAACCTGATTACAAGGGATCACGGGTCGTCAAGGTGGTGCCGGTCGGCAATGAGTATTCACTAAGGAACCGCGACTGGGTGGAAGGGAACCTGAAAAGGGTGACAGAAGCCACCAACGGACAAGTTGCCTACGTGTATGTGCCCAATACCTCCGGACTGGGGCACGAATATTTCAAACGGTATTTCTTCCCGCAGGCCAACAGGAAGGCCGTGATCGTGGATGAACGGTTCAATGGCGGAGGTTCGCTGGCCGATTATTACATCGACATTTTGCAGCGCCCGCTTCAGGCATACTGGAATATGAGGTACGGAACGGATCTCAAATCTCCGAGCGCTTCGATCCAGGGGCCTAAGGTGATGATCACGGATGAAACGGCCGGATCGGGAGGGGATTTCCTGCCATGGATGTTCCGGAAATTCAAGGTTGGTACACTGGTTGGCAAGCGCACCTGGGGTGGCCTGGTAGGTGTTCTGGGGTTCCCTGAATTCATCGACGGCGGATCAGTTACCGCACCGAATGTGGCCATTTGGACCAAGGATGGATTTGTTGTGGAGAATGTCGGAGTGGCGCCGGATATCGAGGTGGAACAATGGCCGGCAGAAGTAATTGGAGGAAAGGATCCGCAGCTGGAGAAAGCCATCGAAGTGGCCTTGCAGGAACTGGCCAAACATCCCGTGGAGGAACCTGTAAGGCCTCTCTATCCTGCCAAGATGAAGAAATAGCCTAACTTATTACTTTGTACCCTTCGTGTAATCAATTGATTCCTTTGGGGTTAAAAAATTACTTAACCACAAAGGACTCAATTGCCCCTTATTCTGCAAGCTAAATCATAATCAATTGTCAACTGTCAATTGTCCATTTCTCACGCAAACTGATCCAGCAGTTCAATCCTTTTCTGGATGGGCGGATGGGTAGAAAAGAGATTGCTGAAGGAGAATTTTTTTTCCTCGGGCTGGGGATTTTCGATGAAAAGTTGCGCCACGTCGCGGTTATGGACCGCTTCGATCAGCGGATCCTGGTCGATTTTGCGCAGGGCGTTGGCCAGGGCGTAGGGTTTCCTTGTCATTTCGGCGGCTCCGGCGTCGGCCATGTACTCACGTGACCTCGAGATGCCGAAACGAAGCAGCAGGGCAATCAGGTAGCAAACGGCAGAAACAACCATGGCTACCAAAATTGCCACGCCCGCGTCTTTCTTGCCTCTGGAGAAGGCGCCAAACTGGAGGCTCCGAAATGCCATACCGGCAATGAAGGCGAAGATGCCGACGAAGATGATGGAGACGATCATCAGCCTGACATCCCGGTTACGGATATGGGAAAGTTCGTGGGCGATCACTCCCTCGAGTTCGTCGTCGTCCAGTTTTTCAATGATTCCGCGGGAAAGCGTCACGCAAAATGTTCGCTCGTTGATGCCACTGGCGAAGGCGTTGAGCGAATCGTCCTCGATGATGTGGATCTGAGGATTCTTCATTCCCGCTGAGATGCAGAGGTTCTCGACCAGGTTGTACACCCGCTTGTTTTCCATCCGCTCGAGTGGTCTGGATCCTGTTGCCATGCTGATAAGTGAATTGTGCATAAACCAGGCGATCATGAACCAGACCGAGGTGATGATGATCACAAAAGGAACTGCAGATAGGAACATCTCGTTGACGATCTCAACATCATGCTGTCGCTGGATGAAGAAGAGGAAAGTATAGACCATCCCGAGCAAAACGATCGGGAAAGCAAAGATCAGGAGAACACTGTTGAAGTTGTTTCTCCTGATTTGTGTCTGAATACCGATGTAAGTCATTAATTGAAACTAATTTTTGGAGGTTCTTCCATGGATACCCTATCCTGGCCCAGATCGAACATGGTCTCGCGGTGAAAGCCGAAACTGTTGGCAATCAGGTTTGACGGGAAGGTTTCGATGCCAGTATTGTATTCCGTCGTAGCAGCGTTGAAATACCTGCGAACGGCAGCCAGTTTGTTCTCGATGTCGCTCAGCTCTTCCTGGAGTTGCAGGAAGTTCTGGTTGGCTTTCAGGTCGGGATAGGCTTCGACGGAAACTTTCAGTCCCTGTAGGGCAGATGAAAGCTGTGTTTCCGTCCTGATCTTTTCATCGATGGTGGTAGCACCCATGGCGGCGGTGCGGGCCTCCGTTACCCTGGTAAGCAATTCTCTTTCGTGCGTGGCGTAGCCTTTGACTGTTTCGACGAGCTGCGGAACAAGGTCGTGCCGTTGCCTCAGCTGAACGTCAATATCTGCAAATGCATTCTGCCGCGTGTTGCGGAGACGAACCAGGCTGTTGAAAATGCCAATCAGCCAAAAAACGAGTAAGACGATAACTGCAGGAATAATCCAAATCATGGCGAAGATTTTTAAGGTTATATCATTCAAATTTACAAAATAAGTCTATAAGGTGTTTAAAATATTACAGGGAGGAGAATAGGATGATGGGATGATGTGGTGATTAGCTGATTATCTGATTAGCGTTACTTCGAGTCCTTTGTGCAATCCTTTGTGACCTTAGTGGTTAAATTTTTTTACCACTAAGGTCACAAAGTAAAGATCACAAAGGACACAAGGTAATCCTCAATTGCAGAAAACTTCGGCAAATTCCGGCGAACTGTCTATGAAACAGGGCAGTTCGTCGATTCCATTTTTACTGCGCTGGTCACACTATTACTTTTGGGTATAATTAAAAAAACAAAAAACATTCACACTTAAAAAATAATAATCATGAAAACAGTAAAAAGAATTTTATCAGGAACATCACTTTTCATTTTGGGCGTAGTATTGACACTTGGAGTTGCCGCAAACAACAGGCACCACAATTTTGACCATCATGCCGGAATCAGGAAGAGCGCAACGATCGAAGTCGGAGCTCCACTGACGGTATCTCAAATGCAGAACCTGGGACTCAATTAAGAATTGACAATTGACAATTGACAATGAAAGGGATTGAAGATTGATTGGAACTTTAAGTTGGGTTTCAAACAAGAAGGAAGCGAGAGCTTCCTTCTTTTATTTTAAAATTTCAAGATAACTTTTCCTAATGTTTCAGGTCAGATCATTAATTCCTGAAAACGAATCTGTATGCTTTACTGATCCATTACTGATCCGTCTGTATTCAGCCGTGTTTTGATTTCACGCGGTTTAAATGGGAAGCGTTTCTGGGCATCTTCAGCAAGTTCAACTCCGATGCCGGGAGCGTCCGGAACGATCAGGAACCCTTTCTCCAGTCTCAATACGCTCTTAACGATCTGGTTTTTCGGCGCTTCATTTTCTCCTACCGGATATTCCTGCAGCGCAAAATTGGGGATACAGGCGGCAAGTTGGATGCATGCAGCCGTGCTTACCGGACTCAATGGGTTGTGGGGAACTACCTGCACGAAATGAGTTTCAGCCAGGGCTGCGATTTTTTTGCAGTTGGAAAGTCCTCCTGCCAGGCAGATATCGGTACGGACATACTGTGCTGCGCCTCTTTCAAGCAGCGTTTCAAATTGCTGCAGGGTGAAAAACCTTTCCCCGGTGGCGATTGGTATTTTAATTTTCCGTGCGATGAAATCCATTGCTTCGAGGTTGTCAGGAAGAATCGGGTCTTCATAGAAATAGGGATGGTACTTCTCGATGCCTTCCGCTAATGTTACTGCCTCGGCCGGGGAGAGTCTCCTGTGAATTTCAATGCAAAGATCCACGTCGTCACCAACGGCTTCGCGGTAGCGCCGGACCGTATCGATGGCATCGTCCATCTTGTCGGCATAGGTCTTAAAATAAGGGATATTCCTCGATTCGTCCAGAAAAGGAGTAAGGTGACCCACTGCCGTGAACCCTGCTTTTTTGGCATCGATGCATCCCTGCACCAGTTTTTCCTTTGTATCGCCACGCACATGGTAGTAAACGCGGGCCTTGTCGCGGGTTTTACCGCCCAGTAACTGGTAGCAGGGCACATCAAAATATTTGCCTGCGATATCCCACAATGCGATGTCTATTGCGCTCAATGCGCCCATGATGACAGCGCCGGTGAAATGGAAGGAGCGGTAGAGGTATTGCCAGTGGTGCTCGATCTGCAGGGGGTCTTTCCCGATCAGGTAGCTTTTGAAAGTTTCGATCATGGTGCCCGAGGCCTCCAGAAAACCCCATGCGCCCGATTCACCCAGTCCGGTAATGCCCGCATCCGTGTGGATCTGAACAAAAAGATACTGGTCGATGGGCAGCACCTTGATATCCGTTATTTTCATTTTGCTTCGGGTGTTACTTCCGAAAAGGCTGCTTCCGGCAAGCGAAAAGGCTCCGGCTGCCAGTAAATTTTTAGAGAATTTTCTGCGGTCCATTTTTTGTGCGGTTAAACGAGATGAAAGTCCGGACTGTTTGGTATTGCCCGGACCGGAAAACCAAAGGTAAAAAATATAGGGCATTCAGATTCAAAAAGCAACACAACAAAGTGCGATTCTGAACAAAGTACGGCGCTATATTTCACTTAAACATTTTGATCTGTTAAACTTTCTTCGGTAAAAATCGGCGAACTGTCTATGAAACAGGGCTGTTCGTCGATTTCATTTTCAGGGGGTGAGTCAGGGTATTATTTTTGGGTACAATTAAAAATTAAAAATTAAAAATTAAAAATTAAAAATTATAGTCATGAAAACAGTAAAAAGAATTTTATCAGGAACATCACTTTTCGTTATGGGAGTCGTTTTGACCATGATCGTTGTTGCAAACACCAGGTATTATGATTTAAACCACCATGCCGGAATCAGGAAGAGCGCAGTTATTGAGGTTGGAGCACCGCTGACAGTTTCTCAAATGCAGAGTTTGGGACTCATTTAAAATTGACAATGGACAGTTGACAATTGACAATGAAAAGATTTGGATATGCTTGAAACCTGGAATCAGGTTTTAAACAAAAAAGGAAGTTTGCGCTTCCTTTTTTTTTGCCTTTATTAACCATAAAAGATACAAAGGGTGTACCAGGCAGTATACGCTTTGAGTCCTTTGTGGTTAAATATTTTTATTGCAAGCGGATCTTATTTTGCAGGCTGACCCAGCTGCCACCATTGTAGACTTCCTCAAAACCATTTGATTTCAGGATGCTTTTCGCTGATGCGCTGCGGGATCCGGAGGCGCAGCATGTGATGACGGGCTTGTTTTTCTTCATTTTTGAAAGATGACCGTTGAGGTTTGCCAGTGGAACATTGACAGACCCGCGGATATGTCCACCCTGAAATTCACCTTTGGTCCGGACATCCAGGATAATTGCGCCGTTTTGAACCAACTCTTTGTAACTGACTTTCGGGCCTATTCCGAAAAGGGATTTTAGTAATTCTATCATTTCAGATATCGATATGTATTTAATTTTTTTTATGTCTGCCAATTGCTCCATTCACGCGGATGAAATCCTACTGCAAAGTTAGATTTTATTTGCTACATGCACACATATAAATAAATACATACGTTATTAATTTATGAATTTTTTAAAATAGAAAAAAAACAATGAAAATTGACAACAATTAAAAATCAAAACATAAATATCTGATTCAAAACACAGGCTTTGAATGATATCACTTTTTGTCGTTCCTTCCCATTTTCAGTATTATAGAAAGCCTGGTTAGGGCAACGCCCAGCGACATGCCCATGATGAAGATAAACCAGAATCCTGCATCTGTTGGCTTGGTGGCAATTCTTGAAAAGAAAACCACATACAGGCAGACAGTAAAAAAGAAGGGAAGAAAAATTGATAGAATCACTTTTGGGTTACTCATGATGTTGGATTTATAGATTTATAAATATTAACCACAAAGGGCACAAAGGTTGCCCAAAGGACACAAAGACTGAGGCATAACTGAATACTCTTTGAGACCTTTGTGTTGTACCTTTGTGCCCTTCGTGGTTAAATAATTTCTAAACAATTCCTTGCAAAAACTTGATCATACCTTTTTCAGAATGAAACTTAAAATTCATGTTGCCGCAATCAAGTTGTACAATAGTATTTTCAATGTTGAGGTTGATGCTTTTCAAATTTAGTTCATTTGCCAGGAAATTTGCCATAAGGATTGCTTTTTCGATCCCGTCACCACGCCCGAAATTCCATACCTCATCCGGCAGTGCCAACCTTTGGCCGTCATAGATTGATTCGTTGGGCATGGCCGAAATCAATTGAAAGGCCTCCTCTGCAGTTTTACCCTTCAATCCTTCCAGTGAAACAGGATTCCTGTTCAGCGCGGCCAACAGAAACGGTTTCCAGTCCACACGGTAGATATCCCGGTAGGCATACAGGGAAAGCAGTGCTACCTCATTATCAGATGACTTCCGGTTTATAAGGTCAATAATTTCGGAGCGTTCCTGCTTTACATTGATATTTAAAACCTCTGAATCGATGAATTGCTTTTTCATGTCGGGGAGTTGCGGCACAACTGTCAAAAATTTACCGAGTTCTGTAAACAGTATCTTGATCGAATCCTTCGTGATTTTTTTGGATCCGTTGGCGTGTTCCAGACTGAATTTCATCAGGTCGATGACCGTAGACTCTGTATTTTGCTGGAGAAAGGAGAGTACATCCTGCAGAATCAGGAGATCCTGGTGCGGAGCAATGGTGAATTCTTCATCATCAATTTCCTGAAGAAGGGCTTCATTGCCGGTTTCTGCGAAGACATGCTTGGTGGAATGTTCGTATTCAAAAACCGTTTCGAGCGGAATGTAATAGTTGCGGGCATTCATGAAATGCCTGTACTGGAAGCATTTCTTGAATTTCATGTGGTACCTCAGGAAGTTGATAAACAGTTCGGCAGAGATACGTGTGGTCAGAAACATGCTCAACTTTTCTGAAAAATGCCTGTAGGCAACCTTGCTGATGGTAGCGGTTTCGTACAGATAATGGATGTAGCCGCTGATGTGCGATACGATGGTGATCTTTTCGTGTTCGAGGGCCCTGCGTGCCCTTGTTGAGATGGACGTGCCGTTGAACCACATCCTTTTGGTCACTATGCGCCGGTTGTTGGTGAGCACTCCGTCGTTGATGTCGATGAAATTCTGGGAGTGCAGGGGTGTTCCCATCAAATACATCTGTTCAAGCGGAATGCCGCCGACGATAAACAGCGCCGCTGCATAAAGGGCAGACAATGAAACGCACTCGCCTGCTCCGCGGTCGAAAGAATCCCTGAAGCGAAAGGCGGTCATGGCTTCGACAGTCTCTGTTTTCCAGTAGGGAATGATGTCGCTCCGGTATTTGTCGAGTCCGAAATGCCTCCTGATATCGATGTCGAAGTAGTATTTGTCGCCTTCATAGCCGAAGAGTGCGTTGGAACGTTTCAGGATATCAATGTCTATGGTTTCCTTGAACCTGTTGATTTCGGTCTCCTTGTCTGTCAATCCCCAGGTTTCAAGATCGAGGTTGAATACATAATGATCCATGATGTATTGCTTGATCCTATTGATTTTGTAGTTGGAGGACTTTTTCGTGATTCCGTTGAACCATTGGTCGTCGCGCCATTTCCAGATGACGGGGCTCATGATGTTGGCGATGACAAGCGCGTAGAGCAAATCGGGAAAGACAAAAATCTCCATGTCTGACAACGTGAAGGCAGAGGAATACTTTTCCAGGGTCGTTTTGTCCGTAAAATTGGGTGTTATTGGCATTTCCGGATATATCTTGGTTTGGATGTGCTAAAATGTAAATTGTTTCCAATACAAAATTAGTCGAAATTTAGATTTAAATACTTTGAAAAATCAGACAATTGCAGAAATGTTGAATCCAACCTTACCTTGTGTCCTTTGTGTTATCCTTTGTGCCCATTGTGGTTAAATTGTTTAATTTATAACAGGAAAGGACTCAAAGGATCACACAATGGAAATTAGTTATCGGCTTGTTCCGGTTTTTTGTCCTATTTTTATATCCGGTTTACTTAAACAACGAAGCAGATGTCGAAAGTAGCATTGGTAAGGTGTGAGGATTATGATTATCCGGCTGTGAAGGATGCGGTTGAGCGTGGCATTGAATTACTTGGAGGACCGGAAAAGTTTGTCAAGCCGGGTGAGAGAATTCTCTTCAAGCCTAACTGGCTGGTAGCCGATCCTCCTGAGAAACTGACTACTACCCACCCGACAGTCTTCAGGGCCATGCTCGAAGTGTTCAACTCCACTGGTGCCCTTTTTTCCTATGGAGACTCCCCTGCAATGCAAAGTCCGGAACTGGCTGCCAGGAAGACGGGCTTTCTGGAAGTAGCCGAAGAGTTCGGAATCAAATTGGCTGACTTTAAAAATGGCAGGGAAGTTCATCATGAAAAGGGAGTCCAGAACAAGAAATTCATGGTAGCCAACGGCGCTCTGGACTGTGACGGCATTATCAGCCTGCCCAAACTCAAGACCCACGGACTTGAAAGGGTTACCGGCTGCATCAAAAATCAGTTTGGATGTGTCCCCGGTGCCCTGAAAGGGGAGTTTCATGTCAAGCTTTCAAGCGCCATCGACTTTGCTCGCATGCTGGTTGACCTGAATTCCTTCCTTCATCCAAGGCTTTACGTCATGGACGGCATCATGGCGATGGAGGGTAACGGTCCGAGAGGCGGCAAGGGAAAGCCGATGAAAGTGTTGCTTTTCTCTGCGGATCCTGTGGCGCTCGATGCGACGGTCTGCAGGATGATCAATATCAATCCCGAGTTTGTTCCTACCACCACACTGGGAATGGAGGCCGGCATGGGAACCTGGAAGCAGGAGGAGATTGAACTGGTAGGTGATCCGCTGGAAAGTTTTGTTGACAAGGACTTTGATGTAAAACGGGAAGCAATAAAGCCCTATTCACAGGGGAAAGGCAGAAGTTTTCTGAGAAACGCGCTGGTCTCCAAACCATTTATCGTGGCGGAGAAATGTACCGGATGCGGAACCTGTGTCAGTGTTTGTCCTGTTACTCCCAAAGCAGTTGACTGGCGCGACGGCAACAAGAAAGTGCCACCATCCTACAAATATGACAGTTGCATTCGGTGTTACTGTTGCCAGGAACTTTGCCCGGAAGGTGCCGTAGAACTGAAGGTGCCTTTTCTGAGAAGGCTGATGGGAGGAGGTAGGAAAGATTAGTCGAGGGGACGACTAGGATGACTTGGACGAGTGGATGATTAAAATTTAGAGTCATAAAATTATGTTTACGGTAAGACAAATTGAGTTAGCACACAGCAAAATAAAAACAGGAGCAGATTTTCCAAAATACATTCAGGAAATCAAGGAATTGGGAGTAATTGGATTTGAAACCTGGGTCACAGATAGTCATACAGAATATTTCGGAAGAAATGATTTTCAAACAATGTCCGAACCGAAGTATGAAAAAATGGAAATAGCAGACATTAGCGATCAAGGAAAGTTCACTGAATATTTGAAAATCCACCAAAAAGGGGAATCTGACTATTATACATTTTGTAAACATTGTGCAGAAACGGGAATTGAAAAATGGTTTGTAAATCTTGACAAAATGACTTGTACCTATTATGACAAAGCCGGAAATGAAGTTTTGGTCGAAATTGTACCAACCGCTTAATGAACGATGTTGAAACAATGCCATAAAATCTCTTTGAAAATTAAGTAAATGCATCTGCCACCCTACATCAAAAACGCCGCAAACCTGTCAGACCAGACAGAGAAGGAGATCAGCACCATCTTCAGGATGGACGAATTCCCGAAAGGGCATTTTCTTTACAGGCAGGGTGAGATTTGCCAGCATATCTATTACATCGAAAAGGGACTTGCCCGCGTTTTCTACGTTACAGAAGGCGGGAAGGAGATTACCCAGTGGTTTTTTGCAGAAAACAACTTCCTTACTGCCGTGGATAGCTTTTACCACCATAAACCTACCCTTGTTAATTGCGAACTGCTCGAGGATTCAGTGGTTTATTCGCTTAAATATTCCGAGATGGAGGCCATGCTCAATGAGAACCATGAGATGGCCAGGTTTGCTTTCCATGCCGTTTATGAACTGGCCAAAAAACTGGCGGAATATATGATCGGAATGAAATTCCAGAGCGCCGAAGACAGGTACAATGCCCTGATGAAGGAGTATCCCCATATCTTTCAACGGGCCAAGCTGGGCCATATTGCCTCGTTCCTGGGCATTACGCAGGAGACTCTGAGCCGTATCAGGGCTGGGAAGTAAAATAGCTATTGGCTATTAGCTATTGGCTGTTAGTTTTTGAAGTCAGGTAAACCGAAAAAGTAATTCCCAAATTCTTCTTTGCGTTCTTTGCGAGCTTTGCGCGACATTTTTTCTCACGCAAAGCTCGCAAAGTACGCAAAGGATGCCTTTTTTATTTTCATGGTAATTCATTTTTTGATCCAGATCAAATATTCTCGCTGACCGAACCTTTTCCTTTGCATCATCAATGAACGATGCCATGCAAACAGAAAAGAAAGTTAAAGATTCGGTTTCATCCCGAAACAAAAATGCGGTTCAGGAGGAGAGTGCACATATTGTGTACATCTCTGACGAATGCGGGATCATCACAGCTTTTGAGCAAATCAAATCGAAGTTGAGAAGCGAATTGAATGGCTGCCTTACGCTTATTTACTCGACACCTGTTTATCTCACTCAACCCTTGTTCAAGGCGGAACTTGAAAGCCTTGAAAAGAGATTCCAGTCCAGGCTGATCACCCACTATGTGTTCAACCGGAATCCACGTCCTTCCGACAATCCTGACACCCATCAGCAGATTCTGGAAATTGTCATCAACAGCAATATCTGCGGGACAATGCAATTTTCGATCCTGGGGCACGA
>CAIUUO010000201.1 GCA_903902325.1 uncultured Bacteroidia bacterium
ATGAGACATGAGATATAAGACATGAGATATAAGACATGAGATATAAGACATGAGATATAAGACATGAGATATAAGACATGAGATATAAGACATGAGATATAAGACATGAGATATAAGACATGAGATATAAGACATGAGATTGGAGTCAATGATGATCGAAGCGCTCTTTACTTTTGCCTTTCTCCTTTTTCCTTTTTCCTTCTGAAAGTTGATAGCGAGTAAATATTGAAATTAAAATAAAAATAGAACAATGAAAGAGAAAGTAGTTCTGGCATTCAGCGGAGGTTTGGACACCTCGTTTTGTGCCATTTACCTGGCTAAGGAAAAGGGACTGGATGTGTATTCAGCGGTAGCCAATACAGGTGGCTTTTCGAAGGAAGAGCTTGAAGCGATTGAAAAAAAGGCTTTATCGCTTGGTGTTACAGCCCACAAGACCCTGGATATTACAGCCGACTATTACAACAAGGGCATCCGTTACATGGTATATGGCAATGTTCTCAGGAACAATACCTATCCGATCTCTGTAAGTTCTGAAAGGATATTTCAGGCGCTTGCAGTGATTGAATATGCAAAGAAGATCGGAGCGCAATATGTTGCCCATGGCAGCACAGGTGCAGGAAATGACCAGATCAGGTTTGACCTTGCCTTTGAAGTTCTTGCACCGGAAATCAAAATATTGACGCCAACCCGTGATCTTGAGCTTACCCGTGACCAGGAAATTGATTACCTGCGCAAAAACGGCGTTGAGGACAATTTCGAAAAGATGGCCTATTCCATCAACCAGGGATTGTGGGGAACCAGTATTGGTGGCAGGGAAACCCTTACCAGCAACAAGAACCTTCCCGAATCTGCCTATCCAACTCATCTCGCGAAAGAGGGGGAGGAGATTTTGACCCTGGAATTTTTGAAGGGTCAGTTGAAAGCTGTCAATGGCCAGACACACCACACTCCGGTAGATGCCATCCGGGAAGTGGAGAAAATAGGCTCCGCCTGGGCGATTGGCCGCGATACACATGTGGGTGACACCATCATCGGGATCAAGGGACGCGTCGGATTTGAGGCCGCTGCCCCGATGCTGATCATCAAGGCGCACCATCTGCTCGAAAAACATACCCTCACCAAATGGCAGCAATACTGGAAAGAGCAATTGGCCAACTGGTACGGGATGTTCCTTCACGAAGCACAATACCTGGAGCCCGTGATGCGGGATATGGAGAAATTCCTTGAAAGCAGTCAGGCGAACGTTACCGGCAAAGTGATCATCAAATTGTTGCCTTATACCTTCCAGCTGGTTGGCATTGAATCGGAGCACGATCTGATGAACAGCAATTTCGGACAGTATGGCGAAATGAACAAGGGCTGGAGCGCCGATGACGCCAAAGGCTATACCAAAATTCTTAGTAACCAGTTGAAGATTTTTTATTCGGTCAACAAGTAGAATAAAAAAATTGGATTTGGTCCCTGATTAGTATGTTCGGATCTTAAGAGTGGGAGAAGGGGCGAGGGGGCGAATACAACTCCCAAGACCCAGCGCGAAGCCGAAGGGTTCGATTTTGAAAACATCAGCAACAAAAGGCTAACAGCTAATAGCTAATAGCCAAAAGCAATATTATAACAAGTTATGTCAAAAAAAATCAACATCGGGATTGTCGGAGGCGCAGGATACACAGCCGGTGAGCTGATTCGCATCCTGCTGAACCATCCGAATGCCGTTATTAAATATGTCCAGAGCGGCAGTAACAACGGCCAGCAAGTTGCTTCCGTACACCGCGACCTCCTTGGCGATACGGAACTGGTATTCTCGGACATTGATCCACAACAGGTGGATCTGCTTTTCCTTTGTTCGGGTCATGGGAAATCCGTTGAATACCTCGCGAAAAACATCGTGCCGGAAACCGTGAAAGTGATCGACCTGAGCCACGACTTCCGTTTGAAGAGAGACGGGAACCCCTTTGTCTACGGATTGCCTGAATTGAACAGGAAAGCCATCCAGTCGTCCGACAGGGTCGCCAATCCAGGGTGTTTTGCTACCGGAATTCAACTGGCCATCCTTCCTCTGGCAGCGGCTGGACTGTTAAAGGATGATGTCCACATCCATGCGATTACAGGATCTACGGGGGCTGGACAGGAGCCAACCAAAACTTCCCATTTTAGCTGGCGGGACAACAATCTATCCGTGTACAAGGCCTTTGAGCATCAGCATCTTGGAGAAATTGGCGAAAGTCTGAAACAAGCTCAGCCAAATTTCAGTCATGCAGTCCATTTCATCCCCGTTCGGGGAAATCATACCCGCGGCATTTTCGCTACCAGCTACACCCGTTTTGATGGGACTCTTGCAGATGCCTGCCAATTGTATTTCGACTATTACCGTACACATCCTTTCGTCCATCTGACGGACGAAAATCCGGACATGAAGCAGGTGGTCAATACGAACAAGTGCCTGCTTTACCTCGAAAAACACGGCGATCAGTTGATGATCATCTCCTGCATTGACAACCTGATCAAAGGCGCCTCCGGACAGGCGGTTCAGAACATGAACCTGATGTTCGATATAGACGAGAAGGCCGGACTCAATTTGAAAGCCGTAGCATTTTAACAACGAAATGAATAATTTTCGATTTTCGATTTTGGATTTTCGATTGCGCCACGATAATAAATTGCAAAAGAATATTGATTTGAAATATCTTCAGGGAACAAATGTTAATCTCCCGTTCTTTATTCCAAAATCGAAAATCCAAAATCGAAAATATTACTCACTTATAAATTCTAGCTATAGTGAACTTATTTGACGTTTACCCCCTCTACAATCTGGCACCCGTTTCGGCGAAAGGATGCACCATTACGGATGAAAAGGGAATTGAATATTTGGATCTCTACGGTGGTCATGCAGTGATCTCGGTAGGTCATTCCCATCCCCATTATGTGCAGCGGATCAGCGACCAACTTAAAAGAATTGGGTTTTACTCCAATTCCGTCCAGAATCCGATGCAGTCGGAGTTGGCGCAAAAGCTGGGAGAGCTTTCCGGGTACGGTGATTACTCTCTGTTTCTCTGCAATTCGGGCGCAGAAGCCAATGAAAATGCTTTGAAGCTTGCCTCATTCCTGACAGGAAAGAAGCGGATCGTTGCGTTCGAGAAATCGTTTCACGGGCGTACCTCTGCTGCGGTATCAGTGACAGATAATCCCAAAATCATTGCACCCATCAACGATGTGCACGACAGGGTCATCCTTCCTTTAAACGATACGGAGGCATTGAAGACAGCCCTGTCCTCTGGGGAAGTGGCTGCTGTACTGATTGAAGGAATTCAGGGAATTGGCGGGTGCAGGGTGCCGGATCCGGCCTTTCTCCGTGCCGCAAGTGCCTTGTGCAAGGAGCATGGTGCCCTGTTTATCCTCGACGAGATACAATCCGGGTACGGCCGGAGCGGAAAATTCTTTGCCCATCAGTATGCCGGTATCCGGCCGGATGTGATCACAGTGGCCAAAGGAATGGGGAATGGCTTCCCGGTAGGGGGTGTTTTGATTTCGCCTGAATACAAGCCCTGGCATGGGATGCTGGGAACTACGTTTGGAGGAAATTACCTTGCATGTGCAGCGAGTCTTGCAGTGCTCGAAATCATGGAAAAGGAAGATCTGGTAGCAAATGCAGCCAAAATCGGTGGTTTCCTGATTGATGAACTGACCAAATTACCGCAAATCAAGGAAGTTAGGGGCAAGGGACTGATGATTGGGCTTGAGTTTGATCAGCCGATCGCTGAACTCCGCAAAAAAATGCTGTTCGAGGAGAAAATATTCACGGGTGTGACAGGAACTAATGTCATCAGGATCCTGCCGCCTTTGACTTTATCCCTTTCGGATGCTTCCCATTTTCTTGAAGCCTTCTCTCGTCTGTCAAAAAATATGTAATTTGCGCAATTAATCCAAACTATTCGGTTTATGGAAATCAAACAAATCAATATAGGCATCATTGGAGGCGGAAATCTCGGCAGATCAGTAGCCGAAGGCTTTCTGAAAGCCGGAATTAGGGCATCCAGAATCGTCGTTTCACGGCGCAGGGTGCACCTGTTGGATGACCTCCATGCAAAAGGTGTGAGAATCGAGAAAGATAATTCGAAAGCTGTAATCGGTCAGGATGTGATCATCCTGGCTGTAAAACCATACCAGGCTGTGGATCTGCTCAATGAACTGAACCCTCATCTTAAACCCGGACAAATTCTGCTTTCACTGATGACGGGACTTTCCATCGCTGAATTAGCGGCTCTCGTTCCGGAAGGTGTTTTGATTTTCAGGGTTATGCCAAACACCGCAGTGGCCCTGCAGGAATCGATGACACTGATTGCCGCTCCCGACTGTGATCCGGCCATCCAGAAACTGGTTGGAGACCTTTTTGAAACCCTCGGCAAGGTGATTTTCATCAACGAAGAACTGATGGCAGCGGCTACGGTTTTGGGAGCCTGTGGCATTGCATTCGCCCTGCGCTTCATACGCGCCGCCATACAGGGTGGTGTAGAGATTGGTTTCGGGGCCGATGTAGCCCAGCAAATCGTGGCGCAAACCGTGAAAGGCGCTACAGAGTTGATTTTGCAGACGGGAAGGCATCCCGAGCAGGAGATAGACAAGGTGACCACACCGAAAGGAATCACCATATCGGGATTGAACGAAATGGAACACCAGGGATTTTCTTCTGCACTGATTCGCGGACTTCTGGTTTCCTACAACAAACTCAACAGCGGAAAATAATTGACAATTGACAGTTGACAATTGACAATGATGAGGCAAGTAAAGGAATAAATGGCTACATGCAAGGCAAGACTATAGAAGAAACAAATATTTTCAATATACAATTAACCAATAACTATAATTGTCAATTATCAATTGTCAATTGTCAATTTGAAATCTATGGAACGACAAATCATTGAGATCGCTGACCGTCTCAGAGGTATGCGTGAATCCCTGGAGATTACTCCTGAAAAAGCAGCCCAAACCTGCGATGTTCCTGTCGCAGATTATTTGAAATACGAAAGCGGGGAAGCCGATATCCCAGTCAGCATACTGCACAGGATGGCGAGGCATTTTGGTTTTGATATTACAACACTGCTGACGGGGGAGGAGCCGCATGTCCATACCTATTCACTTACCAGGAAAGGCAAGGGTGTGACAGTCCAAAGACGCCGTACCTATAATTACGAGTCATTGGCAGCCAACTTTATGAACAGAAAGGCTGATCCCTATTTTGTCATCGTGGAACCCAAGGAAGATCCCGAAATAACCCTGAATGCACATCCCGGACAGGAATTTAATTATGCACTTGAGGGGCAGTTGAAGATTGTTGTCGGCAACAATGAACTGATCCTCAATCCAGGTGACTCTGTTTACTTTGATTCTTCCATTCCCCACGGCATGCAGGCGATGAACGGCAGGGTGGCAAGGTTTCTGGCAGTGGTGCTTTGAAGGCTATTTCGGATATTCGCTGTACAGGAACGGATTGCTTCGTTGTTCCTCCTCGCAATGACGGAGTTTCATATGAAAAATAGATGTTGAATAGGGCACTGTCATTGCGAGCGAAGCGAAGCAATCTGATGTCGTAAGTAAAATGTAACAATGGGGATCTCTCCAATATACAAAAAAATAGTCGTCAAGGTAGGCAGCAATGTGCTGACCCGGGAAGATGGAATGCTTAACATTTCCAGGATGGCGCATATCGTAGAGCAAATCGCTCAACTGAAAAAGGACGGTGTGCAGGTGATCCTTGTGACTTCTGGAGCCGTTGCCGCAGGTCGGGCTGAAGTTGATCCTTTGAAAAAATTGGATCCGGTCTCAAGCCGACAGCTTTGGTCCGCAGTTGGTCAGGTGAAACTGATCAACAGGTATTCTGACCTGTTTCTGGAGCACGGACTTACCTGCGCCCAGGTACTGACCACCAAGGAAAATTTTGGTGATAGGCTTCACTATCTGAATATGCGCAACTGCATGCAAACTCTTCTTGAGAATGAGGTGATACCGGTTGTCAATGAGAATGATACCATTTCCGTGACTGAACTGATGTTCACCGACAACGATGAACTTTCGGGACTGATAGCCTCCATGATGGATATGGAGGCCTTGATTTTGCTTTCTAATGTGGATGGCGTTTATACTAAAGCGCCCGACCAGCCGGGAAGTGAACTGATCCGGATCATTCATCCGAACAGATCCGCTGAAGGGATCTCCATTTCAGCCAAGAAATCAAATTTTGGCCGGGGTGGTATGCTGACCAAATATCACATTGCCGCAAAACTTGCAGGCCAGGGGATAGCCGTATTTATTGCCAATGGCTACAGGGAAAAAATCCTGATCGATATCATGCAGGGAATTAGTCAGATACCATTTACACAGTTTCTGCCCTCCATCAAGAAATCCAGCGGAGTGCGTAAATGGCTTTCCCATTCCGATGATTTTGCAAGGGGAGAAGTAGTGATCAACGAAGGAGCAAAATCGGCTCTTCTTTCCGACAGGGCCGTCAGTCTGCTTATGATAGGTATTGTCTCTGTTGCAGGATATTTTAAGGATGGTGATATCGTCCGTATCAAGGACATGGAAGGGAATTTGCTTGGTCTGGGGAAAGCTTCCTTCTCTTCCGATGAAACAATCGAAGAAAAAGGCGGTAAAAAGACCAAACCATTTATTCATTACGATTATCTTTATCTCATTTGATGGAAACCAGATATACTGAACTCTTTAAACGAGCCCTGCAGGCGAGCAGGAAGCTGGCGCAACTGCCGGCCGCCAGGATCAATCAGATGCTTCTAAGTCTGGCTGATGCCGCTGAAAATGCTGCCGAACAAATTTTGATCGAAAATAAAAAGGATATTGACAGGATGGATCCCGCAGATCCGAAATATGACAGGTTGAAACTTACAGGTAAACGAATTGAAGCCATTGCCAATGATATTAGGAATGTTGCGGCTTTGCCTTCCCCGTTAGGAAGAATATTGAGTCAGGAAACACTTCAAAATGGATTGAGGATCAAAAAATTAAGTGTGCCGTTCGGGGTGATAGGGATTATTTACGAAGCGAGGCCCAATGTGACCTTCGACGTATTTTCACTTTGCATTAAGTCAGGAAACGCGGTGGTGCTGAAAGGTGGAAGCGATGCGGATTGCTCAAACAAGGCAATCGTTTCCGTAATTAAAAGTGTCCTGAATACCTACGGCATTGATGAAAATTCGCTCGTTTTACTTCCTCCCGACAGGGAAGCCACAACCGCATTGCTACATGCACGTGGTTATGTCGACCTGATCATTCCGCGTGGAAGCCAGGCCCTGATTGACTATGTGCGCGAAAATGCCATCATTCCAGTTATCGAAACGGGAGCCGGTATCTGCCACACCTACTTTGATTCAGATGGCGACAGGGAGGTTGGCCGAAAGGTTATCCACAATGCCAAAACCAGGCGGGTAAGTGTTTGCAATGCCCTGGACTGCCTGATTATTCACCACAGCCGGCTGTCAGATTTACCCTATCTTGTCGGATTGATGAAAGATAACAAGGTGGTGATTTTTGCTGATCCTGAAGCATTCCAGGCTTTGGAAGGACATTATCCTGCAAAATTACTTCGGCCTGCTGTTCCTGAATCATTCGGAACCGAATTCCTTGATTACAAGATGGCTGTGAAAACAGTATCTTCGTTGGAGGAAGCGCTGGACCATATAGCGCTTTACAGTTCTAAGCACAGTGAAGCGATCATTTCGGACAATCGGGAAACAACAAGTCGGTTTTTACTTGCAGTGGATGCGGCTGCTGTTTATTCCAACGCCAGTACCGCTTTTACAGATGGAGGACAGTTTGGATTAGGCGCCGAAATTGGGATCAGTACCCAGAAACTTCATGCCCGCGGACCAATGGCTCTCCAGGAAATAACAACCTACAAATGGATCGTGGAAGGCGAAGGACAGGTCAGGGAATAATGTGGAAATGTGAAAATTGGAAAATGTGAAAATTCGGCAATGTGACGATTCGACAATTCGACAATGAAAGAACGCTCTAATCTATATTTTCTCGTAACCCATAACCCTAACACGTATCATTTATCACGTATCACGAAACTCATAACTCATAACTCATAACTCATAACTCATAACTCATAACTTTCTTAAACATGCGTCATTTTACATCAGTATACGACATTCCGGACTTAAAAGAAGCCGTAAAAACGGCCATGGAAGTAAAGAAAAATCCATATGGTTACCAGCATCTTGGCAGGAACAAAACCATGGTTCTGATTTTCTTTGATTCCAGTTTGCGCACAAGATTAAGTACCCAGAAGGCTGCCATGAATCTGGGAATGAACACAATGGTGTTGAATGTCAAACAGGATGGATGGAGTCTTGAGACAGAAGTTGGCGTTGTCATGGATGGCGACAAACCGGAACACCTACGTGAAGCTATTCCTGTGATCGGTACCTATTGCGATGTGATAGGAGTCCGCGCCTTTGCACGATTTGAAAGCAGGGAGGACGACTACCAGGAGAAGATTCTGAACCAGTTCATCGAATATGCCGGTGTACCTGTGATCAGCATGGAAGCCGCGACCCGTCACCCGCTGCAGAGTTTTGCCGACCTGCTGACGATTGAGGAGTTCAAACTAACCCCGCGGCCGAAAGTGGTTTTGACTTGGGCACCCCATCCGAAGGCATTGCCGCAGGCAGTTCCCAACTCATTCATTGAGTGGATGAGACAAACCGATTATGAATTGGTTGTTACTCATCCTGAAGGATATGAACTCGCTCCTGAATTCATGGGTGACCTGAAAGTTGAATACGATCAGGATAAAGCCTTTGAAGGGGCCGATTTTATTTATGCCAAAAACTGGTCTGCCTACGGAGATTATGGCAAGATCCTTTCAAAGGACATGAGTTGGACCGTGACAATGGAGAAAATGAAACTGACCAACCAGGCCAGGTTCATGCATTGCCTTCCGGTGAGAAGAAATATGATCGTAAGCGATGAAGTTTTGGACAGCAAGTTATCCATTGTGGTGAAGGAAGCAGAAAATCGTGTATATTCGGCCCAGACAGTTTTAAAAATGATACTGGAGAGTAATTTATGAGAGATCATCTGACAATCATCAAAGTAGGAGGTAATGTTGTTGAGGAGGAAGCCTCCCTGAAGTCCTTTCTGAAGGATTTTTCGCGGATAGCAGGAAACAAGATACTCGTTCATGGAGGTGGTAAAACCGCCACCATTCTTTCCGAAAAACTTGGACTTGAAAGCAAGAAAGTGGATGGACGCAGGATCACGGATGCTGAGACGCTGAAGGTATGTACGATGGTTTATGCCGGATTGGTCAACAAGACCATAGTAGCCGGACTTCAGGCCCTGGGGAACAATGCCATAGGGTTAACAGGTGCCGATCTGGATCTGATCCGAGCAGTCAAACGTCCTGTTGGCGAAGTTGATTACGGGTTTGTTGGTGATGTAAAGCAGATCAACTATCAGGCATTGAATGAATTGCTAAATACTGGCGCTGTGCCAGTACTTGCTCCGATCACGCACGATGGGCACGGTCAGCTCCTCAATACAAATGCTGATACTATCGCATCCGAATTGGCCGTTGCCATGTGCTTCGATTATGACGTTCGTTTGATTTTCTGTTTTGAGAAAAGTGGCGTCCTCATGAATGAATCAGACGAACACTCCAAAATCAGTGAAATCACCCCGGAACTATTCGAACAATTGAAAGCAGATGGCATTGTTTCAGGAGGAATGATCCCTAAATTATCGGATGGTTTTGCCGCAATGCGACGGGGAGTGGGTGTGGTAGTTATCACCAATCCAGCTGGGATTTCGGAGGGATTGAGGGGAACCAGGCTGGTTCTGGAATAGGAAGTGCCTAAAGTGCCTAAAGTATTTAGAGTGCCTAAAGTACTTACGCCACAATCTTGAAATGTTCGGAGTTCCTTACTTTAGGCACTCTAGGCACTTTAAATACTTTAGGCACTTTTTAGACAAGCACCACAAATTAAAATATTACAGCAAATGAACCCTGCATTTCTAAAAGATTCCATCGAACTTCTTCGATCCATGATCAGGACTCCCTCTCTCAGCAGGGAGGAAGGGCAAGTTGCCACCCTCATAGAACTGCAACTGACGTCATGGGGCTATGAGCCTTACAGACAAGGCAACAATGTGTGGATATTCTCTTCAAGATGGAATGAGGATCATCCTACAATCCTGCTGGATTCGCATGTTGATACGGTTCATCCGGCAAAGGCCTGGAGTCGGGATCCATTTGGGGCAGAGGAGTCGGACGGAAAACTTTTTGGTCTGGGCAGCAATGATGCCGGAGCATCTGTAGTATCCCTACTTTGCGCTTTCAGGCATTTGGAGCAAAATCCCCAGCCTTACAACCTGATTTTTTGCGCAAGTGCAGAGGAGGAAGTTTCCGGATTGAATGGCGTGGCATCCGTACTGGAACAATTCGGAAAAATCAATCTGGGCGTGGTGGGTGAACCTACCGGGATGCAGATGGCAGTGGCAGAAAAGGGACTCCTCGTCCTAGATTGCGAAGCCAGGGGAAAACTGGGACATGCAGCGCGCAACGAAGGGGTAAATGCCATTTACAAGGCCATGGATGACATCCGGATTTTGCAGGAATTATCCTTCCCACAAAAATCGGAAATTCTAGGGCCCGTTAAAATTTCTGTTACCATGATCGAGGCGGGTACCCAGCACAATGTAGTGCCCGATTCGTGCCGCTTCGTTGCAGATGTCCGCACCAATGAATTCTATTCCAATCAGGAGGTTTACAGGATCATATCCGAGAACATCGGATCTGAAGTTAAGCCAAGGTCTTTCCGGCTGAACTCATCCGGGATACCGCTCGACCACCCTTTCGTGCAGCGTGGAGTCTCCCTTGGATTATCCTGGTACGGTTCACCAACGACCTCCGATCAGGCTGTCATGCCATTTACAACAGTGAAAGTTGGTCCGGGCGAATCGGCCAGGTCGCATACGGCAGATGAATACATATTACTGGAAGAAATCCGCAAAGGCGTTGAGACCTACATCCAATTGCTGGACCAACTGGAACTATAAAATTTACAATCGGGCGATTGTACAGACGCACGGCCGTGCGTCTCTACCACCACCGAATTCAGGTATTGCATTTAGGGCCAAAAAATCAATTTCATCCTTTATGGCTGGATTTAAATCATCTGCAACGAAAAGGGTTAATCAATATCGTCAAATGCCTGGAATGATCTTGTGGCAGGAAAGGTTTCATGACCATATTATCAGAAATGATGGAGAATATCAACGTATTTTGGAATATATTGAAACGAATCCGGCACATTGGGGATCCGATATACATAATATTTCATGAATTTAGAGACTCACAGCCCTAGAGACGCACAGCCGTGCGTCTCTACACCACATCTAATTTACATGCAAATCATCCTCTGATTCATCATCTTCATCCTCATTCACCGGAATATCCCCATTGATTACCCTCGTGAAATTTTCAGGTATTTTCTGTACTTCAGGAATGTATGGGAAAACATCCACGATCGGGCTTTCTGTGATGCCACCGATCTCAAAATCGGCCATCATCCCTTTCATCGCTTCGATCACCTGATCGTAGGCATTTCGAACATTGTCGGAGAAGACCAGCACAAACTGGCTTACCCGTTTCTCCTTGCCGCTCTCCTCATCGAAAGTAATGAAGGTAACTTTTGCCTTGTACCATCGATCACCACTCTCTGATGGGATGATCTCCGCCAGTTTTGTCTTGGATATCCTTGTTACTGTAAATTCACCGCTTACCATGGAGACCAGTTCCTTGTATATGCGTGTCTCCGCTTCGGTAAAAGATACCGCATCCAGCAGGTAGGTTTCGCTTACTTTCTTTTCGCGGCCATCCTCACCCATTTTGGAGTATTTCGCCGTGCATTCAAACCATGTATTCATAACTTATGTAGATTTTTGTAAGATTAATATTCCTTCTGAAGGCAAAAGGATAAAGGCAAAAGGATAAAGTAAAAAACGCTTCCATCAAGATTTGCGCGTAACCTGTAACCTGTAATTTATTGCTCACATCTTCCAAACTGCCCAAATTCCCACTTTAGCCTTTTAACTTTATCCTTTATCCTTTATCTCAAACTTTTGGTCTATCTGACCTTTGATCAGCTTTCCCCAGATCAGGTATCCCTGGTGGTTCAGATGAAGGTGGTCATCCCTAAAGAGTTCATCTTTTGGCTCGCCTTTTTCGTTCAGGTAACTCCTGGCCGTTTCGATAAATACAAGGTTTTTCCCCTTCTGACAAAGTTCTTTCAGCATGGCGTTTGTCTGTTTGATTTGAAGCCACTGCTTCCAGCGGCTTTGGGAAGGTGTTATTTCAACAATAAAGATCGGCAGCTTTTTGTATTTCGCACGAATTATTTTAACCATTTGTTTGAAATTGAGCATTGTTTCCGTAGGCGAAAGATCGTTTGGCGACCCTGTAATATCGTTGGCAACAAAAATTACCATTGCCCTGAACTGATGGGGATAGGCGATTCTTTTCAAGTACTCAACCACATCCGGAGTCCTGGATCCGCCGAATCCCCTCTGAATAACAGGGTAGGGTGCCATCTCGTCCCTGATCGTATTCCATAGGCGTATGCTTGAACTTCCTACAAACAGGATGGACTGATCGGAGTATTTTTCAGTCTGGTTGAGTTTGTCGAATGCAGCGATTTCACTTTCAAATTTATTTGCAACCTGTTCCTGGGGTTTCTGGGCCGAACAGACCGAAATGAAAATCAGCGAGGCAAAAATCAGGGCTGCTAATCTGATATTGAAGACGATTTTTTTCATTATTATTTTTTAAGTTTTCATTTCAGGAACAATTTTACCACGATGGACACAAAGGATGCACGAAGGTCACAAAGTGAAGCTCCTTCGAGTCCTTTGTGTATTGACTTAGTGACCTTTGTGGTAAAATTTTCTCCCTTTTTTATCAAACGTAAAATAAGGAAATTAAACGATTTCTCCATAAAGGTCAAACTCTTCGGCATCAGTGATTTTTACCTTGTAGAATTTTCCTGTCACCAGGTTTTTACCGCTGACAAGCACCTCTCCATCGACTTCCGGTGAGTCAAATTCGGTTCGTCCGATGAAATATTCCTCTTCTTTCCTGTCGATGACGACTGTCATTACCAAACCGATTTTCTCCCTGTTGATTTCATGGGCAATCTCCTGCTGAATGGTCATAATCTCCTCGACGCGCGCCTGTTTTACCTCCTGAGGAATGTTATCCTGGTAAGTTTCTCCTGCATAGGTATCCTCTTCATGGGAATACGGAAAAACGCCGAGCCGTTCGAACCGCATGTCGCGCACAAATTGCTTCAGTTCTTCAAAATCCTCCTCCGTTTCACCCGGGTGGCCAACCAGGAGGGTGGTCCGGATATGGATACCCGCTACTTCCTTTCTAATCCTTTGAATGAGTGCGATAGTCTCAGATTTGGTGATGTGGCGACGCATTAACTTCAGCAGGTGGTCACTGCAATGCTGCAGGGCGATATCAAGGTATTTGGCTACATTTTTATTTTCACGCATCACAGGCAGGAGATCATAAGGGAATCCAGCCGGGTAGGCATAGTGCAGTTTGATCCATTCAATCCCGGGAATGGTCGCCAGTTTTTGTATAAGTTGAGCGAGTTTCTGTTCCTTATAAAGATCCAGTCCATAGTAGGACAGATCCTGTGCGATGACCAGCAATTCCTTGACCCCTTGTGTGGCAAGCGCAGTTGCCTCTGCAACGAGCTCTTCCATGGGTATTGACTTGTGTTTTCCAGTCATCCTCGGTATGGCACAGTAGGAACACTGCCTGTTGCAACCTTCCGAGATCTTCAGGTAGGCAAAATGGGAGGGGGTCGTCTGGTAACGCTGGTGGGACAGGCTCAGACGGTATTCCGCCTTGAGGTCTGAAACCATTTTCTTCACCTGGAATTTCCCGTAAAAACCATCCACTTCAGGAATTTCCCTGATTAAATCATCCTTATACCGCTCAGTAAGACAGCCAAATACAAATATTTTATCGATCTCGCCCCTGTTTTTTGCATCCACATATTCCAGAATGGCATTGATGGATTCTTCCTTCGCATCCAGGATAAAACCACAGGTATTGATGGCAACGATCCGGGCATCAGAAACAGCTCCGTCATGCACCACTTCATAACCGTTGGCAGCCATCTGGGAAAGGAAAAGCTCCGAATCCACCAGGTTCTTGGAACACCCCATCGTGACCACATTGATGCGTTTGGACATAAGACTTTTTAAAAATTGAGTGTTGAAAGTGACCTGTTGGCTTTTGGCTTTTGTTACGGGTTACAAGTTACAGGGAAAAGTTGAACTGAGCGTTTTTTCATTGTCGAATTGTCGAATTGTCGAATCGTCGAATCGTCGAATCGTCGAATTATCTCATTTGAACAGCGAATCCACAAACTCCGTCCTGTTAAAGATCTGCAAATCATCCAGCCCTTCACCAACACCAATGTATTTTACCGGGATTTTAAACTGGTCAGAAATACCGATTACGACGCCACCTTTGGCCGTACCATCCAGTTTGGTCAACGCCAAAGCCGTAACTTCTGTGGCAAGGGTAAACTGTTTGGCCTGTTCGAATGCATTTTGTCCGGTAGAGCCGTCCAGTACGAGCAAAACCTCATCCGGTGCATCCGGAAATACCTTTTGCATCACCTTCTTGACCTTCGAAAGTTCGTTCATCAGGTTGATCTTGTTGTGCAAACGGCCTGCTGTATCAATGATCACCACATCCGCATTGGATGCCTTGGCGGAGAGCAATGTATCAAAGGCAACTGAAGCCGGATCTGAACCCATCTGCTGCCTGACGATCGGTACCCCGACCCTGTCGGCCCAGATCTGGAGCTGGTCGATAGCTGCTGCACGGAAAGTATCTGCCGCACCCAGGATGACGGATTTGCCGGCCGATTTAAACTGGTAGGCCAGTTTTCCTATGGTGGTGGTTTTGCCCACTCCGTTGACTCCCACGACAAGAATCACGTAGGGATTTCCTGTTTTCGGAAGATCGAAGTCGGCTACATCGAGCGAATTGTTTTCCTCCAGCAAGGCGGCAATTTCACTTCTCAGGATATTGTTGAGTTCTGAGGTTCCGACATATTTATCGCGCAGCACGCGTGCTTCGATGCGTTCGATAATTTTAAGTGTGGTGTTCACACCCACATCCGAGGAGATCAGAATCTCTTCCAGACTATCGAGCACTTCATCATCGACTTTGGTCTTGCCGATGACAGCACGCGAAAGCTTTGAAAAAACGCTCTCTTTGGTTTTTTCGAGGCCTTTGTCGAGACTCTCTTTTTTCGATTTGGTAAAACTGAAGATACCCATAATTGAATTGTTGAGGTAGGTGTTAAAGATACGAACAAATCGTTCGTCCAACAGGTATGCCGGGATCAGATGCGGTTAAAAAAAGAAAGCTCTCATCAATGAAGACGAAAGCTTACCTTAATTTCTTGAGGCATGAATTATTTTTTGGCAAAATAATCTTTTACCATTTCGTTGGGAACAATTTCCTCAACAAATGTATACGCGCCGGATTTTTCGGACTTTACCATCTTGATAACCTTGGAATATGCTTTCCCGGCACCTTTCTGAAGTGATGCAACTACTTTCTTTGCCATAACTCAATTATTTTATTTCGCGGTGTACAGTGATCCGCTTCAAAATTGGATTGTATTTTTTCAATTCAAGACGTTCCGGGGTGTTTTTCCGGTTCTTCTTTGTCACATATCTGGATGTTCCGGGTAGACCGCTTGCCTTGTGCTCGGTACATTCCAGGATTACCTGCTGTCTGCCGCCTTTCTTAGCCATTGTTCAATCGTATTAATAAGTTTCAATGAAGCCCTTTGATTTCGCCTCTTTCAAGGTTACGTTCAGGCCGTTTTTATTTATTGTTCTCAACCCGGCGGCTGATACATTCAGTTTGATCCAACGGTCTTCTTCCGGAAGATAAAACCTTTTGGTGAAGATATTCACCATGAATTTCCTTTTGGTTCTCCGTTTTGAGTGGGAAACGTTGTTCCCAACCATCACTTTCTTACCTGTAATCTGACAAACTCTAGACATTATGCTAATTTTTAAATCTGATGTCCCACTTTTTTTAAACAGTGTGCAAAGTAACTACTTTTTGTTTTAATAATCAAACAATGGCGAATAAAATATTTCAAGTTTTTTTGTATCCTGAATATTTCTCTTTTTAATTACATTTGAAGGGTTTACCGACGACAAAAGTGAAGCCGAACGCAATCAAATATTATCCTTCCTTCTGGCAGGCAGTCAATCTGGTTGTCATCTACACTTTTTTGCAGTCACTCATCGATTTTCCTCTGGCATTGTATGATTACCAGCATGGTACGGACTGGTTGCAGGCGCCCATGCTGAAATTGCCCGTGTTTTTCGGAACCACTTTCATCATTTTGTATCTGGGTACGAGATTTTCTGGTTTACCCTACCGCGAAATCTTTCCCATCAGGCTTTTCAATTGGCTGAACATTCCTGCCATCTTCATTTCCCTTTTTGCCCTGCAATTTTTCATGAATGAAATATCCATCCATGTTGAAAAGGTTCTGCCTCCTCCCGGATGGTTTTTGGAGCTTTTTGAAAGGCTTTTTGAGTCTGATCATGGTATCTGGGGAGGAATACTGAGGGTCGTCATCCTGGCTCCTGTCGTGGAGGAACTGATTTTCAGGGGAGTAATATTTTCGGGATTTCAAAGGATATATCCAGGGTTCTGGGCCATTTTCTTCTCAGCGCTGCTTTTCGCGCTTTTCCATCTCAATCCCTGGCAGCTGGGGCCTACCTTTCTTTTGGGTCTTATGCTGGGATATGTGCGATATCGTACTGGATCATTGCTCACCGCCATCATTACGCATGCCCTGCATAACGGGATGATCTTTATAACAGTTTATTACCATGATTCCTTTAACCAGAATGGATGGTGGATTGGTGGCAAAATACAGAATTATCTCGTTTATTCTCTTCTGCTTGGTTTGGGTCTTGCAGTAATATATTTTGTCACAGGCAGAACAATGGCGATGCAAAATCATAAATCAAAATAGTGAAGGATTATCTAATCTTGATAATCAGAAGAACAGTATTATTGTATGAAGTCAATGAAAACTTTAACCATAGGAACAAAAAAGAGTAAATTCAAAATGTTTCGGAAATGATAAAATTGTTTTTTATATTTGATTGCGTTTTATCGCAAACTGATGATCTGTTTTTGACTTCACAGAGCGTTTTATGGTTCTAATACATAAGATTTCTCGAACAGGGCGACAACCTTGGTCAAAATGGAATTTTCAGTGAAAAATGTTAAGTGCTCAGTTCCTGTGTTTAGAATCCATATACTAAAATTAATATACCATGGCACAAAGCAACGGACTTACACCAAAACGAGATGAGGGAATTCCAATTCTTATACCTGAAGAGAGCATTTTGGAAGGATATATCAAAACCAAGAAATCGTTAAAGATCGAGAGTAATTTTTATGGCACACTACTATCTACCCAAAAGGTAATTATTGATGTGAACTCCACTGTTCACGGTGATGTTATCTGCGCGGAGTCCATTATAAGTGGGAATTTTGAGGGAAATATATTCTGTACAGGGAAAATTGAGGTCAATGGGAATGCCAGGATTACAGGAAAAGTATATACGAAGTTGTTTCAAAATGAAGACACCTGCGATTTAAACTGTATTGTTCAAGTTCCAAATAATGAAATCTTCAGAACTATCAGGGAACTGCTACAAAACATAGATTCAGTGACTAAACTATCGGCTGATACAACCCTCGAGAAGATCAAGGAACTTTTCATTAAAAATGTTTATTCCTACAATAAAAACGCTCCAAGGGATAAAAATATACCCGGAACTTTGCCTAAGGAACCTGAAAATCAGTCCAGCACTGATAATTAGTTGAGATTTCATGTTTGTTTCTTGATCGTCCGTTTGTTTCACAGGAAGAACCTCACAACCTGACACATCCTGATGAGATGGGGAGGTGTATTACGCCCTGATTTTCGTTCAAATCGAAATGGAATACTACATAAGTAAAACATAAAATTGCCAGCAAGGGTTATCCATGCATTCTGATGTAGCCTTTGTCCAGGATAGATTTCTTTGTTGTAACACCTTTCACAAAATGGAAACAGGAAAATTTTTACTGATTGTATTCATGGTCACTCCCCGAAGGAGTGGGTTTTTCCGCTTTTCTGGCGAACTGCTGCCTACCAATGAGTCCGAATATTTCAAGCGGCCAAACGAGGTCTAGTAATTTGTCCGTATTGCCTAAAATGGTACTTTTGAAATTGTATCCAATTTCGAAATTTGCATGAATTATTTGGCGCACCTGTATTTATCGGGAGATTCGGACGAGATCAAACTGGGCAATTTCATCGGCGACTATGTGAAGGGCAACAAATACCTCAATTATCCCGAAAAGGTCGCCTATGGCATCCGGATGCACCGCAGCATCGATTCGTTTACTGACAGTCATGCAGATGTCAGAGAGTGCAATAAACTGTTGAAACCCGGGTTTGGAAGACATGCAGGTATCGTGTCAGACATTTTCTTCGATCATTTCCTGGCCTCCAGATTTCACGAATATTCTTCCTATACATTGCGGCAGTTTTCCAAACAGGCGCACTCGGTCTTCATTTCGAATTTCGGACTTCTACCATTGCGCGTTAAGCAATTTCTTCCCTTCCTGATTCAGCACAAGCGGCTGGAATCATACGCCATGCGGGAAACCATGTTCCATGTGCTGGAAATAATGTCGCGCCGCACTTCGCTACCATCCAACAGTCAGTGGGCCTTTGAAATACTGAATCAGGAATACGATCAATTTGAAACCCTCTTCCGCAGTTTCTTCAACGAGATGATCGGATTTGTTGAGTCGGAGTTTGAGATAGAAATTTCGAAACCTCCCACTCAGTTGGAATTGTCATGACAATTGCTCAATTGACAAACAAAGAGATGAAAGAATTACTTCGCGTCCTTTGTGCTACCCTTTGAGACCTTTGTGGTTAAAAAAAGATTTTACCACAAAGGACCCGAAGGTTCACCAGAAGGACACCAAGACTAAATTATACTAATTCTCTTTTTTTAATGAAATTGCCCTTTCTGCAAAAAACGGTTTATTATTTGTAATACTTTAACCTCAATATAATTCATAAGATGGAAATTAGAAGAAGAAATTTTTTGAACCGTTTGGGAACAGGCGCTTTAGCTGCCTCGGCATCGATTCCCTTATTGTCGGCAAAACCTGATGCTTCATCCGGTTTGATTAAAACCGGTGAGATCCGGCACATGGTTATCTTTGATCTGATCCATGAAAAAGGGAAGGCAGATGCTGAAAAATTCCTGAAGGACGGTCAGATCATTCTTACCAGGATTCCCGGCGTTCAGAATTTCCAGGTATTGGATCAGGTCAGCCTGAAGAACGACTACACCTATGGATTTTCCATGCTTTTTGCCAATCAGGCCTTATTTGAAGCCTATACGAAGCATGCGGATCACATTGCCTTTGTTGAGAGCCGCTGGAAAAAAGAGGTGAAGCGATTCCTGGAGATCGATTATAAAGTTCATTAATCTGTGAAATTATGTCATACCAACCATCAAGAGCCGAAGCATTTGCCCTCCTGACTGAATTCAACAAAAGTGACAGCCTTATACGACATGGACTGGCTGTTGAAGCGGTGTTGCATTATTTCGCCGATAAGGCAGGGGAGGATACCGAAAAATGGAGTGTCATCGGACTGTGCCACGACCTCGATTATGAGAAATTTCCCGAACAGCATTGCACAATGACCAGGAAGATACTGGAAGAGCACAACTGGCCGCATAGCTACATCCGGGCCATTGTCAGTCATGGCTGGGGGCTCTGCTCCGATGTTGAACCGCTGGAATACCTGGAAAAGGTTCTTTTCGCCACAGATGAACTCACGGGGTTGATCACAGCATGCGTCTATGTGAGACCTTCTAAAAGCATCCTCGACCTGACCACCAAATCTGTCATGAAGAAATGGAATACCCTTGCCTTTGCCGCAGGAGCCAACAGGGAAGTGATCTCCAAAGGAGCCGGCATGCTCGGAATGACAGTTGAGGAACTCGTTGAAGAAACCATTTCAGCCATGCAAAAAAGGGCGGATGCGATCGGTCTTAAAGGGGAACTTTGAAAGGCTGCGGAATAAGGATATATTTCATTTTTTACTCTGCGCTTTTTTACTATTATTGTCAGACAGGTAATCAGTTATCAAACCAATTCAATCTCTTATATGTTAAACATCAGAAAAGCAGGATTATTATTCCTTGCAGCCATCATTTTGTCTGTCGGCACGATTCGTGCAGACGAAGGGATGTGGATGCTGCCGCTGATTCAGAAACTGAACAGCAAGAAAATGACAGAAATGGGCTTTAAGCTCTCAGCCAAAGACATTTATGACATCAACAACTCCAGTTTAAAGGATGCAGTCCTGCATTTTGGTGGCGGCTGTACGGCTGAAATCATCTCCAAGGATGCGCTGGTGTTGACCAACCACCATTGTGGTTTCGGAACGATCCAGAAATTGAGCACGGTCGACCACGATTACCTGCAAAATGGCTATTGGGCGATGAACCGCGATCAGGAACTTCCTGCCAAAGGGTTGAGTGTCATCTTCCTGGATAGGATTGAAGATGTTACAAAGGCAGTAACCGAGGCAATGGCTGCGGTAACGGATCCGAAAGCCAAAGACGAAGCATTGACTAAAATCTCTGACCAGCTGACTGCCAAGGCCATCGGCGACAACAAATTCCTCAGGGGTAGGGTTGTCTCATTTTTCGGCGACAACCAATACTACATGGTCATTACCAAAACTTACAATGATATTCGATTTGTTGGAGCCCCACCGGCTTCTATCGGTAAATTTGGTGGTGAGGCAGACAACTGGATGTGGCCACGCCATACCGGCGATTTCAGCATGTTCAGGATTTACGCAGACAAGGACAATAATCCGGCCGAATATTCCAAAGACAACGTAGCCTACAAGCCTAAGAAATTCCTGACCATTTCGCTCAAGGGAGTGAATCAGAACGATCCGGCCATGATCATTGGATATCCCGGCAGGACCAACCGTTTCATGACTTCCTATGAGGTAAAGGAGACCAGCGAGATTACCAATGCGGTGACAGTCCTGGTAAGGAATGTCCGTCAGAACATCATTTGGGCCGATATGGATGCAGATCCAAAAGTCAGGTTGCAGTATGCCAGTAAATATGCCAATTCAGCCAATTCATACAAGAAATCGCTTGGCATGAACGAGACTTTTGCGAAATTGAAGGTTTACGAAAGAAGGGCCGCCGAAGAGAAAATATTTAGCGAGTGGGTCGCAGCAGATCCGGCCAGGGTGGCAAAATATGGCAAGGCACTGGACGACGTGAAGTCGGCCATCGAAGGAAGGGCCAAGTTGCTTCAAATTTCTCGGTACTATATGGAAGCCCTCAGTTCGATTGAACTTACTACTGCCGCAACACGCTTTGGTCCGCAGGTTGAAAGAGCGCCAAGGGAAGGCAGAGGCGGAGGCCCCGGTGGTGCCGGAGGCAGACCTTTCATGATGATGAGTCCGGCTGATTACTACAAGGACTATAATGTTACCACGGATATTAAAGTTGCGAAAGCCCTGATCAAACTTTTCAGGGAAAAAGTACCCGCAAGCGATCTTCCCGAATTCTACAAAACAATTGATGCAAACTATCAGGGTAATGTAGATGCCTATGTGGATGCTATGTTTGCACAATCGGTATTCACTTCCGAGGAGAAACTGAAAGCAGCACAGGCTGGGGATAAAAAAGCCATGGAGAGTGATCTGGCTTATGTAGCCGGGAGAAATATTTCAACTGCTTTCATGAAGTACAACAGGGATCTTGAGCAGTACCGCACCCAGTATGCCAACGGACAGAAATTGTATATTGCCGGAATGCTGGAGATGAAAGCCGGACAAGCCATTTACCCGGATGCCAACTCAACCATGCGTCTGACATACGGTAGAGTACTGAATTATTCCCCAAAGGACGGTGTGATCTATGATTTTGTAACTACTCTGGATGGTGTCATGCAGAAGGAAGATCCGAAAAATTATGAATTTGAAGTTCCATCTAAGCTTAAGGAACTTTACAATGCCAAAGATTATGGCCAATATGCCATGAAGGATGGCCGTATGCCAGTCGATTTCCTTACCAACAACGACATCACAGGCGGTAATTCAGGAAGTCCGGTGCTGAACGGCAAAGGGGAACTCATCGGGACTGCCTTCGATGGTAACTGGGAATCCATGAGCAGCGACATCATCTTCGAGCCCTTGCTGCAACGTACAATTAGCCTTGATATTCGCTACACCCTTTTTATCATGGATAAATTTGGGGGGGCAGGTTATTTGCTCAATGAGATGAAGATTTCAAAATAGCTGAATCTGTTGGATTGTGCAACAAACCGGAATTAGATTTCCGGTTTCAATCCAGGAAGGCGCAAAGAAACACCAGTACTGAATTTTTCAGGCCTGCCTGGTGTTCCTTGCGCCTTCCTTTTTTTTAATTTGGCGGGATTTCAGGGTGGAAATTTGGCTTGTATTTTTTGCTTACTCACCGCAATGCCAATTCGTTTGCCTTCTCTGACCGACAAGGCTGTTTACTTAAATTAGCGTGAGTTCGTTGTAAGAAAGGTTCAACCAGGAGATAAAAATTTGATCAAGGGTTCGTCATGGTCACTTCTACCTCAAATCTTGCCATACTTTCCAGCCCGTTGATCGTCTGACTGGCCCAGTAGTGCTGGCCGTTTACCAGTTGGGTAGAGGTTACAAGGGCCGTTCCGCCGGTCTGGGTTAAATACCACTTGATTCCGGTTCCTGACGCCTGCAAATCGGCCACGGTAGGCCGTGGATTCACCACGATGCCGATGGAGGCACAACCCGCACTGAATGCACCGTTGTTGAAATTCAATGCATAATAGGTGGTGTTTACCAACGGAGTTACCGTGACCGGATTCCCCGTGGTTACCTGGGTGCCACCACAGCTGCCTGTGTACCAGTACACCGTGCCAAGGGCGTCGTTGGCCGTGAGCTGCGTGGAGGCTCCCTGACAGAGTATGCTGTAGGTGGCTGCGACAGAGGTTGGATTCGCCGGGGTGGTCAGGGTGGTGAAACTGACCTGATCGCCGTAACCCGTGCCTCCGGAATTGGTGGCGTAGGCACGTGCGTAATAGGTAGTGCTGTCCGTTAATCCTGTCAGGTTAAGCGTAAATGCACCGGTGCCATAATTGCCGGATGTTTCGGATTTGGGATCGCCCACGGTTGGAGTTCCCGATGTATTGTAGCAGATTCCGCGAACGGTCGCATTGCCACTGCCAATGGAAGTGATGTTTCCGGCAATATCTGCCGAAACAGCCGAAACATTGGCCGAGCCGGTGGTGGTCAAAGAGGGTTTTCCCAACGGGGAGGTAAAGGAATTTACATTGCCATAGGCTGTTCCTTCACTGTTTATCGCATAAGCCACCACATAATAGGTGATACCACCCGAAAGGCCTGTGATTGACTTGCTGAATGTTCCCGTACCTGTTGTTCCGTTTGCATCCTTCGTTACGCCTGCCTCTCCGATCGTAGGAGTGTTGTCGCTCGATGAATAAACAACTCCCCGTTCGGTGACCGTGGCACCGCCGTCAGCACTCACATCGCCGCCCATCGTGGCAGAAGTACTGTTGTAGGTGGTGATGGCAGTTGTGGTGATGGTTGGGTTCACCTTTGTAACTGTAAAGTCAGCCGGTACATAGTTGAATGAATAGTTGGTTGCGACTCCGCCGGAAAGAGTAATTGCGCCTGTATAGGTTCCTGCTGATGAAGCTGTGGTTATGGTTGTTGCTGCAGATGGCTTTGTTTCAATAACTGATTCATTATCATCATTTTGCCAACCACTGTAGGTGAAGGTCATTGTCGGGTTGGCTGCACCGTAAGTCTTTGTCTGCGCATCTGCGGTAACTGTCAGCGCGGCTTTCGTAACCGTGAAATTGGCGGCAACATAGGTAAAAGAATAATTGGTGGCAACACCACCTGAAACAGTAATGTCACCAGTGTAGGTTCCAACGGATGATGTCTGCGTAACTGTTGAGCCTGCCATAGGCTTTGTTGTCAGGGAAGATTCAGTATCTGAGTTCTTCCAGCCACTGTACCGGAATGTAAGAGTCGGGTTGGCTGCACCGTAAGTCTTTGTCTGCGCATCTGCGGTAACTGTCAGCGCGGCTTTCGTGACCGTGAAATTGGCGGAAACATAGTTGTTAAAATAATAATTGCCGCTGGCAAAACCGCCTGAAACTGTGATGGAACCGGTGTAGGTTCCCACTGATGATGTCTGTGTAACTGTTGTGCTTGCCGTTGGCTTTGTGTTCAGTACAGCCTCAGTGTCTGAGTTCTTCCAGCCCGAGTAATTAAATGTAAGAGTCTGGTTGGCATCACCATACACTTTGGTCTGACTATTCGCGGTTACATTCAGCGGAGCTGCAGTTACTCTAACACTTGCCGTTTTATAGGAAAAAGTATAGTTCTTGTCGTAACCTCCTGATAATGAGATTGATCCTGAATAAACACCTACAGGAGAGGAGGTTGTAACTGTAGTGCTTATTATCGGCTTAACATCCAGTTCGGATACGTCATCATTGTTTTTCCAGCCGGAATAGGTGGCAGTCAGTGACGGGTTAGGATCTCCGTAAACTTTATTCCAACCGGCAGGGGTGACTGTCAGGGCTACTTTCGTCACTGTAAAGTCTGCAGGTACATAGTTTATTGAATAATTTGGTGAAGCAGCACCTGAAACAGAAATAGCTCCTGTATAGGTTCCTGCATTGGAGGCAACTGTCACATTTGTGGATATGAAAGGCTTTGTAGTTAGGGCAGATTCCAACTCACCGTTTTTAAGGCCTGTATAATTATAGGTCAGGGTTGGATTGGCATCGCCATAAACTTTGGTCTTCGTTACAGCTGTAACTGTCAGCGGGGCCGGTGTTATTGTAAGATCCCCCGGAATGTAAGTAACTGCATAATTGGCGGGGTATATCGTTTCTATAGCTATTGCACCAACATGGGTTCCGACAGAAGTGTTCCCGTAAATCCCTGTAATAGTTGCCGTTGGAATATAAGTGAGAACAGATGTGTTTTCTCCGTTCTTCCAGCCTGAATAGGTTAATGTAGTCGTAGGATTCAGGTCTCCGTATACCCTGGTCTTTGACTCTGCGGTTATGGTCAGTGCAGCCTTGGTTACGTTAAAATAACTGGAAACATAATTTAAAGAATAGTTGGTTGCAGATCCACCCGATACAGTTATTGCATTGGTGTAATATCCGGAGGCTGTTGCTGCTGCTATTGTCGTACTCAGAACAGGTTGTGTTCCAAGTACTGATTCGGTTTCGGAGTTTTTGAAGCCATTGTAATGCAGTGTCAGTTCAGGGTTGGGGTCTCCGTAAAATTTGGTCTTGAAATCTGCTACTACGTCTAAGACAGCTTTTGTAATGGTAAGATCAGCAGCCACATAAGAGAATGAATAGTTGTCTGCCACTCCGCCTGAAAAGATAATTGCTCCCGTATAGGTTCCTACCGACGAGGTTAACGCAACAGTTGAACCTCCGGTTGGCTGGGTAGTCAGACTCGATACACCTTGCATGAATTTGAATCCGGAGTAATCACACCATGGCAGGACTTGATCTCCATATGCTATTGTGCCGGCCCGGGCAGTAACTGTCAGTACTGCCTTTGTAACCACAAAGTCAGCTGCTACATAATTGAAGGTATAGCTGGGGTTGCCAGCAGCACCACCAGAAACAGTTATTGCTCCTGTGTAGGTTCCGGCTCTTGACGTCCATGTTACTGTTGTGCTTATAACAGGCTGACTATAGATAATTGATTCGTTCTCACCGTTTTTCCACCCAGCGTACCTAAATGTCAGTGTTGGATTCTGATCACCGTAAACTTTTGTCTGTGCATCAGCTGTTATGGTCACGACTGCCTTAGTAATTGTAAAATCTCCGGCTGTGTAAGTAAATGTATAGTTGGCTGCAGTTCCACCTGATACAGTTATTGCACCTTCAAGTGTATTGGCTAAATATGTATTTGTGACGGTCGTGCTTATGGTTGGTTTTGTCGTCAGAACAGCCTCTGTTTCTGAGTTTTTGAATCCAGAATAGGTGAAGGTCAGGGCTGGATTGGCATCACCATATACTTTGGTCTGGGAATCAGCCTTAACATTTAGTACTGCTTTATTAACTGTAAAGTCACCGGCAACATAAACAAATGAATAGCTGGTGGCAGCTCCGCCCGATAGTGTTATTGCTCCAGTGTAAGTTGCTGCTGGCGAGGTTAATGTAACTGTTGTACTTCCAGTTGGCTTTGTAGTCAAAACCGGTTCTGTATCTGAGTTTTTCCAGCCTGAATATTTAAATGTAAACAGAGGATTGGCATCGCCGTATGTTTTACTGGCATCTGCAGTAACTGTAAGTGTAGCCTTTGACACCAAGAATGCACCTGAAACATATGAGAAGGAGTAGTTGTCATCCGCTCCGCCAGAAACTGATATTGCACTGGAATAGATGCCTGCCGGTGTAGTAAGGGATATGGTTGTAGATCCAGAGGGTTTGGTATCAAGTACAGTCTCATTGTCACTGTTTATCCAGCCACCGTATGAAAAGGTCAGTGTTGGATTGGCATCTCCGTAAACTTTTGTTTTAGAATCGGCTGTAACTGTCAGATTTTTCTTGTTGACCACAAGAGTCTGGATCGCATTAGTTGCAGCAAAATAGGTGGTATTGCCGGCCTGTGATGCTGTTACGGTAGTAGTTCCCGCTTTAAGCACGGTTGCCTGATTGCCTGAGATGCTCACTATTGAAGGATCCCCCGCGATGTAGGTAACTGTAAGCCCTTTATCTGTGGCGGCGTCTCCAAGCGTAAAAGCAGCATCACCATAGGTTGTGGATGTTACCGCAGGGAAATTGATTGTCTGAGTATCCTTTATTGTAGTAAAATTCCATGTACCTGATGCAGCTGTAATGCCGGCAAAATTATTTCCGAATATGTCCCTGACAAAACCCGATGAAATTTCCACCGACACCGGTATCCCATAACCAATATTGCTTGGAAGAGTTACGGTTAAGGTAAGTTGGTCGGCAGATAGTTCGAAAGCACTCAGGTCAGTGGCATTTGAAAGATCAAACGATTTGATGAGTGTTGCTCCGTTGTACAACTTAAAAGTGCCGGTTGAACCCAGGTTTACTGCTCCATCAAAGCTTATTGAAAGTGAAGGTTTTATGGAAACATTTGCGGCATTATCTGCAGGAACCAATCCTGTAATCGCAGGAGGTGTTTTATCCACAACGTTGATCGTAAATGACTGGTCGGTAGATCCGGCAACATTTGTAGCTCTGACAACTACCGGGTAACTACCCATATCGGATTTCGCAGGTGTTCCTTTTAAAACAGAACAGGTTTGAAACCGGTAAATGGTATTGGTATTAAAAATGGCATATGAGATTTCCCCTGCCGAATTCACCGACAAGCTGGAAGCATAATCTGTCGAACCTGCTGAAACCACCTGGTAGGAGGAAAAATTTTTGTCGTATTTGCGGACGCCATAATTACCGACTGCAATGTAGAAGTTACCCTGTAAGTCCTGCTGTATGCTGTATGGATAATCCGGAAGACCTGTTAGTACGGTACTGACCACAGTACCATTGTACATCAGTATTGAATTGTTTGCCAAGGAAGTAATGTATAAATTTCCATCGTTTCCAAAGGCAAGACCCCACGGTCCATTTGCCGGCAATCCATTCGATTGGTTTAGGAATACTTTTTTCACCTTGTTCGATTCATTCAGCTGGTAAATTGTTCCTGTTGTAAAATCTGATGCATATATATATCCGCTTTTATAGGCTATTGAACCAATATTCGATGTAAATGCTCCAAAAGTCTCTTCGGCAGCTGAGGCATCAGTCAGAGAAACACGAGTTATACAATGTAAGAAGTTGTTTAATCTAGGAATATAAATGTACCCGTTTACTATAAGTAGAGAATTTACAGTTCCGCTCAGAAGACCCGACTTCCAGGTGGTGGTCGTTCCGTCAGCTGCGATTTTATAAATTGTGGTTCCATCGTGCGTGATGGCATAGGTATTGCCATCATCGTCACCCGCGGTACCTCCAATTTGGGCACCTGAAGGAATATTTCCGAAACTTTGGGCAGTCGATGAAAGAGTTGAACTGAAAGTAAGCCATGCAGGCAATGTAGGTGCAGTCAGTGTTGTTGCCTGCCCCCCTACTGTTGTTGCATTTACGCTGTAATTGTATCTATGGTCGTATGCTACCGTTGTCGCTGGTGTAGTAGTGAAAGAAGGCGGGAGCAGAGAGGTTGTAAAGCTCTGGACGCTGCCATAACTGACACCCAGGGCATTGATAGCGTAGGCCCGGACATAGTATGTTGTTCCATAGAACAAGCCGGGAGCTGTGATTGAAAAAGTCCCAGTACCATTTCCTAAGGGCATTTTAGTGTCTGAAACAGAAGGTGTACCGGTCAGATTATATACTATCCCATGTTCAGATACTGACGACCCTCCATCGGATGTAACATTTCCTCCCAAGGTGGCTGAGTAACTTGTGTAGGTAGAGATTGCTGTTGTCGTAACAGTCGGTTTGGAGGCGGTAGTACCACCATATTCAAACGCTCCAATGTCAATGGTTGCTTTTCTCACATAACCCCTTTGATCAGTCTGAAGTAACACAGTTGTCACACCGGCACCTATAGCAAAGCTTCCGGCTAAAAGAGAAAGTGTCTGGGTCCCGTTTAAGGTACTATTATCTGCGGGCACAATGCTAAGATTCAGATTTTGAATGGCGAGCAATGCATTGTTTTTCGTCCATTGGGTGCTTGCGGTACTGTCTTTAGTATAATTATACAGAATATCTGTTGGCTGAGTAAAGTGCCATTTGCTGTGAATTGGAAGTGTTGAATGCTGCTTTTCTATTATGTTAAAGCCATTGTCAGTTAAGGTAACCGTGTTTGTAATATCATAATCATACGAGTTATTTCGGCCAAGAATTGAGCCGGAAATAGTTAGAGCTCCCCAATTAATGACAGAAATACCGGTACCCTGGTTATAGGCTATGGTACTGTTCTGTATATCGAGTTTGCCACCGTTGCATTGAATACCTGCTCCTGTGGTTCCTGTATTATAGGTTATTGTGGAATTTAGAATTGCAGCTGTCGTATTCATATCGACATATATGCCGCCGGCACCAGTGTCTTCTGATGTATTATGAATAATTGTACTGTTGATTAACGACAAATGTCCTTTTTTAAGATGAATTCCTCCTGCATTGGCTTCAATGCTCACATTTTGCAAGGTTAGACTGTCAGAGGTGGATAAAATGCCGCCCCCTTCTGCCGCATGCCCGTTTCGGATTGTGACTCCGGTGATCTTTACTTTTGTGCTTTCATCAGTGAATAACACTCTGGCTGTGGCACTTGTCGGAATATCAGCTGCCTGTATAATTGTTGATTTAGCACCCTGACCCTGAATGGTAATGGTTTTTGATACTTCCAGACCGGCCTCGGTGAACGTTTGGGCTGCAAGATTTAAAATATCTCCGTCACCACAGTCAGCCAATGCCTCGGCTATTGTTGTATGGTCGCCGGTTGAACCAACATTAAAAATCTGGATGAAGTTAATTGCCAGATCTGTCTTATAAGCGTTTGCAACACATGCTGCACTGTTAAGGCTGAAGGCAGAGTTGCCGAATACAATTTTCAGATTTGAGACATCATCAACGTTGTTGTGCGAGGTTGCAGCTCCTGTGAGCGTAACCAGAAGCGTGAGGTTGTCTTTCCTTGTTATTCTTGCAGTAAGCCCTGCCGGTAAATTGCTAACCGTTGCCTTACCGGAAAGTACAAAGTCTTCCCCGTTGACACCCAACAATGTTTCACCTGAAACATTGTTGCAGGTAATTGTGAGCGCATTGGGGATTGTTCCATCATTTAAGGACGATTCCTGAAAGACAGTGCCACTGTAGGTAATACGGTCCATCTCCGGCTGAACCAGGGGAGCTGGATTGGAGGTAATACTTGTTTTTGTCCAGCCTGTTGCCGGAGGAGCCGTACTTTGAAGTGCAGTGTTGTAATACATTGTATAAACTGACCAGTTACCCGCACCATCTCCGGACATTTGTACTATAGCCCACTGTCCGGAGGAATATTTGTTTTCAAAACATAGCCAGTGCTGATACCCGTAATCGTATCCACTTTCTTTTTCAAGTACATAATAGAAATAGCCATTATAAGTTTTGTCACTTTTAAAATAAGTGCCATTAATAGTTGGAGAGCCTGCACCATACACAACATAATTTTGTGCCTTAATGGTTAAGCCATAAAGCAGCAAGGATAGCACCAGAACTATCTTGCGTATCTTGTTCATATTCAGTTTGTAAAAAATATTCTTCAGGCATATCAAAAAAGATAAATTGGATATTAGCCTGCATTGACTAAGAATCAATTCCCTGGTCCGTTCAAAATTATTCCAATGGGAGGATTGTCTTCCTTTGCAAAATATGGACAACCATAAAACAGGTATTCCTTCCTCATAGGTTCCGTTTACGTCGGCACCGGCGCCACTTACCACATACTTGGCAGCCTTTAGCCCGAAACTTGCGGCTAAAATAACAATCAACACTGTTAACTGAATGACTTGTTTCATTTGCGGTTTGCTTATATTATTTGAACTTTCTATTGACCTTCATGCCCTATCGGGCAAAAATTAATTCCGCTGATTGATTGCATCTTAACCGTATTTTGTGAACACGCCTAATTTGCAATCCGTACCCCGTAGTCCGGAGATTTGTCATCTCCCATTGATCTCTGCTGGTTAACAGATACCAATCATAAATCTTCATCCGCCACGGGCATTCCTTGTTAAAAAGACCGAACAGAACGAACGTGGATGGCTCCCTCCGTCTTACCGCCGCCGCCCTTGTAGCCAGTATTATCGAACACCTGGAACCACGCCGTTCCCGTGGGATCGTACCACTCAGATGAACTCCAATATAATACATCAGGCGTGGTGGACAATAATATTCTATTGAGAAAAAGTTTATTCAACTCATCTTGACTTGGCAAATACCAGTCGCTGTATCCGCCGCCGGTGTAGGCTCGTGCCAGACCTGCAGCATAAGTAGTGCCGGCGCCATTTTGCGCGATGATTTTATCCGTGTTCGCTGAGCCGCTCCCGATAGTGCTGAGTGTTCCTGTTACACTAGTATTTTGGTAGGCAGCTATTGCCCATATTATGCCGGTACTCTGGTCGGCAGTGGCCGCTATTAATCCATGTTGGACAGTGGCACTATAGCCAGGATCGCCCGCAACCAGCAAATAGACCAGCAAACCTCCCTGGTAACTTTGACCAACGACTGGCAATTGAGGTATCGCGGTCGTAAAACTCACCTCAGGGCCGTAAGCCGTTCCGGAACTGTTGGTTGCATACGCCCGTACATAATAGGTAGCGCCCAGGGTAAGGCCGGTGATGCTGCTTGTAAACGAACCGGATGTTGCTCCGTCGCTTGTATGGTTTCCCGTTGCAATCGGGGCTGTTGAGGTACTCCAGCAAACTCCGCTGGCAGTTACTGCCCCACCACAGTTGTTGCTGATCGTTCCGCCGCAGGTGGCTGAAGTTGCTATAATGTTGCTCACTGCCGTTGTACCAATGGTGATGTAGCAATCATTGACGGTTGCCGTTACCTTGAATCTTCCGCTACTTTCGATCCCATTCACCGTTTGGGTGCCCCAGTAGTCGGTGCCGGATACCAGGTGGGTGCTGCCTGCAAGAGCCGCCCCTCCGGTTTCGGCAGCATACCATTTGATC
>CAIUUO010000202.1 GCA_903902325.1 uncultured Bacteroidia bacterium
CATCCTTTTACTAAAACTAACCAAACTAACTAAACCTAAACTTATGAAAAAAAATGTACTACAAGTATAGGCCTGAATTTCTATGCTCCCAAATATTTTGTGTTAATAAATTGTAAAAAAGGATTAAAGAAGTCAATTATTGAATTCTTTAGATATCATTGATATATAGATGTATAATCAGAATTTGGTATGTTATGTCAATGTTTTGCTTTTCATGAAATATGTTAAAATTCACTTAATGGCCTAAATTGATTGAAATACCGGGTGCGATTTTTTACCAACAGGTAAATATCACGTAAAAATAATCAAATCTCAAATTCAGACCTGACAGGTTTTTGAAAACCTGTCAGGTCTGTCATTTAAAACGAAAAGGACGGATCCGGGAGGATCCATCCTTTTACTAAAACTAACCAAACTAACTAACCTAAACTTATGAAAAAAATGTAACACAAAGTTAGAGGCGAACTAACTCATCTCCAAATATTTTGTGTTAAAAAAGTATAAAACCCTGAAAACAACAATTGCAAATATTTTTGTGGTCAAATACGGATAATTAGAATAATTCTAAATAATTACCTGTCAAGGAGTTGTGCAACTTGCTTTATTCAGAAAAATATCTTCCTTTTCGATCCTTTTGATCATTTGCATTAATAGTTCACCCATTCCGATTTTGTAACCCGAAGAGATCAGAAGTATTTCACCGGCAGGTTGGCAAAACAGGACAAAAGGCAAGTTGTTTTTGGCGTCTTTCCCTGAAACCTTAGCAATTTCCTGAGTTAATTCACTGTATGAATCGATTGAAAAAGTCGTTTTTTCGGGCAAATGATAGGTTTTGAAGATAGATTCTGCTGTTCCCTTTTCCGAAATATTTGCAAAGATGAACCTGCCTTTCCAGCTATTGAGTTGATCTTTGTAAGGAGCCAGGTCGTTGAGAATGTGTTTCGATGGTTCACTGTCCGGATCCAGCAACACAATTACTGAATTTGTATTTTGCATTAACTCCGCAAGTGTAACCGATTCGTTTTTTGCAGTAACCGAAAGATGTATTTTCTTCGGGTCAATTGTACCAACGGGTTTTAGCGTAGCTTCTTCTTTCCTCAGTTCGACCGGAAGGGTGACTGGCTTGTCCTTTGAAACATCGAAAAATGTCATGGAACTCAGGACTGAACCGTCTGAAAGTCGTTTGCCGGTAATCAAGGCATATTTCCCTGTCTCAAGCATCACCGGATTGGGGAAATCCGTCAGTTTCAAACCTTCATCAAATTCGAGTGTTTTACAAATGCCATCATTAATCCTGGCAATGGTGAAGTGAAGGGTATATTGTGGTGTGAGGCTGTTGTTCTTGTCAACCAGAATAAGTTTTCCCAATTCTGGTTGTGCTGCGACTGTTTCAAAGCCAGCCCGGAGCCATTTCCCATCTTTGTTGTATTCCGGTGTCTGGGTTTCCGGATTTAGTCTGGCAGGAATGCCAAAAGTGCGGCATGCCGCCACAAAGAAGATATCCCGTGAAATCTGATCTGCAACTCTCAGGTTGTAAACACCAATCGGTGTTAATGGGGCTCGGGAGTGCTTGTTGGCAACCAGATCGATTCTGATATTTTTATTGATCCAACTTGTAAGTGTGCCAATATCCTTTTTTGATTTGGCAGCCATCTCTGCACCCAGGTTTTTCATGAGGAAACTGCGCCATGGAGAGAGAATCTCCAGATCCATGCGCGGGGCAAGCACATATTTTTCGAAAAGAGGGGATGCCATCTCTTCGACAGTTGCCGTGCCAACCGTCTGAAGCAGGTGATCAGTCAGTACACTTGCCTTCGTATCGCTCAGGTCTTTGTCAGATATACCGTATGTGAGGGGAAGTAGCAGTTTACGGCTGCTTTTTACGTTGTTGCCAATATAGGCAGACATTTCCTTCCAGTTGCCGTAGCTAAGCCGGAAAATGCGCATCAACGTATCTTCGCCCATTTGCATGGATTTTACATAATCACGGATCCAAACTGAATCCTTAAAAGTAGAGGAATAACTGTTTCGGATGGAATCTTCTTTTGCCATTCGCCTGTCATTGATATTTTTATCCTCAATGGTTGGATTGACAATTGGTTTTGAAACCTTGGGTGGCACCAGGTCATAGATTTCAGTGTGTTGATCCAATCCCGTGGCCGAGAGGTTCAGGTGCAAAGTATCCATGGTTGTTACACTGAGTTTTTTGTGATCGGAATTACCATCTTTTGAAGCCCAGATAATCAAATCCCCTAATCCTGTTGTCAGACTTGCTGATCCGTTTCTGTCGGTGGTTGTAGTTGCAATGGGATAATATTCGGCATAGTTGTAAAGTTTAAACTCAACTTTGGCCCCTTCGGCAGGCGATCCGTTTCCATTACTTACCAGAATGGTTATCTTTTTCGTTTTTGCATAATTGGAGGTGAGGTTCAACTCCGAAAACCGGTCTTCGGCATTGACCACCTCCTCAGGACCAAAATAGCGGCCATAAGTACGGCTGTGTACCAGCATGGTACGCTGTGAAGGTTCGCTGAACCAGCCCCTGTCGAGATCTGTATCAGGTTCGCAGGCACCCATATAGTGCCAGTTGCCATCGATCCACACTTCAACCCAAGCATGGTTGTCGTCTGTATGTGCCCATCGGGGTGTATATACCTGGCGGGCGGGAATGCCTGCCGCACGCATGGCTGAAACAGTGAATGTAGATTCTTCCCCGCACCTGCCGAAAGTTTTACTGATGGTGCTCATCGGAGCGCTGGTTCTGGAATCCGTTCCACGGTAGTTGACCTTTTCGTGGCACCAGTGGTTGATCTCCAGTGCTGCCTCCTTCATGGATAAACCTTTTACCCTGTTTTTTATCTCTTCGTAATATACCAGCCTGAACGAATCCAAATTCTCGTTGTTGACGCGCAAAGGCAAAACGAAATGCAGAAATTCTTCTTCAGGAATATTTTTTCCCCAGGACATTTCCTGCCTGGCAAGGAGGCTCAGCTTCACATTGGCTACCATGAAATCAGGGGTGCAGTCAGCGAGATCGCTCAGGGGCATATAGGCATACAAGAATTGAATGGCCTGAACTTCATTTTTTGCAGCAGGCTTTTCGAGCACCGGCCAAAAGGGCTTCAATGAATTGGAAGTCAGTTCTTTCTGGACATTCAGCATCTTTTCGATGTCTTTCAGTCTCGCGGAATTGCTAATCAGAGGTTTTTCATTCTGACATCCTATAATTAGGATTGCAAAGAAAATGTATAAAGTTAGTTTGCTCATTATTATATAGTTAAATACGGACAGGCAAAATAAAAATTTTCACGCAAAGAATGCAAAGTAAGCGCAAAGATCGCAAAAAAGCGATAAACAATAAGTTTCTTTGCGTACTTTGAATACCCTTAGCGGTCTTTGCGTGAGAATTTATTCAGATATTAATTAAACCAATAGGTCATTTTGAGCACTAGCGCCCTGTTTTTAACATTCATGTTTTCGGGGAAATAGTTGTCGGTATAAACCAGGAACAAATCGGAAACTGGTTTGTAGCGCCATTGGAAACGCGCATTGATATTCAGGTTTTTTGCCTGTTGATTGTATTGCACGTAGGTGGTGAAGAAGAGGTTGTTGGTAAGAGTGACATCCAGTTTCGGACCAACCAACCAGAATCCTGTGTTTTGCCAGGGTTGGGGCAGGTAGAGCTGATTGTAGCTATAAACAAGTGAGAGGTATCCATAAGGCTGGAAACGGCATATCAGGTCGCCCGACACATACCACCTCGTACCGTTGTAAAAACCGCCATAGCCGGATTGAAGGTCAACCCGCAGCATCTTCCGGTTGTCTGAGTTGAACAAAAAGTAGAAATCCCCCCATTGATAACTGCTGCCTGCCGGGAGATAGTGTTGTCCCTGATTGGTTGGGTCAAAGTTCTGGCGCAGGAATACATACCAGTAGTTGGTCTTGAATTCCAGGTGTACCCTGTTCTTGAAATTGACATAGTAGTCGTAACCGAGATTCCGGTCTGTCAGTTTAACCGAGCCCGGCATCAGGTAGTTGTCGAATTCCGTATAAAACCCATGGGTCTCGACAGTTCCTTGTTTCGGATAGAACTTGATAGTCACCTTCGGGTCTATTCGTAGGAAATCGATCCTGGGCACATAACCGGTCTCTGCATTGAAATCCTTTCCCACATACAATTGATTCAACTCCAGCAGGTAGTTCTTGCGCGAGTAGGCCAGACTGAGGCCCTCGCTGTACTCTTCGGCTGCGTTGCTTTTCGGAGTGAACGACTTCTGGGCAAACAGTTTGGCATTCAAAAAATTGTCACGGCTTGCGAGATTGTATTCCAAACCGGCCACCCGGTTGTAATTGTTGCCGCTCCAGGAATCGGGGATGTTCAATTGTTGCTTATTTACAAAGATGAAACCAATGTTGGATCGTGAGAAAATTTTTTTCTGGAATGAGGTGACGAAAAAATTGCGGGCAAGGTAATCGCCTTCACTGCCGGTTTGCATGTCCATCATTCCGATGCGCCAGTCTTGTCCAATTTTGCCACTGAGCCTGGCGCCCCAGCTGACGGGTGCATCCAAACCTATCCGTCGTGAGAAGAAGGGGCGGACGGTTGTGGTTCCAAAATTGGCGAAAAGGTCACTGTTTTCGAGGAAAAATTGTCTTTTCTCAGGAAAGTAAAGTTCGAATCGCTGCAGGTTGATCACCTGGTCGTCTACTTCGGCCTGGGAGAAATCGGGATTATAGGTCAAGTCGAGGTTGAGTGAAGAGGAGAGTCCTACCTTGGCATCAAACCCAAAATCCTTTTTGTAAACGGCAGATTCATTCTTCTCGAAATTGCGGGAGACACTCCCGAACAGGTAAGGAATCAGGGCGAGTTTCAACCCCGATTTTGGCGGGGGAGTATCCCAGATCAGTTGGCCCGCGTAGGCAAGAGATGCTGTTGGAAACTGACGGGGCACAGGTGCCCATGCCGATTTTTCGTTCATTTTCAGGTCTAATCTTGAGAATTGGATGTTCCAGTGGTCCAAGTCGCTCTTGTAACGAATCGATTTGAATGGGATCCGCATTTCGGCAGTCCACTTGTCGGGATAGTTCTTCGTTTTGACCTCCCATTTGCAGTCCCATATCAGGTTTACTGCCGAACCGCCGCTCATGGTACCGTCCCATATGGCGCCTGCAGCATTGACCCCAAAGGAATAGCCTGTGGTTTGGTCGTTGAAGGGGTCGATGAAGAGAAGAAAATTGTCGTTGTTGCCGAATACGAAATCCCTGCGCAACGATTCGACCGGACGCTTTCCCGGTAGGGTATCGTGGAAAACCAGACTCAGGTAGAATGCCTTGTCGTCGTAAAGCATCCTGATTTCTGACTTTGCCCTGCAATGGCCGGTGTCGTAAGGAAGCACCATGTAGAAGTTGGAGGCGGTTTCGGCTTTAAGCCAATCCTTCTCGTCGACGATACCATCCAGTTTGATGTGGCCTGAGGTTCTGCTGGCGTGGATCTTGTAATCCTGGTTGATTGTTTTTTGCTGCACAAGCGTATCTTTCCTGTGGGCAGAAAGATCTGCTGACGGATGGTTTTCAGCAGTCGTAATTTTTGGAAGAAAGAAAAGCAGTAGAATGGAAAATCTCCGGAATTTATTGATCATAGTCTGGAAGCCGAGCCACGAAAATACAAATTATTCCGGTATCACCTTGTCGTATTTCAGTTGCTTGTCAACGATTTTTAGGTAGTAGCACGGCCATCTATTCAATTTGTTGGCGAATTCAAGACCTGAATTGACACTGCCTTTCACCACATTAAACTTCATTTTCATTCCCGGATTGTTTTCGTTCAGTTCTTCGCGGAACACCAGTTCCTGCTCCTTTTGTCTCCACGTGGCGGCCAGATGTTCAACGGAACAGTCTTTTATGAGGCAGTAACCATTGCCAAGATAAATGAACCCGTTTGAAAGAGAAAAAGCAGGATCATGTTTCAGGTCGGTTGGAATCTCGACTGCTATATTTTCGCCTGTTCCGGCAGAGTAATACAAACCGGAAGCAAGAGTATCAAAAATAATTTCTACCGCTCAGGTTTTCAAAGTAACTAATCTGTATCAATCCCTTGAAACTTCCGGACCAGATCCTTTCACCACTTTGATTTAGATAGAAAATTGTTTCTCCGTCGGAAACCAGAAAATTGAAATCGTCCCTACCGGCAAACAATTTTGCCCTTGGCAGACCATGATTGATCCGGAGTTTACCTGCCCAGGCATTGCTGAAAACCTGCTTGTCATCCAGGTAGACTGTTTGGTGCCTGTAGGTTGCTAAGGCGGTGATCTTTTTCGGAATCAGTTGGGGATAGGACAGGTCAGGCGATAGTTTTCCAGGATAGAACAGGCTTCCATTATACGGAACAAGTACTCCGTCTTCAGATAAAATCCTTATCTGACCATCGCGGTTCACCGATAATGACATACGTGACACCGGCAATTGAGTTTTTGCCGTGTAAAAATTTAATGCTGAATTCCTGCGGATAGGGACGATCAGAATAACGAATTGATCTTGCCGGAACTTGTCCGGTCAAGAACCGCTCTTTTTGTCCGGTACAGGAGGTCATACCAAAAATTGTCAGGGATAGCAGCAGATATCCTGTAAATAGTTTCATGATAATAGTAGTAGTAAACTCGTTACGAAGATAAAGAAAAATAGGTCCAAACTGCCAGTTGTTGGTATGATGGATTGATATCGTGGTATATCATATAACACATCGATTTTTTAAAATCAGGTTTTCAAGAAGATAGTTGACAAACTAATTTTAACTGGCAAAGAAACAGAGATTTAGTGATGGATTGTATAAACAAAATCGTTCATTTCTTAGGGGTGAAATGAACGATTAAGAATCAAAATTCAACGAATTGCATAAGATGCATACACTGTATGGGCATCAGGCTCCTGTTGTAGTAATTTATTCCGAAACTGAAATTATGAAACTGAAATAATGAATTGAAAAAATAACGCAAGTAAATCTTAGTTGGCCCTGTAAAGGCAAAGATCAACAATGTCAAAAAAACTATTTTTTTTTTCAGGCATCTGGCCTTTTTTATGTTCGGAGGCAACTATTATTTCCACAAGTTCATTGTCTGACATAATTTCACAACTTTCGCCGTTTTTCAGTGTCCGAATCAGCGATTTTACTTTAACCATAAAGGTTTCAGGAGTAGTACTTTGAAGGTATAATCCCTTAGCTTCGTGTTCCAATAATCTGGTAAAAAGTTCCAAGTTCATGATGCGATTTTTTCACTTATTTAATGTGCAACAACTTGCATTCAATCCCACAATTGGTTGTAATGAAACCGTGTAAGTGGCCGCTGGCATTGATGATGATTGAGCACTATTTCTGAGGGTGAATATAATCTGGCTGTAGGGTTCAAATGGTAGGTGGTCCGGAGTATTTGCGTACTTATTTTATTGATTTATTTGTAGGGTTTTTCCCGACAAACAATCTTATGCAGGTTCCCATTATAAAAGTGAAGCCACCAATCCTCCTTGTGTATGGGTGATTGGTGGCCTTAGAGCGGATATTTGCAGTAATTTCTTACTTGCCTTGAACTCTTAACCTGAAAGGGAGGTTTTCCTTGAAATTGTCTGAAACGGGTTGCAGAAGTTTCACATCATCAGTATTTTTCTTTGCAACGGTGATCGCGAATATTTTTATTTTATCATTGTCCGGAAGCGTAATCCTACTTGTACCTGGAGGTAGATTCAGGGCATATTTAAAAATGTACGAATAGTGGTACGGATCATTTCTTGTAGGATAGCCAAAATGGGTATGGGAAGCAAACCAGGCGATGTTATCGGTTTTCAGAAAAGGTTCCATTATTCCAAGAACGGTTGATCCATCCAAATCAAACTGCCTGTCGTAATGTTGGCCGATGAAGCCTGACCATTTTGCTATGTTCAAATCTATTTTCGCTCCGCCGGCCGCAAAATTTCCATTTGTGTCTTCCGTGGCGGAAGCTAAAAAGTAAAGTTTGTTATAATCACCGACAGGTAAATCAACGATTTGCCCTTTACAGGTCACCACATTTTTTTGCAGGTCTTTCCGGCTGCCCATTTTAAATAGTACGTTCTCACTTATCAACGTATCGGGCATCATTTCGGCAGGATAGTTGTTGACATTACCATGTTCCGTAGTATCGTATTTTCTAACCATATCTCCGTCGGTCCGGTTGTTGTCAAAACTCATCACATCCTGATCGAAAGAAAGGCCGACAGGTTTCTGGATGAATGCAATTTGACTTAAAGATGCAAGTTTGACCGCAAAACTCCTGATGGTAAAGTGTGAAAGTTCAAAGGAAAGTGAATTGCCATCAATGACTGCAGGGCCGATCTTTTGCTCCTGACCGTTAATTTCGAATGCGTCAAGAATTTTTCCCGGTAAACGAAGTTTCAGACCGTTGAGGTCTTGTCCTGAGAGTTCATTGACTCGAACTACAAAATAGTCGCAGGCTTCTGCTCTTTTCAGTGCCATCAGACCAACCTTCGGAGAATTGATACTCAGAAATGAAAATGAAGAACCTGTTGTGCCACCATGTTTCGGAGCCTCAAAGGCGATCAAAGGTTTATTCAGAAACTCGGCCTGCTTTTGTGTTTCACTTTCAGACCAATTACCGCTATGACTGTACAATCCGTATTTCACCTCCTGGATACCCCAGTCTTGTGAAGCCTGGTACAACCAGGTTGGGCAGAGTTTAGCCGAAGGAGTGTATAGCAAAGTAAGCCGAAGGGTATTGTTGTCAGGCTTATCGGATCCGTATTTGCAGTCTTCCAGCACAGAAACACCAAATTTACCTGACTTATCTGTCAGGTCCAGCCACATTTTGGAAGGTACCTCAAATTTTAGTTCGTGGTTCGTATTTCTTTCGACGGCGGCTGTTCCAAGGTTATAGGTTGCATTTTCATTTTCCACAGTAAAAGGGAAGGATGCTTTCAAACTTACTCCGGTAGATTGCCAGTCGATTTTGTTGGCAACCTCCACCCGTTTGCCAGCGTTTCCGGCTGACAAACTTATTATTTGTGTGATTACAGAATTTTCTCCTTTTTTTGATACCTCGAAGGCTACCCGTACCGGACCATTCTCGACCATTTTAATCGTCACTTCCTGATTCATGAATGCGAAAGGAGGATTTTTGCGGTCGGACCAGAACATATTCCATGCAGGTTCCTTTCTAGGAGATTCATGCTGAAATTCTAATCTGGCAGGCTTTGACAGCAGCTCGCGGTGCTCTTTTTTATCCGTGATGGAGGCAATATCGCCGTTGTTATCCAGTGTGAGTCTGTAGAACTCATTTTCGAGACTATTGGGTTCGGCAGACAAGGCATTTGTAATCAGTTTTGATTTTTCAATTGATTCTCGTGCATCGTATACAACAATACCCATTGAAGGCACCCTTGCAAGGAAAATGAATTTCACGGTATTTCCACTTCTGGAGATTATCTGTGATGGCACTTCTTTCCCTTTTTCGTCGAATACTTTTAAATGAGCAGGCATGACTGGGAAACTCAGTTCAGCAGTACAAATATCTTCCCGTTCACGGGCAACAGGATTGTAAATGGCAATAGCCCGGCCCTTGGTCTGGGTATTGAGTTGGGAGGAGACTACACCAAGGGAATTTTTTAATACCTCCGTAAATCCGTTCTGGGCAATAAATTCGTCGTTCCATGCCAGTTTGAAAGCGCTCGGAATGGCAGTTCCCGGTAAAACATCATGCATTTGGCTTCCTAACAACAATTCCCAGGAATTATTAAGTTTGCCATAAGGATAAGGAGCGTCTGTCAGGAAGCCTGCCATGGAGGCCATCTGTTCGGCAGATTGTGCAAGAATTTCATTTTTGCGGTTCAGTCTTTTCATGTAGGATTCAGAAGTCATTGAACCCGCGCTGTGCTCAACCAGGAGGAGATCCCCCTTGTAGACAGGTAATTTTTGCCTGATTTCAGGAGTGATATCCTTGTACATTTGGTCTGAAGAGGTCAGTACCACTTTGATTTTGCTGTCTGAATTTTGCAAACTCCCTTCTGCATTGATCACATCCCTTTCGCGCAAACCTCCGCCCATGTCACCACACCCATAGTAGCGGTAGTCGAAGGTAATGCCGTATTTTTTCTGGTCGTCGGCCAGACGGTTGTCCCAGTAGGAATCTATGTCGAGACGGGGCATAAGATCCCCATCATAATCTGTGGCATCCAGACAAGCGACTACTCCCTTGCCGTCTGGCCCGTTCCAGACTCCCACATTAAATGGCAAAGGAACAGAGGTTTTGAGGTTTGGAATGGTGAGTTTCTGTGTGGAGAAGCCGATGATTCCTGCGTGATGGAGAACAGATGGCAAACTTGCCACAAAACCAAAACAATCCGGAAGCATATAGTCGGAACTCACTTTGCCAAATTCCTTACGGAAAAAATTATTGCCATAAAGCACATGCCGTAGAACAGATTCTGAAGAAGAAACATTCACCTCCGCTTCCTCCACGGAGGACCCTGCTACAAACCATCTTCCGGCATCGATGTATCCTTTCAGACGGGAGTAAAGTTCGGGATGGTATTCCTTCATCAGGCGGTAGCGCCGTGATCCCGTGAAGTTGAATACATAGTCGGGATATTTGTCAAACAGCCTGAAATTCTCTTCCATGGTATTCCTGAGGTATTCGCTGACTGTTGTTCTGTAATCCCATTCATATTCTGAATCCAGATGCGTATAGCCAACCGTATAAAGCACCCGCTCTTTGGAGATATCGTAGGAGGCACGCCGGTTAAGCGGCTGAGAAAACGAACCGATGGAAATGAGCATCATTGCCATCAGTAACAATTTTGTATTCATCGGTAGTTGACTTTGTTAATAGAAATTATTGCAAACATACACAGATCGTTGCAGATGAACTTCCTGAATCTTAACGAATAGTAAACATTTTTGGTTTTGAACTTTGTATAGGATGTTCTCCTTTTTCAGGATTTGAACTCATCAAACAGTTTCAGTCCGTTGCTCCTTTTGATGATATAGATGTAGGCGATTGCTGTCCAGAACGAAAACAAAGCATAGATCAGGGAAGGTTTGACCATGTCCTGATTATGGAGCAATGTGCCGGCCACGAGAAAAGCTAGTGTTGTATTCTGCACGGCGGCCTCAATCCCGATGGTACACGAGTTCCTCACTCCCAGTCCGGACGATCTGCTGAACCTGAATCCCCACAGCATTGAAAGGGCATTCTGCAAAAAGGCAAAGGGCAGAATGATGAATACCTCCTTCATGGTAATGCCTGACCCACCGCTGTTTTCAGTTGCAAAAAATTTGATAAGGAAGACGGCACCCAGTGCGACGAGCAGTATCAATTTCAGCGGATGCTGTGCTTTTATAGCAAAAGCAGGCCTGTATGATCTGACAAGTACTCCGATGACAGCGGGCACAATAGTAACTGAGAATATCTGGATGATGGTTTCAATGTACGATAAGTGGATCTCGGTGGATTTTCCATAATAAAAAACGAGACTTAAATTGACGATGAGCGGAATGGTAAGCAGGGTGATAAAACTGTTGATGGAAGTAAATGTAATGGACAAGGCCGCGTTTCCCTTGAAGAAATAGGTAAGGAAACCTGATACGGTGCCTCCCGGACAGGAAGAGAGAATAATCAATCCGACCTTGAAAGGAAGCGGCAGATTGGAGAGCCATGTAATTGTAAATGCAATAATCGGCAGGACAATTATTTGAGAGGATAATCCCGTGATCAGTGCTTTGGGATAGAAGAATACGTTCTTGAAGCTAGTGGATGTCAGCGACAATCCTACGCCAAACATGATAAAGGCCAGCACAAGGCTTATCACGAAATCAATGTAGGAATAGTGCGGAAGTGACATGATCAATTTTTTTAATGTTTTTGTGCAGGAGCGCCTACAAAAATATTATTTGCTGGCAATGTTTCACTTTTCATCAGTACGGAGAGCGGCTCCAGAATTGAGCCATCCTCCATTTTTGAATCATACAAAACTACTGACATCCCACCAACACTGCAATGTTTACCAATATCAACATACGACATTTTCATCACACGGTCTTCAAAAAGATGGGTTTGCAGGGTGCAATTATCGTTTGCCATGGCATGGTCCCCTATTTTTACAAGATCAAATTCTGTAATCTGGGTAGTATTGATGCATACTCTTTTCCCTATTTTACAACCCAGCAGTCTTAGGGGGAATTTAATGAACGGGGTGCCTGTCAGCATATTAAGGAAGAAAAGTACCAGGAAATTCTCGTATAGTCCCGTAACGAGTTCACTTCTCCAGACATAATTGCTCCAAAGTGGTTTGTTGGCCGGTTTGTAACGTCCGATGATAATCCATTTGAATACAGCAGTAATGATTGTTCCCAATATTCCCGCACCCAGATATAGAAAAGGGAAGAGGGCGAACAGAACAAACAGGTCATATTCGACCTGTAAATAGGAGGTGATATTGGAGATCAGGGAAGCCATGGCAAGAAACATGACCGCAGGAAGGGTTACACGGAAAAATTCGATGCTGTAGCGCAGAATGAATAATTTCCTAGTGGGTTTATAGGTTCTTTCCGCAGAAAATTCGTGATTAATATCCCTTTTTGGAAGGTAAACAGCGGGTGATCCGAACCAGGAAGTTCCGTGTTTTGCAGGAAGGTCCTTATCCGGGACTTTTGACAAAACACCAACCAGGACATCGTCGCCTAGAACGGTATTGGGACTTATCACCGCACTGTTCCCAACGAAGGTTCTGTTGCCAATGTAAGTTTTTGCGATGGTGATGTAACCATTTCGAACGCTGGAAGCGCCGATGGAAACAGAGTCGGCCAGAAAACACTCATCCCCGGTGACCAATAGGTCCGGTGAAATAAATTCGACGGTGGAAATTTCCACCCTTTTACCCATCTTCACTCCCAGCATTTTGAACCAGAATTGCAAATACAGGGTTGTGTACATGGTACCGAGCACCTGAAGGCTGAGTTTCATCAACTGGTCGAAGAACCATTTCCTGTGGTAAAAACCGCTGTTGACACGGTAAACTCCCTCCTTTATGTTCCCAAGCAAAATCCATTTAAGCAAGGTAATGATCAGCACAAGTATAACAACGAAAAGCACCCCGACAAGGAAAATATGCGGCAATAATGTGATCCATGACTCTTCATTGCTGTAATCGAAATGTGTAATCACCATCATGCCCGGGAAATAGGCAATCATGGTAATAAGGGGGATCAGGAACACGCTGAAGGCATAGAAAAAATTACGTTTTGACCAGGGAGGAACTGCTTCCTGGTAATTATTCATTCCAATTCTCCTTGCCGGTGAGCCTCCCCAGTTTTCGCTGCTTGGTATTACGGCCCCTTCCGGAACAAGTGTCAGATCTTCAATCGAGGAGTTTATCTCCATCCTGGTATTGTGACCAAGACAACATCTTGTGCCAACATAGCAGTTGCTTTCCAATTCAATGGTACCGATATCCAGATAACCATCTGCGATCGTGAATCCTTTTAGGTGAGAGTCTGTGCAGATACTGACATTGTTTCCCAGGTGAAAAAGGTCGAAGGCCGAGATGGCTGAGGTGTTGATGTAACAATTTTTACCCACTTTGGCACCCAAAAGCCTCAGGAATACATTCATAATCGGAGTACCCGTAAAATAGGAGATAGGTGATATGTTGACGAGTTTGTCGGCCAGCCAGAACCTGAAGTAATACATTCCCCAAACCTTGTATCTTCCGGGTTTGATTTTCCCAATAACCAGCCATTTGAGCGTAATGGCGAAAAAAGTGATTGCAGGAAGGAGTGAAAAATAAGTTAAAAGCATCATCAGAAGGGAATCTATCACGGTATATTCTGCCTGGTAGAAGTAAGAATATACAAAGAATGGCCCCATCCATTCGATACCGAAAATGAGCGCAATAAAAAGCATGGACAGCCCCTGTAAAAATCCACAGGAATAGTAGCTCCACATGGAAGGAGTGTTTACATCGCGCGGCTTGTCAGGAGTTTTACCTGAAGAAGGCCGTTTATTTTCGAGCGCCGTGGCAAGGTCAGAAAGTACCGGATGTTTGTACAAATCAACCACCGACAGGTTTTCAAACATCGGATTTTTACGCAGATCAGACGATATAAGTGCCGCCAAAAGGGAATGTCCCCCAAGATCTTCAAAGAAATTGTCATCCATCGAGATGTCGGAACGATGGATGTTTCTAGCAATTGCCTCAACCAATTTCTTTTCAAGATCCGTAACCGGAAGGATGAACTCTTTCTGGGCAGAAAATGAAAGGGGAATTTCAGGAGCAGGCAATCGTTTCCTGTCAACCTTCTGGCTGGTCGTCATCGGAAGTGCAGGAAGCACATCCAGGGTTGAAGGAATCATGTAATAGGGCAGTTTTGCACGAAGTCCTGCAGCAATCTCCTCCCTGTTGATTTCCACATTCTTTTCGATCATTACATAGGCAGCCAGCTGCTGAGTGTCAACATCCAGCGAAACTACGGCGGCACGTATCCCCGGTGACTGAAGCAATAAACCTTCAATTTCAGCCAGCTCAACCCTGAATCCGCGAACCTTGACCTGTGCATCTACACGGCCAACGTAAATTATTTCGCCTTCAGCATTGTATTTTGCAATATCCCCGGTACGGTAATATCTTTCAGGAGCGCCAATGAAACGATCGGTTTCCAGAAATTTTTGTACTGTCAGGTCATCCCTGTGGAGATATCCCCTGGCAATGCTCTCGCCACCCAAAAGAATCTCGCCTTCCTCATTCACCCCGACAGGCTCAAGATTTTCATTGACAATGAGGACTTCATATCCGGGCAATGCTTTCCCAATCGTGACGGCACAACTCTCGTTCAGCAGTGAATAGGTGGCAATCACTGTAGCCTCGGTAGGTCCGTAGGTGTTGTAGACCATTCTCCCTGGCTTGCACCATCTGTGGGCAAGATCAGATGAACAGACTTCCCCTCCGAATATTAAAATCTTCAGAGCCGGAATATCTTCCGTGACCATGGATAACAAGGTTGGGGCACAGGAAAGAAAAGTAATATGGAGTTGGTTTAAAAGTGCAGCAAACTGATCGCCCGATCGCATGATGTCGTATGTTCCGACTACTAGCGTGGCGCCTACTGAAAACGGTACCCAAATTTCCTCGACAGAGGCATCAAAAGAGACTGAAAATCCCTGTAAAGCCCTGTAAGAGTTGTCGATGGGATAGATGATTTGTGCACCCCTGATATAATTGGTCACATTGCGGTGTTCCAGCAAGACGCCTTTTGGTTTCCCTGTCGTTCCTGAGGTATATATGATATAACAAAGGTTGTCGGGGCTCCTGTTCTCCACCCTTGGTTCCGTATCAGGCAAGGATTTAAGCGAATCCCATTGCTCATCAATGTTGAACAATGGTTGAGGTTTTAACCCGTTAGAAATTCTCTCCAGAATTTCATTGGACGTGACAAGAACCTTTGCTCCTGAATCCTCCATGATGAAATTTACCCTCTCGGCAGGAATCTCAGGATCAAGCGGGATGTATGCGCCTCCGGCTTTTAATACTCCGAGCATCATGATGTAGACTTCGGCACAACGCGGCAGCAGGATGACAACCTTTTCTTCCGGAGCTATGCCTTTTTCAATCAGAAAATGCGCAAACCGATTGGCAAGTGTATTGGTTTCGGCATAGGTAAATCTCTTCGCTCCCTGCTCGATGGCGATCGCATTCGGGTATCTGACAGCTGATTGTTTGAAATACTGATCTAGAAATTTACATCCCTGTCCATCCATGAATACACCCTTTTTTGAAACAAATAAATATAGTGCTTTTCTTTGTGGTATGACACATCAGTTAAATCCAAAATTATTAAATTCGAAAACCCGAAATAACTAGTTGACACCTTAATTCAATCCCATCCAATGAGCAAAAAATTTCCCCTTGGATTCCTGCTTTTATTGTTTTCAATCGCGCTCTCCAGTGCACAAACATTGCCATCCCCAAAACAGCATTTTGGATTTTCAATAGGTGAAAATTATAAATTGGCAACCTATACCCAAACTGAAGCCTGGTTTAAAAAAATCGCATCCGCCTCCAACCGGACAAGCCTTGTTGACATGGGTCAGACCGAAGAGGACAGAACCCAGTACATGATGGTCATTTCCTCGCCCGAAAACATTAAAAATCTGGGCAAATACAAGGAAATTGCACAAAAAATGGCCCATGCAGAGCAACTTACAGACGCTGAGGCACAGAAACTGGCCACCGAAGGGAAGGCCGTTGTCTGGATCGATGGTGGACTTCATGCCACGGAAACTGTGGGGACGCATCAACTTATTGAAACGATTTGGAATCTGGTAAGCAGAAATGATCCGGAAACCCTGCGGATTCTGGACGAAGTGATCATTTTACTGGCGCACGCAAATCCTGACGGACAGGAACTAGTTTCCAACTGGTACATGGGCAATCCGGATACGCTGAAAAGATCCTACGCACAACTCCCAAGGCTCTATCAGAAATACATTGGCCACGACAACAACAGGGATTTCTACATGATGAACATGAAGGAGACCCAAAACATCAGCAGGCAACTCTATGTGGAATGGATGCCCCAGATCATATACAACCACCATCAGGCCGGACCTGCAGGCTCAGTCGTAGCCGGACCTCCCTACCGGGATCCGTTCAATTACCTGTTTAACCCGCTCGTGATCACAGGGATCGATGCCGTTGGAGCTGCCATGATCAACAGGTTGAACGCGGAAGGCAAACCGGGATATACTGAACGGGGTGGCTCAGTATTTTCGACCTGGTACAATGGCGGATTAAGGACAACCTCCTATTTCCACAACATCATCGGAATCCTTACGGAGATTATAGGTAATCCGACACCTTCTTCCATCCCGCTTGTTCCGGCGCGTTTGCTCCCCAGCGAAAACACTCCTTTCCCTGTGATGCCCCAAAAATGGCTTTTCAGGCAGTCGATTGATTACTCCGTATCCCTGAATTATGCCATCCTCGATTATGCGGCCAGAAACAGGGAACACCTGCTTTACAATATTTATACCATGGGAAAAAATTCCATTCTCGCCGGGAACCGGAACAACTGGACCATCTCCTCCAAACGTGTGGATGCTATAAGTAACGCCTTTAAAAATAGTCCCAAAAGCAGAAAAAGTACTGACAGTACCAACAACGCCGGAAGGGAAAGAGTAGATACCATTCCAATGAAATACTGGGATGTTGTTTTTAAGGACTCGACCCTCCGGGATCCGCGCGGCTATATCATCACTGCCGACCAGCCCGACTTTCCTACTGCGGTTAAGTTTGTCAATGCCCTGATACGATCAGGAATACACCTACACAAGGCAAGCGCAGATTTCACGGTAGATGGGAAAAAATATCCGGCAGGTTCCTTTGTGGTAAAGACAAACCAGGCTTTCCGTCCTCACGTCCTTGATATGTTTGAACCTCAGGATCATCCCAATGATTTTCTTTACCCCGGGGGACCGCCGGTCAAGCCTTACGACATCTCGGGCTGGACACCTGCCTATTCCATGGGAATTCAGTTTAGCAGGATCCTGAAGGCTTTCGACGGACCTTTCCTGGCCATTCCCTACGGAGAAATTCAATCACCGGCAGGAGCCATTGCCTCCTCTTCAGGTGCAGGTTACATTCTGGATTCAAGATGTGATAATTCGTTTGTCGCAGTCAATGAGTTACTTCGTTCGGGAGTTGAGGTATTCAGGATCAAGAATCAGACAGGCATCAAACCTCAGGTTGGCCAGGGTTCATTTTTTGTGCCATCCGGCAGCAAAGCCAGGCAGGTTTTGCAAAAGGCTACGGCTGACCTAAGTCTCCGTATAGTTTCAGTCTCCAAAAAACCGGATCAGCTTACCGGGAAGATTTCCTCTCTGCGCATCGGGTTATGGGATACTTATGGAGGCTCCATCTCCGCCGGTTGGTTGAAATGGATCATGGAACAGCATCAGTTTGCCTTCAAACCCGTTTATGCCAGGGAGATTGATGAAGGGAATCTCAGGAAGAAATACGATGTGCTGATTTTTGTAGGCGGAGCGATCCCTCCTGTGAAAGGAAGTGAACCGGCCGGACCGAAGGATACGACCAAAATCACGGATATTCCTGCCGACTACAGGTACCAGTGGGGCAAAATTACCGCGGATACCTCCGTGGTGCAACTTAAAAAGTTCATGGAAGCAGGCGGTACAGTGGTTACGATCGGCAGAAGCGCCAATCTGGCGTACCATTTGAAACTGGCGGTGAAGAACGCCCTCGAGGAGATGAACAAAGGGAAGCTTACTCCGCTATCCTCCGATAAATTTTATATTCCCGGCAGCATCCTGAGGGTCGCAGTCGATTCAGCACAGACATCCGGCTGGGGAATGGCCGCGCGTGCGGACGTCTTCTTCGATTCGAGTCCGGTTTTCAGGCTAATGCCGGAAACTGCCGGTCAAAGGAAAGTCACTCCGATAGCGTGGTTCGATTCTGCACTGCCTCTTCGAAGCGGCTGGGCTTTCGGCCAGGAATACCTGCAGGACGGAGTTGTTGCCTTCGAAGCCAAAGTTGGTTCGGGTAAGATATTCGCTTTCGGACCCGAAATAACTTTTAGGGCACAGACATACAATACCTTCAAATTGCTGTTCAATGAGCTTTATTCGGGGTACTAGATAATTGACAATTAACAATTGACAATTGACAGTGAATAGGATTTCTTACTGTCTTGATTGAATGATTGATAATTATCCAATTTGTTTTGTTTAATTTTATCCATCAAAGGCTAAACCTGTTCTCAGTTCATACGTATGCTGAATAATTGGTGGAGGTTACAAAGTGTGAATTTATTACCTGCTAAATAGAATCTTATGTCTCTTTCAATTGTCCCTTTTATTGTGAGTCTGGTTTTTTTGAATCGGTTCAGGAGATTTTCCAGGGCGAACGGACTACTGCATTGGGAGATGCTTTTCAGATACGCCCTTCTTCTTTCCGTTGCCCTCTTTATTACCGGCATGGTATTTAAATCGGAAGACTTTACGAAGTGGCTATGGCATATTTACCTGATCGTACTGGTTGTCTTTCCCTTGCAGCAGAAAGAGTTCCGACCGTTGCGCAACTTTATTTCGGCATTCATCCCCTATGTACTGATATCGGTTGTAAGTGATTTGACAGAAGTCATCAATGCAGACTTTTTCAAGACAACCGAAACGTATTTCAAAAATATCACGGCGCTGACCTATATCTGGATGATTGCCCTGTTTTACAGCCAGAACAGGCAAAATAAGGCAGCAGAAAGAGAACGCATAAAAAGATTGCATGAGGATGAACTCAACAAGGTAATCGCCGCGAGGAAGGTTGAGCTGGAAGTCCTGGTGCAGGAGCGTACCGTCGAACTTACGAAACAGAAAGAGGAACTGGAAAATACGCTTGAAGAGTTGCGAGCCACTCAGTCGCAACTGATCCAGTCCGAAAAGATGGCATCTCTGGGCGAACTCACCGCAGGTATTGCCCACGAAATCCAGAACCCGCTCAATTTCGTCAACAATTTTTCGGAAGTGAGTGTTGAACTGCTGGATGAGATGCAGGCAGAGATTGGGCGGGGGAATTCGGAGGAGGTAAAACAAATTGTGACCGACCTGAAACAAAACCTCGAAAAGATCAACCATCATGGCAAGCGTGCCGACAGTATTGTCAAGGGGATGCTGCAGCATTCAAGAACCAGCACCGGACAAAAGGAACCGACGGATATCAATGCCCTGGCAGATGAATACCTGCGACTGGCCTATCATGGACTAAGGGCCAAGGATAAATCATTCAATGCGAAGTTTGAAACTGATCTGGACCCAAACCTGGGAAAGATCAATGTGATACCGCAGGACATGGGCAGGGTGATCCTGAATTTGCTCACCAACGCCTTCTATGCAGTAACCGAGAAAAAGAAATTGCTGGGAGAATCATTTCAGCCCTCTGTGACCATTAGCACCAGGAAGATGGGTAAAAATGTTGAAATCAGGGTGACAGACAACGGGAATGGAATCCCTGAAAAAATCATTGATAAAATTTTTCAGCCCTTCTTTTCAACGAAACCGACCGGCAAAGGAACAGGACTGGGCCTTTCCCTTTGTTATGAGATAGTCACCAAGGGGCATGGAGGTGAATTGAGCGTCGAAACAAAAGAAGGTGAGGGTTCTATATTCATTTGTACCTTACCCTTGTAAACATGATTGAAAGATGAATAAGATTCTGGTTGTTGACGATGAGAGAGATATTCAGACCTTGTTTGAACAGCATTTCAGAAAGGAGATCAGGCATGGAGAAGTTCAGTTCGTCTTCTCGTTTTCGGGAGAGGAGGCGCTGACTTACATGTACGAACATGAGCAGGAGGCTGTCCTGATCTTGTCGGATATCAATATGCCCGGCATGAGTGGACTTGAATTGCTGAAACACATCAAGGAGAAGTACGAAAAACCGCCACCTGTGGTCATGATGATCACTGCCTATGGCGATGATGATAATTACAGGACGGCAATGAGACTGGGAGCAGATGATTTTCTGACCAAACCATTGGACTTCAAATCACTCAAGGAGAAATTAAAAACCACGCTCTTATGATTAAAATATTAATTGTCGATGATGAAACTGATCTGGAGATCCTCATCAGGCAGAAATTCCGCAAGAAAATCAGGGAACAGGACTATGAATTTGTTTTTGCTGTGAATGGAAATGATGCATTAAAAAAAATGGCAGAGTTTCCGGATGTGGAGATCGTATTAAGCGATATCAACATGCCGGAAATGGATGGTTTAACCTTGCTGACAAAACTCAGCGAAAGCAATCCTTTGGTGAAAACTGTAATGGTATCGGCTTATGGCGACATGGAAAACATCCGCAAGGCCATGAACCGGGGGGCCTTCGATTTTGTGACGAAACCTGTTGATTTTGATGATCTGGAATTGACGATGGAGAAGACGATCCAGCACGTGAAACAGATCAGGGAGACATTGCGTGCCATCAAGGAGAACAACATCCTGAAAATGTACGTGGATGAGAATGTGCTCAATTTCATGGGCAGCAGGGAATATGAAACATCCATCATGGTCAATGAAACAGTGGAAGCGACAGTAGCGTTCATTGATATCTGCAGTTTTACCTCCATAAGTGAAAAAGAGACCCCGGATACGGTAGTTTCCCTGTTAAACAGGTATTTCGACCTGATGGTAAAGGAGATTATTGCCCAGCAGGGGATCGTCGACAAATTTATGGGAGATTGCCTGATGGCTGTATTCAAGGGACCTTACCATCCCGACAGGGCCATTGACGCTTGCCTGGCCATCCGAAGCAAAATTGAAGAACTTCAGGGGCATGTCGATTTCATGCCAAAAGTTTCCATTGGGATCAACAGCGGTGAAATGATTTCTGGAAATATAGGTTCTGCAACTTTGCGCCGGCTTGATTATACGGTGATTGGAGATGCCGTGAATACAGCAGAGCGATTGCAAAGAGCAGCTGGTGATGGTCAGATTGTTATTTCAGAAGCAGGCTATGAAAGGGTGAAACAATCGTTCAACTGCAGGCCAATTGGTCCGGCAGTCCTGAAAAACAAAGCAGAAGAGGTGATGCTTTACGAAGTCCTGAATTAATATTTAAATTGAGTCAACATGCAATATGACCAGGTACATTCCTTCCTGATTCAGAAACTCGAGGATAGTTTGCCTTCTTATCTTACTTACCATGATGCAGGCCATACGAGGAACGTCATCGAAGCAGCCGGACATCTGGCTATAGCTGAAAACATCACCGGGGAAGATCTGGTTTTGCTGAAGACTGCTGCCTTGTTCCATGATTCAGGGTATATGCAGATTTACAAGGGGCATGAAGAGGTTTCCTGCAACCTGGCCAGAAAATGCTTGCCCGAGTACGGATATACTCCTGTACAGATTGAAACCATTTGCCGGCTGATCATGGCTACCAGGTGGCCGGCCAAACCAACCGACTTGCTGGAGAAGATACTTTGCGATGCCGATATGTATTACATCGGAACGGAACATTATACCTTCTACGCGGAGAAATTGTATCTTGAATTGAAGAAAAATGGTTCCGTTAAAACAAAAGTCGAATGGTTATTGCAACAGGTGGAGTTTCTTTCAGCGCATAAATTTCACACACAAACCGCTGTCAATGAAAGAGAAGCGGTAAAAATAAAAGAATTGCACCAGCTACAGATGCAGCTTGAATCCGCGGTTTCTGTTTCCAATAAGATGAAGCCCGGCGAGTTGATCCAGGATATACTGCTGATGATGATCGGCGTCGTTTTTGCCGGTTACGCCTTGAAAGGATTCCTGGTGCCGAACCGTTTTTTTGACGGTGGCATCACGGGCATCTCGCTCCTTGTCCATGAATTGTACGGATTCAATCTGGCCATTGTGATTTTCCTGCTAAACCTGCCTTTCGTGGTGGTAAGTTATTTTTCTGTCAGTCACAGGTTTGCCTTATGGACGTTTTTCAGTGTGATCCTGTTGGGCATCTGTCTTACCTTGTTGCCCGATGTGGCAATCACAAAGGATAAATTGCTGATCTCTATTTTTGGGGGGGTATTCCTCGGAATAGGTATCGGCCTAATCATGCGTGCTGGGGCTGCCCTGGACGGAATCGAAGTGCTTGCACTCTATACCCTGAAGCGAACCTCCTTTACCATCACTGAAATAATTTTGGGGATCAATGTCCTCATCTTTGCTGTCGCTGCCCTCAAGTTTGGGGTGGAAACTGCCTTATATTCGATCCTGACCTATTTTTCTGCTACCAGATGCATCGATTATGTCGTAGAAGGGATTCAGGCATTTACAGGCGTGACCATTATCTCCGCCAAAAGTGAGTTGATCAAGTACAAGCTGGTCAATGAACTTGGAAGGGGTATTACAATTTACAAAGGACAAAGAGGGTTTCTTCCCGGAAAATTTGAAATCAGTGCGGATTGCGACATCATCTTCACGGTTATCTCGAGACTTGAACTCCGGAAACTCAAGAACCTTGTCTACAACGAAGACCCAAAAGCCTTTGTCTTTGCCAATACCATCAAAGAAGCTTCCGGTGGCATCATCAGCCGAAGACATCATCATTGAATATACTTTAGAATCTTTTTTTTGTTGCAGGTTATAAGATGCAGATTCCGGGATGCGGGTATGAGTTTTATATCCCTCTAGTCTTTCCATTGTCTCCGTCAATTCCGTCTTTTCGGTCCATGAATCTTCGGTTCCTGACGAAGGGGTAGAAGGGTTCTTTAGTCTTTTATCCTAATTTGTTTATTATCTTGGTACATTTGTTTGGAACATTGTCTGCGAGTTATGAAATTATTACCGTTATAACTTTAACAGACAATTTTCACAGGTACTAATTTAATTTCCCAATGGCATGGCAACTAAAAAAGATAGCATTACAGAACCGGTCTCTGCAAAAGGTCTGTTGAAAGAATTCGCAGGACTAAGTCATAAAAAATTTTATGCACGTGCCGGTAAATTTTCCAAACAATTCAGGGTAACGGGGGATAAGAAATTTAAACTGAAGGATTTCCCCTGTGATGTGGATTCCAATCTGGGAGAAGAAGAAAAACAGGCAACCCAGCAGATTCTTCGCATAGGAGTTGAGGCTCTTGCCGAATTGCAGGATAAATTGTACGCGCAGGACAAATGGGCCTTACTCGTTATATTTCAAGCCATGGATGCTGCAGGGAAAGATGGGGCTATCAAGCATGTGATGTCGGGTGTGAACCCCCAGGGATGTGATGTGAATTCTTTTAAGGCACCTAATGCTGAGGAGTTGGACCATGATTTCCTGTGGCGTTGCATGAAGCACCTTCCTGAGCGAGGCAGGATCGGTATTTTCAACCGTTCCTATTATGAAGAGGTATTGGTTGTCAGGGTACATGACGGAATTCTGAAATCACAAAAATTACCTGAGAAACTCATAACTGACAACATTTGGAAGGAACGGCTGGGTGATATCAGTAACTTTGAATCCTATCTGAACAAGAACGGGGTCCTGGTGGTAAAAATATTCCTCAATGTATCCAAAAAGGAACAGAAGAAACGTTTTCTCGAACGAATTGAAAAACCCGAGAAAAACTGGAAATTCAGTAACTCTGATCTGACGGAAAGGAAGTTCTGGGATGAATACATGGCTGCCTACGAAGATATGATCCGAAAAACAGCCACTGAAAAATCACCCTGGTATGTGGTGCCTGCCGATAACAAACTGTATGCCCGTATTGTGGTGGCGGCTGCCATCCTGCATGCCCTTAACTCCATGAAACTGTATTATCCAAAAGTAAGCGAGGAAAAGGTCGCAGAATTGCAGCGAATTAAGCAGATGTTGTTGGAGGAAGAATAATCAAAGGAAAAAGGATAAAGGGAAAAGGATAAAGTAAGGAACGATTTAATCATTATTTCTACGTAACCTGTAACTTGTAACCTGTTACGTGAAACATTCTCTGATGTATGCTCAGCAGTTTTTTCCCACCGTTGAAATGGATGAAATCCTATCGGCTGAAGGATGCCGGAAGTGACCTTCTATCAGGCATAACGCTTGCCGCCTATGGGATTCCTGTCGCCATGGCATATGCTTCCCTGGCAGGATTGCCTGTCTATTACGGAATCTACGGATATCTGATTGGAGGTCTTTTTTATGCTTTTTTCGGGACAGGCATGCAACTTGCAATCGGTCCAACCTCTGCAATCTCACTTTTGATTGGGACCACGTTGGCCACAATGGCAAATGGGAACGTGCAGCAAACCGTGCAGATTGCTTCCCTGACAGCCTTGGTGATGGCCATGATGAGTCTCTTTGCATGGCTCCTTCACCTGAATAGCTTCGTGAATTTCATCAGTGAATCCGTATTGCTGGGTTTCAAGGCAGGCGCCGCATTAACCATTGCTCTTACACAACTTCCGAAACTTGTAGGAACGTCAGGTGGCGGCAACAATTTTTTTGAAATGGTAATTGTTCTGGTACACCAGTTGCCATACACAAATCTTGCGGTTTTTGGCTTTGGCATTGTGGGGATCCTTTTCCTGATTGCCAGTGAGAAAATTCTGCCTGGAAGGCCGTCGGCCATCCTTCTGGTGGTTGTATCTATCATTTTGATTTCAACTACCTCATTGGGCCAGGCCGGTTTCTCCCTGACAGGAGAGATCCCCTCCGGATTGCCCATTTTCAAGATACCTGCACTAAGCGTTAAAGATATCGATGGTATCATTCCGCTGGCATTTGCCTGTTTTTTGCTCGCATACATCGAAAGTGTATCGGCTGCAAAAACGCTCGCTGCAAGAGGAGGGTATGAAATTGATTCACGTCAGGAATTACTTGCCCTTGCGGTAGCGAATGCTGCAACCGCTTTCGGTCAGGGTTATCCTGTTACAGGGGGCTTGTCTCAATCGGCAGTTAACAGCAGAGCCGGAGCAAAAACCCCGTTATCCCTTGTTTTTGCTTCTGCAACCATTGCACTTTGCCTCCTGTTTCTGACAGGTCCACTGAAAAATCTGCCCAATGTTGTGTTGGCCATTATACTTCTTGTTGCAATCAGTAGTTTGTTTGATTTAAAAGGATTGAAACGTCTCTGGAAAATAAGCCGGATGGAATTTGGAGTGGCGATGATTGCGCTGTCAGGTGTCATTGTATTTGGAATTCTCAAGGGTGTTGTTCTGGCAGCTGTTTCATCCATTGTCTGGCTGCTGTTCATTATTTCCAATCCTCATGTTGCCTTCCTTGGCAGGATTCCAGGCACGCGCAGATACACGGATTTAGGCCGTCATCCTGACAATGAACTAATTCCGGGCATGTTGCTGATTCGGGTTGAAGCCTCCATTCTCTATTTTAATGTAGAGAAGATCAGGCATCATATTTGGTCGAAAATTATAGATGGTGGCGAATCGCTCAAATGCGTAATCTGGGATTTCAGTACTTCTCCTTATGTTGATACGGCTGGAGCCGCATTGATCAAAAAACTTTACCTGGATCTGAAGGCAATCGGAATAAGTCTACGGATCGCTGAGGCGCATGCACAAGTTCGTGATCTATTAAGAGCCGAAGAAATTGACCACCTGTTGGGACATATCAGCAGAAAAGTTTCTGTAGATGATTTTGTAAACGGTGCAGTACCGACCGAAGAGCAAGCTCACGAGGGAATTGACAATTAGTTCTTTATGCACCTGACTGACAAACCATACAGTTTGTCAACAAAATTTTTCCCTGCCGTTGTTTTATTATCGTAGGCATATCCAGTGTTGTAGACCAGATAGAAACGTTTGGCTGTATTTACTGTGTACTCAGTCGATGACCACCAATTGCCACTGATTCCGTAATTGTTGTATGTGCCGTTGAAAGTACGGTAACCGCATGCCAGAGCTGTAAATCCCGTTGTATTGGTCGCATAGAGATTAGGTACATACCAGTCAATTGTGCCTGCTTCTTTTAGTTTGCCCCCTGCCAACGAATCGACTCCCAATGAGGTTGAAAGAGTTGTCCAATCGGCGTCAGAAGGAACACGCCAACCGGTTGGACATAACTTATTGGTTTGAACGGTATACCAATTGTATATTGCTCCATATTTGGCCTTGTAGGTAACAGAGTCGTTTGAGTAATACGTATATGCAGGAGTAGTCAGGTTTGACCACGTACTGTTGTCGGTCACATATTGTATATTCTTGCCATCTGTCATTTTAAATGACCTAAGGTTCTCGGCCATCCACGTCTGGGTACCTATTGTAACTGTTTTATAGACATTTCCTTCGACATCCGAAACCGAACCGTTGACAATCGTATCTGCAGTTGTATCGCTTTTCTTGCAACCACCTATAATGAGTACAAGTAATCCAATAAATAAACCTGAATAAACCAGGATTCTTCCACTATTCTTCATTGATGTTTTTTTGTTGTAAAAATATGCTTTTGTTCCATAATATCTACACTACGGCTTCCCAACATACAAATAGGCTGAAACGCTGCTTACCGCGGTAAAGATACCCAATCCATTTATAACATTAGCTTTTATTTCTGAAATTGAAAGCGAACTGCTGCTGTTTTCCTGAAAAAAGAGCACATATTCAGGTTCGATTTTGTAGAGAATGATTCTATGCTGACCGTAAAACTGGAAGGAACGGGGATTCAGTTCGTAGCTGCTTGCGCTGATCGGCTGATTCCGAAAAAAATCTTTGGCATTCGGAGACTTCGTATCAATTGGTACTTTGACACTCTCGACATTTTTTACGTAGATGAAGTAAAAACTCCCGTCATCGTTGGTCCAGTTTATTTGGATCGGATCAGGCATATCCGAAAATCCTCCGGTTCCTGTCGAGCCCCTTTGCGCAATTGAAATATTGCTTGCCGAAAGCGTCATATTCTGTGGCTTGGCAGGTGCAACGGTTGTTGCAGAGACAACCTGACCATTATATGGAAATGAAAGCACGTAGGTCTTGCCCGAAGAAATTGTTAAAGTGCTATTCGCATAAACCCCGTTTCCTGTTGAAGAAAGGGTGTATTTTTTACCAGATGTAACGTCCGTAATATCCACAGAAAGTTTATTTACATCCATATCCGAAAGCGACATGTCGGATGTAAAAGGTATTAGTTTTGACACTTTGACCGTTGGACTTTCATCTGCATAAAGGTAAGACTCAACCACGGGTTTGTCCTGGAATCCTGTGATTACAGTTTGTTTACATGACATCAGGAGACAAAGGGCGATTAAAAAAAATATTTTATTCATGACCTAAAACTTTACGGATAATGTAACATTCGGAGTTATTCCCAGATAGCTGATATCACTTTGCAAAATTACATCATCAACCACCTGAAACTGTCTGGAGTTCACGTTAATTCTGTTGTAAAGGTTGAAAACAGAAAAACTGAGTGAGTTGTTTTTCCCTTTCTGGTTGAAGAGATTGAACCTGTAGGAAGCGGCTATGTCCATCCTGTGATAGGCCGGCAATCGGTAGGAATTCTTATCACTGACCGAATAATAGGTGGCGGTTGTTCCGTCAATCAGGTTCAGGGTATATGCTCCAACCGGGGCAGTATAGGGTCTTCCTGTTGCGTAAATCCAGGTCGCAGAGAAATCAAAGTTTCCCCATTTGTAAATGCCAACCATCTTCAACTCGTTTGTAACATCCTGATTCGCAAAATAATATTGATCTGACTGGAGAGGGAACCTGTTCTTTACCTGTCCCAGGGTATAACAGATCCAGCCATTGAAATTACCTGCTTTTTTTTGTGCAAGTAGTTCCATTCCAATGGCATAGCCGTTTCCTGTAAAAAATTGTTCGGTTGCCTGAATTGCAGTACCCGGTTGAGGAATGGATCTGTACCGCATAGAGTACTCTGAGATATTCTGGTTTTGCTTGTAATATCCTTCCACGCTGAAAAGGTAATCAGGCAGGTCATAGTTGAGTCCGAGATTGAAATGTACGGATGAACTAACCGGAATTTCCTTGCCATCTGACAGGATCCAGAAATCCCTGTTCCCTGACATGATATCTTCCCTGACAACCTTGTTTGCAAACTGATAGTATAATCCTGTTGCGCCGTTTAGGGTAATCTTTGGTGCTATTTTGTAACTTGCATTGAGTCTGGGTTCAGGATATATTTTGCTCGTAGCACTGTAATAGTTCAACCTCAAACCTGGTGTCACCGTGAGTGAGTTGTTGAAAAACAATATTTTATCCTGAAAATAGAATCCGGCAATGGTCGCTTTTATCTCTTTGTTAAGAACTGTTATGGTATCATTCTGCTGGAAATTGTATTTAATCGAATAATAGGTGCCATAACCGCCGAATTCAAATGTGTTTCTATCATCAAACAGATATTTCCAATCGTTTTTGAGACTCAGGTCAATCAGATTGTTGTCCTCCAGAATTCCGCTTTTGCGGATGGTCGATACTGCATTCTGGTTGATGGTGATTGATCTTCTTTGGTCTCTTGTACTGTAATAGTCCGAAAAACTCGCAAGCAAATTGGATGTCAGTTTTTCATTTACTTTCCTGGTCCATTTTGTACTTGCCCCCACATTGCCGTATCTGGTAAAATCTGAATTATCCATGGATATGCTTCCTCCGCCCGGAGGCGCTCCGCCTCCACCCGGTATTCTGAATTGAGGTGTGTTATCGAGGTAATCGGTGCCATTGAAAATGCTGAATGTGTAAACATCTTTGGCCGTTGCCTTAAAGGTAATTTTACCGTTCAGGTCATAAAAATAGGATGCCGTATTTGCACTTCTTCCACCGAACATGGGTCTTGAGGTGTTGGAGGTAGATTTACTCAATGCACTGATTTTATCATACAGGTATCCCTGGTAAGACCTCCGGAACGCAAACAGGGTGGTTATCCGATCTCCAATGGGTATTTCCACATACGTGTTCACACTCAGTAAACTGACTTCAGCGCCTACTGTAGCTTTCTTTGAATTGCCATCCTTACCCGTAATTTCCGTAACGCTGGCTAATCGTCCCCCAAATTTTGCATCGAATCCTCCTTTGTACAATTGAACATCCTTGATGGCGTTGGAATTGAAGGCGCTGTAAAAACCATAAAGGTGATCCACATTGTACACAGTAAATCCATCATAAAGGATCAAATTCTGATCGGGCGTACCTCCCCTGACATACATTCCCGCTGAACCTTCGTTGGAAGCGCTGACTCCGGGCATCAGCTGAAAACCCCGCATGATATCCTTTTCCCCAATATTCGGCAATATCTTAAGGGCAACAGGAGCCATTTTGATCTCTTGCGTAATGGTGGATTGCTGAAGAGCCTTGTCGTCTTTCCTGCCGTTGATAAATACCTCCGTGATTCCGACACTTTGCTGTTTTAATTCGATCCTCAGCGACTGATTTTCCTTCTGAGGTTCCAATTCAATTCTTTTTGTATGATAGCCTATATAGGAAACAATAACCACAGCCGTGTCTGCCGGTACTTTTTCCAGGGCAAAGTGGCCATTCTGGTCGCTGGTCACACCTTTTGTCGTTCCTTCGATGACGATGGTCGCGAAGGGTATTCGCTCCCCATTCTCCACATCAACAATGTCACCCGATAAAAGAAAATTTCTTTTGACAGGTTTGAGTTTTTTGCGGGATTGGGTTATTTCGGTTCTTATAATTTCCTTGTGATTCTGCAGTTGATCCATTTGCGCTTTGTCTTTTGCCACGTAGATATATCCGTCTTTCCCGACCAAGGTAACCATGCTCCAGGATGAAACGAACATTTTCAGCATGCCACCAACAGTTTTTTCCTGGTCTGTCATCAAGGCAGTATTGAATTGCTTCAGATAATCCTGGTCATAAATGAACCGGATGTTCAGGTCCTGTCCCAATTCCGTCAGAATTTCATCCAGTCTGCCGACATAGTTTTTTGGAAGTCTGAAATTTTCAACTGTCTGTGCCTGTAAAAGCATCGGCACCACCAGTAAGACAATTACGGGGATTAATCGCTTCATCATTTTCGAACAATTTTTTTGTATGTGAACCTTCATGAACTGGTTCCAAAAGATCAAAATAGGATTTGAGAAAACCTCTTTGCATTTTGATTTTTGAAAACTATTCGAATATTAAGTTCAAAAAAAATAAGTTCAACGAAATGGCATATTGGATCAACGAAACGGGCGGAAATGCGCACGGGGTCACCAGAAATGACACTTTTCGCATAAATTTCACAGGGAAGAATGCAAATAGGATAATATGTCCTCAATTGAGCCATGAACCATGGATTTTGGAGTTGCCTTTTTAGCAAATAAATTAGATTTTATGGATTGATATGATCCAGAAAGGCATCCATGGCATGCGTTGGTTTGCCATCTGCAGCCCAGGCGCTAAGGGCATAATGGCTCCAGCTTCGCGCCCCTTCAGGTTCCCAGTAAAGTACGCCCAATCCCTTGCCGTCAGGAACTGCCAAAATTTTTTTCTGAACTGCGACAAGCATATCGTAGGTATTCTGAACTTTATTGTCCTCACCCCCCACTTCCACCACCATTACCTCCTTGCCATACCGTGAAACCATGTCTGTAAGATTATTTCCCAGATCATTGATGGAGAGGGTATAATCAGGATTTCCAGTAAGCCAGTAAGGATAATAGGACATTCCAATCACGTCGTATCTGGCACCATTGGATGTGGCATTGTCGAACCACCATTTGAACCTGTCGCTGTTATTGCCCTGATCCAGATGCAGAATTACATTGGAATGAGGACTAACTGCCTTGATAGCAGCATATCCCTGGTTGATTAATTGCACCAGCTGGCTGAAATTTGCAGTACTACCTTCTGGATAAACCATTCCGCCAGAGATCTCATTTCCAACCTGCACCCATTCGGGATAAACACCTGCCGATTTGAGGGCATTCATTACATCGGCCGTATAATTATAAAGATCTTTCAATAAGGTCTGGAAATCATGACCTTCCCAGGCTTTGGGCTTTTTTTGTTTGGAAGGATCGGCCCAACTGTCGCTGTAATGAAAGTCAAGCATTACCCGCATCCCCCATTTCTGTGCCCGGACAGCCAGAGCAACTGTTTCGGCTTTGCTGCAATGGCCGCTGAAAGGATCATCAGATGGATCCACGAAGGTTCTTAATCGGATAGAATTTATTCCATGGTCTTTCAAAATCTGGAAACAATCTGCCTCTGTTCCGTTATCATTGTAAAACTTATATCCCGTGGCTTCCATCTGGGGGAGCCAACTGATATCTGCTCCCCTGGCAAAAACAGATATCTGGGGATTTTGAGATTCCACTTTCCCGTTGCACGCTGTCGAAAGGATCATGGAAATGAGCAAAAGGGAAATACGTACGGATGATTTTTTCATGTCAAGCCATTTTTAAGACGATCACCAACCTTTTACAAGTCAAATGCATAGGAAATACCCGCGGAGAAGAAAATACGTGTTTTACTGGTAATAAAATCAGGGACATTCATCGGTAAAGAAATATTCAGGGCAGAGTTGATTGTAAGATTCTTTAGTGTGTATTTCACAGGGAAAAGCATTTCAATTGAATTGATCTGATTGGAAGGCGTATAACTGAAAATATCTCCAAGTGTTGCTGTTGGACTGAGTTGAGACAACTGTTTGTCAATCTGTTTTTTATTTGCGATGACATTGAGTGCCAACAACTCTTTGATGGTAATAGTGCTTCCATATTTAGTTAATAGCGGTGACAGAGATTTGAAATTTAAATTAGTTAGCCTGAAGTAAAACGAGTTATCTCCATAGTTTCCCCCGACGGAAGGGTCAAATTCAAATGTGTTGCCTTTTGCCAGTAGATTATCGGCTGCAAGATGGAAAGCGCTTGTGAAATTAAGGTTTGGGGATTTACTTGTTCCGAAGAGATAATCGAAGGTAACTGCCGGCCGGAACCAATTGAAATTTCCGTTGGCTGATAGTCCGAATTCATTGGTAAACATGGATTTAGCTGTTGTCGATCCGGAAGAGTAGAAAAAATGTGCATAATTGGGAGCCAATATGACAGCATCATTCAAAAAGTAAAAATTCCATCCTCCCACCAGATCAAATTCTTCCGTTGATTTTGACAAAGTTGGATTACTGTTGCCGATCATGAATCCGTTTGCAAGCAGAAAAATACCTTTCTTTCCGTAATACGCAACGCTTGAACCCAGTGTAGGTTGTTTTACCAGATTGGTGTAAATCCCAAGGAATCCTGAATCTCCTGTGTAATCAACGGTTGCTTCTATGGTGGAAACGGATTCCTCTGTAGAAATTTTTGGAGCAGCAGGAATTTCTTGTGCTTTTGCGGTAAAACCCAACAGCACGGCCAATATCAACGTTATGAGAAGAAATTTTTGCATATTATATTAATTTGACCATTCAATAGCTTCATCAATCGTCATCGCCGTCACTCTCTTTGGATGGAGAGAAAAAAGCCGCATGAACGGGCGCTGGACAAGGTAAATCCAATCCCTTCACAGATGACCATATTATTTCATTGAACCTGGCATCAGGGATCCTGTCCTCTTTGCTGAAATCAAATTTTTCACTGAGGCTGGACATTTGGTTATCATCCTTATTCCTTAGGTTCAGATCGACCAGATTGGGAGTAGCCTTGAATGGCGGATGCGTTGCAGTCGTGTTGAAACACCTCCACATGGGTTCGGCCGAGGCGTCGTATTGGGTCATGGGTGGCAAGCCAAGAATCAATTCGATGGTGCGTAATGCTGAACTTGTTGAATACATGGTATGGTCTACAAAATCCTGCTTCACAAATCCCCCGGCAACATAGGTGGTCGAGCGGTGGGCATCGACATGATCGGGTCCATTCTGGGCATCATCTTCCAGGATAATGACCACACTTTCATTCCATATTGGAGAATGGCTGAGATATTCAATGAACAGGCCACAGGCCAGATCGTTGTCTGCATTGTGCGCTTTTGGAGTCGTACGGCCCTTCCTCAATCCTTCCGTATGGTCGTTTCCGAACCGCAAGGTATTCAAACGAGGCACATTTCCTGCCGCAAGAAGCGCCTCGAAATCACGTTTCCATTGATGAAAGCGCACGGTATCACGAATGGAAAGATCCCATCCGGAGTATTCCTTGCAAAAATGGTCATTCAGTACCGGGATATTTGGTGTGTGGGCGTCAGATATAAACTCACCGTAACTCCTGTAGGATACCCCGAATTTTTTGCAATAATCCCACAAAAAGCCGTTTTTGTTATTGGCAGTTTCACGCTCTCCTTCGCCCGGATAAAATCCTCCTCTTCCACCATAACTGGATGGCCAGTTCTTTTCGAGATAGTCTGTGGCATAAGCGCCCATGGTCCAGTTATGACCATCTGCACTGACCTCCCCATCCACATAGAAATTATCAAGCAACACAAATTGTCTGGCCAGATTATGAAAATTGGGAGTGACTTTCTCCCCAAACAGTACAAGACTCGTGTCCCCATTCCCTGCACTCATGTCGCCAAGAACCTGATCATAGGTTCTGTTTTCCTTGATGATGTAAAATACATATTTGATTGGGGATAGGTCGCCTACCCTGGATGGTATCGGGTTGCCGGTTTCACAGGCAGAAGTCATCTCCTTCTCCTTGACATATCTGGTATTACTGTACACGGCCTGGGAATAAATACCCAATTGATTTGCATCTGGGGTAGGAATTGACTGAAGGATCCCTGTAAATAGACCGCCTATATACTGCACTTTATTGTTTTGTATGTCCGCATGGCGCGCTACGGCCTCTTTTTTGCTCATGGGATTTGGCCCGAGTGGATTTGCCCTGGAAGTTAGACCCTTGCCGTTGGTCACAAAAATGGTATTGTTGATCACCCTGACACAAGTTGGATACCAGCCGGTAGGAATAAATCCCTTGCTTTTGCTGTTGCCGGGATTGCTTACGTCGAAAACTGCGAGACAATTGTTGTCGGCGTTGGCAATGTAAAGCGTCTTTTCATCATCACTAAGAGCCACGCTGTTCGTAGTTGATCCGGTCGGTGAATCGGGATACAAGGCACTGTTCAATATTTCAATGACCTTGTTTTTTTCCGTAGAAACCACTGAAACAGAATTGTCGTTGGCATTACAAACAAACAGGTATTTACCATCGTGGGAGATGCACATATCGTTTGGATTGTCTCCAACTGGTATTGAACCTTTCACTGTTTGTTTCCTGGTATCAAAAGCAATTACCTTGTCACATCCCCAGCAGGTGACATAGAGGGTTTTATTGTCATCCGACAACAAACAGGCATATCCTTCACCGCCTAATGCAATTTTATTTTTTATTTTTTTTGATTGCAAATCAATTACATACAAAGAGTTGTTTTCTTTGGTGACGGTATAAAGCAATTGTTGTTCATCGTCCACCGCAATGCCTGCAATTGAAATTTTTTCAGGCCATTTTTTGCCGAGCACAATGGTGTCTGAAGGAATAATCTTGTTGTTTTTGATCATGTATCGCATAATCCAGTTGTCGTTTCCGCCTGATGCATACAGATATTTCCCATCTTTTGAAAATGTCAGGCCAAGCCATCCTTTTGCAATTGTAATTGAATCAAACAATTGCATTTTTATCGGATCAATAAGCTGAATACTCTGATCGCTTTGTCCGTTATTGGTAACTGCCAACAGCTTTCCGGACGGTGCAATTGCCATATTTAAGGGCAAATCTCCAACCGGCAGTAACTTGCCAACCGGAGTAAGCTTCCAGCCATTCGGCAAAGAGACACGGCTTGATTCAATCTCCTTGAGGGTCTGCGCATTTACCCGGAATGCGAATAATGACCATACAATGATGCAAATGAGTGAAGCAATAAATTTGTTTTTGGCAGAAAACATGGTATTTTTTTATTTGTTTGTGTACGTCAAATTACGTGAATAGTTTTCGATCTGCAAATGGTATCAATCAAAAAGGATTTTATAAAATAAAAACACCTGCCTGAATCATCGGGAAGGTGTCTTTCGTACGGGCAGGACATTTAAATGAGTGATTTTCGAGTTCCGGCTCAGGTTTTGAAAAGAATCAAAAGTTAGCTCATTCAGAGGGTTCTGTGTGTGCCATCGCAAAATGGGGGATTTTTCGATTTCTTGCATCCGCACAGATACTTTGGACCTGATTCTTCAGCCTTAAAAAACAAGGGTGTAAATTCTGAGCCGCGGTGCGAACCGTCACAGAAAGGTTGATTTTTACTCTGGCCGCAGGCACACCAATGATACTCTTTGCCCGCTTCAAGTTCGACTACATAAGGAGTTTTTTGCGCAATTTTTGGTTCCATGTTATTTTTTTTATTTGTTATTAATCACATTCCGATGCAAATCTTCAATCAGAACTATTTTTTAAACTCTTAAATTACTAAAAATATTGACGTGTTTTATCTTGATTATGAATAAATTAATACAAATTGACAATTGACAATTGATAATTTTTCATTTTTCATTTTTCATTTTTCATTTTCAATTTTCATAGGTACTTCCATCAGCAGCAATTCAGCATCTTGTGAATCCGATCGTATCGTAATCTTGTCAACATCGCTGATCCCAAATCCGTCTCTTTCATTCAACTGCTGATCATTGATTGAAATATTGCCTTTCAGCACAAAGGCATACACCCCATTGCCCTCCTTTTTGAGGGAGTATTCTGTCGTGAATTTATGGTCGAATTTTCCCAGGTGGAACCAGGCATCCTGGTGAATCCATACTCCGGCATCATTCGGGTTGGGAGAAATTATCTGTTGTAATTTATTGTGCCTGTCTGCGATATCCAATGTTAACTGACCGTATCTGGGTATTACATTTTGTTTGTTGGGAAAAACCCAGATCTGTAGGAATTTTACCAGATGATCCTTGTTTTTGTTGTATTCACTATGGCGGATGCCAGTCCCGGCGCTCATCACCTGGATGTCCCCATGCCTGATCACGGCCACATTCCCCATGCTGTCCCTGTGCTCAAGATCGCCTTCCAGCGGTATGCTGATGATTTCCATGTTATCATGTGGATGGGTTCCGAAGCCCATACCTGGAGACACCTGATCATCATTGAGAACCCTCAGTGCTCCGAAATGGATTCTTAAAGGATCATAATATCCGGCGAAGCTAAAGGTATGTTGACTGTCGAGCCAGCCATGGTTGGCATGCCCGCGGGAATTTGCCTTATGTAATACTGTGTTTGCCATAATATTTAGAGTCAATTGTATTGGTGCAAAGATGCCAGATAATAAAAAATTACATGTTATAAATTTCGGAAGAACTGTTGCGATATTCGGAAAATGACAGAATAGTCATTCATTTAAAGTACTATTTATAAAGAACTTTGTTTCAATATTTTTGTCATTTATGCTGCATGCCAGGAAAGAAAATGCTATATTGGTATCTGATTTAAGAGGCTATCGTTTTTATAACCGCAATAATTTTAGTATTCAAATTTCAGTCTTAGAAAAGGTTCTAATATGGGAAAACTGATAATTTTTTGTTTGCTGAGCATACCTGTTTTCATGCTGTCAATGAGAAGCCTGTCAAGTTTCAAAAACCATGGATTTTACAGGTTCTTTAGCTGGGAATGCATTTTGTGGCTACTGGTTTCCAATTATAAATTTTGGTTTGAAGATCCATTCATTCCAAGCCAGATTGCTTCCTGGATTTTGCTTTTTGTCTCCATCTGGTATGTATTGGCAGGAACCATTCTGATGAAGAAACTCGGTAATGCACAAAAAAGCAAGGATCGCGAATCACTCTTCGGGTTTGAAAAGACCACGGAGCTGATCGACAGGGGAATTTTCGGATACATCAGGCATCCACTCTACGGGTCATTGATTTTACTGACCTGGGGAATCTTCCTTAAGCATGTAACGGTACCTTTATTCTTCGTTTCACTGGCTTCTACCATCTTCCTGTATTTTACGGCTGTGTTTGATGAGAAAGAGTGCATTGAGTATTTTGGGGAGCAGTACCGTCAATACATGAACCGAAGCAAAATGTTTGTGCCGTTTTTATTCTGAGGAATTCTAATCATTGAAAATGGCTCCGAGAATACCCACAATGATCCCCGGAAGGCAGATGAGGAACAATATGAACATAATGGTTCCCTGGCTAAGATACTGTTCGTATCCCAATGCAGAAAGCAGGTAGATGACTGCGAAGGTCAGTGCGATGATTCCTGCAAAAATCCAAGCCATAACGGCATAGCTTCTGGCGTGTTTCCAGGTGTGCAGCAGGGTATAGAAAAGGAAACAAACACCTGCCATCCGGGAAGCAATCCCAATCAGGTTATGGGATATACCCACCAACTGTGAGGCAACTAAAAGAACCACAGAGATGATAAAATACCAGATGGTCTGCGGACGATTTGGAGGATCAAAAAGAGAGGTGAAATGATTCTTCATACAAAGGAGTAATGTTTGAATCGGCATTTCCTCAAATTTAAAGTTTTTAAAGAGTATCAGCAAATATATTTCCAGGTTTTTAGTGCGAGGATATTCGAATTGATTATTCTTCACGAAGTGCCGTGGGACACCAGAGGATACTACCAATGTAACGTTCCAGTCCTGTTTCCAGATTCTGGGAATAGCAGATTGCAACAATCTTGCCGTATGTTGCCTTATTCCTCCGGAGGAACAGTTATTTCAGTTGCAGACTGGATACCTGACGATATTTCTTTGGGTATATAACCCAATTTGACGTAAACGGGATGTATCGCCTTTCTGATTTCAGGAAGTTTTCTTGCAAAGATGAGCGCTCCCAAAATGCAGGTGATTCCTCCCATCAGAATAGTATACTGAACCCCAATCGTTTTTGCCAGGGTTCCTGCCATGAAACTTCCGAAGGGTGCCGTTCCCATAAAGGCCATGGTATAAAAACTCATTACCCTGCCTCTTTTGTCGTCATCCACGATGGTTTGCAGAATGGTATTGCTCGATGCCATCTGCAACATCATCCCAAGACCGATGATGATCATCAGGATCATGGAGATCAGGAATATTCCGGAAAATGAAAATGCGACCAAACCAATTCCGAATGTCGCTGCAGCCATTGGAATGATCCGGCCCAGACCTAGCACATTCTTTCGGGAGGCGAGGTAAAGGGCTCCGCTCAGTGCTCCAATCCCGGATGCTCCCATCAGAAAGCCAAATGTATGGGGTCCGCCATGCAGTATCTCTTTGGCCACAACAGGCATCAGGACGGTATAGGGCATTCCCATCAGACTGACCAACGCCAGCAGAAGAATCATGTATCTGATGGGAAGAGATCCGAACGTATAACGAAATCCTTCCATGAACTCTTTCAAGATGTGGTTCTCCTTTTTCTTTACTTCGGGAAGCTTTATTTTCATCAGGAACAAGAAAAGCAATACAAAAAGATAGCTAAAACCATTAATCAGGAAACAATAGCCTTCTCCCGCAAAGGCAATTAACAGACCCGCTATCGAAGGGCCCAATAACCTTGCCCCGTTCACCATCGATGAATTTAATGCGATGGCATTGCCGAGGTCTTCCTTTTTATCCACCATGTTTATTACAAGGGACTGTCGTGCAGGAACATCGAATGCGTTGACAATGCCGAGTATCACGCTGAGAACGACAATATGCCAAATTTCAATTGTGCCGGTCAGATAGAGGAATGCCAGAACAAGCGCCTGAATCATCGCCAATATCTGGGTGACAATCAAAATATGGTACTTGTTCCAGCGATCCGTGAGAACTCCGGCGAATGGAGAGATCAAAAAGGTTGGAATCTGACCTGCAAACCCGACTACTCCGAGCAAAAAAACCGAACCCGAAAGGTGATAAACCAGCCAGGGAGTTGCTATTCTCTGGATCCATGTGCCAACCAGCGAAATACTCTGACCACTGAAGAAAAGCCGATAATTCCGGTACTGAAGGGAGCGGAATATTCCGTGAAAGTTGGTTTCGTTATTTTGATTCTTACTGATTCTCATTTTCTACAGATCGCCAGGGTAGATTTTCATTCGGAGATATAAAGGGTACAGGTGTTTTTGAATAGATGCATCAAACTATTCACATGAAATAAATCTGTTCCCTACAGAAAGTCAAAATTAGGAAATAATGATTAAATTCTCCTGTCAATAGGGAATGTCTGTGATATCGTAAGATAGTTCCTGATCAGGCAATATTTAGTGTCTGGCTGATACGTGAATATCGTGAAATCTGCGCCATTTTACTATTTTTATAAACTTCAATTTACAACTGCCGACAAACTATGGGTAATCAAAGGAATCTGGTAAGGACGCTCGGACTGGGCTATGTGGTCATCTTTGTAGTGGCAAACATCATTGGGTCAGGTGTTTATAAAAAAATTGCCCCAATGGCTGCCGAGCTTCATTCATCTGTCTGGATTTTAATTGCTTGGATTGTAGGCGGGATTATTACCCTTTTTGGCGCACTGAGCAATGCAGAAGTTGCCGGATTACTGGCCGATACGGGTGGGGAATTCATCTATTTCAAGAAAATTTACAATCGTTTTTTTGCCTTTTTATATGGTTGGTCCCTATTTACGGTGATCCAGACTGCAACCATCTCTTCCCTCGCCTATGTTTTTGCCCAGTCGCTGAACAGTATAATCCCCATTCCAGAAATTTTACCCTCTATGCAGCATTTCACCATTGGCGGTGTTTTTTATCCTTTCCAGGATTTCGGCGTCAAATTGGTTGCTATTCTGTTGATCCTTTTTTTAACGTCAGTCAATATTTCCGGTCTCAAAACAGGAGCTGGGGTTAGCAGGGCGATCATGATGCTCGTATTCACCGGACTCGGAGTCATCGTCATTTTCGGTTTGGGCAGCGGACATGCCAGGCCTGCCAATTTTATGGAGATGAGTAATGTCACAAGTGGAGCAGTCACGCTTTCTTCCTTTTATACCGCCATGCTTGCGGCATTCTGGGCCTATCAGGGCTGGGTTTCAGTTGGTTTTATCGGGGGAGAAGTTAAAAATCCCAGGAGCAATATCCCAAAAGGAATAGTGTTGGGTGTTCTTGTTGTCATCTTCATATATCTGTTGGTGAATGTAACCTACCTGACTCTCCTCTCGATCCCTCAGCTGGAACAAATTTATGCGGCAGGCAACCAGATTGCTGCTGTTGAGGCGGTAAGAAGTTTCTGGGGTTCCGGCGGCGTGCTATTTATTTCCCTGCTGATACTGCTCACAACCTTAGGCTGCACAAATGCCAGTATTCTCACGGGCGCCCGACCCTACTATGCCATGGCGAAGGACCGGCTGTTCTTCTCAGGGATCGGGAAACTGAACAAGGCCAATGTACCATCGAATTCATTGCTATGGCAGGGCATATGGTCATCCGTGCTGGTATTGTCGGGAACATTTGACCAGCTGACGGACATGATCATATTTGCGGTTTTTATTTTTTACGGTGCGACTTCGCTGGGAGTATTTATCCTGCGCAGCAAAATGCCCGATGCACACAGGCCTTACAAGGTGTGGGGGTATCCTGTTGTTCCTGCCATCTTCATCCTGTTTTGCATCGGATTGTTTGTCAATACGATAGTCACCCGGCCGCGTGAGGCTGCCATCGGTATGACCCTGATACTGGCCGGAATCCCTGTTTATCTTTGGTTGCAAAGAAGAAATTTGAAAACAGAAGATTCCCCTGAAGAGAAATAAAATTATTTGGGAGGAGATACTCCTTAAAAGGTAATCATTCTGTCGGCCCAAAGAACCAGACTGAGGCAATCATTCATGGTGGACATTGGGCAGGCTTCCGTTTCGCCCATACATCTTGACTTCAGGCAAGTGCCGCAGGCGAATATCTCTCCCCCGAAATGGACAAAGTCCTTGAGTTTGTCGCCCACATCAAATTTTTCGTGCGTGAGTCCTTCGCATTCAACTGCTTCTCCCATTAGGAATATTTTGACTTCGTGATCGTGTTTCAATGCTATGAGGCCAAAACGAAATGCATTCCATGCCTTTTCAAACTCTTTTGTCTGAAGAATAATTCCAATTTTCATGGCAGTATAGTTTAGAGGTTAATTTCTTTGCATGAACTGATACCCAATGTTGTTTGCGGTAGCTCAACTGATGATGAAGCCTTTCCTTATTCAATGTTGGGAGATCATAGCCAATTGTGAATTTACTTAGAATTTGTATCAGATACAAGAACATCCGGACACTATTTCGGAATACTTTTTACGATTTTTGAAAAAAAAAACAGGTATCAGGGGCGAATAAACCCACAATACCTGTCTAATAAATTATCAGCAAGTTGAACTGCCGTTACCTGTTCTGCATCCTTGCAGCTCTTTCTTCGGCTTGTTTTTTGCGGAATGCATCCAACTTGGGTCCCTGTTCAGCTGTTAAGACTGCTTTGATTTTAGCATCTGTATCTGCCTGCATCTTCTGTCCCTCTGCCATCATCTTTTCACGGTCCATCTGACCACCGGAGTCGCGCATTTTCTGAAACATTTCTGACCGGGCTTTTTGTGCATCTGTAACAATCGGAGTAACCTTGGCTACCTGAGCAGGGGTCAAATTTAATGCAGCTGTCAAACCGTCGAGTTCCCTTTTCAGTCTCTCTTCAGGGGTTCCACCCATTTGTGCAAAACATGTACTTGCAGCCATAACGGCTACCAAAACTACCATTACTAATTTTTTCATAGGATAAAATTTAAATTTAGTTGTTTGACAATATTCGTTCATAAAGGTTTAAAAACTCTAGTGCGTATTTGTACGATCCACTGCAATTTAATGTTTCTTGAGAACTTCCAGCATTTTGCGGTCCAATTTTTGTCCATGCCAATCCTCATAATCAACATCTTTTCTTCCGGAATTCAGTACCCCAAAATCACCCCTGAAGTTCCAGAATGCCCATCCAATGCCGTTTTCGGTCAGTATATCCAATACATCGCTGATCCAGGCAATAAATACTTCATGGGGAGTTTCACGGTAGCAACCGCACTCGCCGCAATGTACGCCGATGCCTTTCTGTACTAGTTCAGTCCAGGGCCGATAGAATTCTTCCAGGTTCTTTCTTCCGAATTCTTTGCCTTTGATCGTACCCGGCCATACAGGAACAGGGGCATCATCAGGATTCTTCCATACCCATGGTGCCCTGTAATGTGAAACATCACCGGGGTAATATCCCCTGCAGCTTTGTGCCACCTTCAGATCCGAAAGTTCCGGCGTAACAGAGCTCCCTCCATTGTTCCCATCTGCAAGCACCAGCCTTTCGGGGTTGTATTTCAGAATCGCATCGAGGCAGCCCTCTACTATTTGCCTGTAAAGTTCACCCGGGATCGCTTTTCTTGACCCAAACTGGTCATTCATGTCTTCGCGGTAGCAGGGTTCATTGATCAGATCGAAACTGAGTTGCTTTGCGGAGATATTTTTGAACCGCATTGCCCACATTTCCCAGTGTGCATAGAGCGCCAGTTGGGCTTCGTGATCCTTCCAGAGGTTGAAGGGTTCGTTAAACCCTGCATTGATGCAGAATCCCGGTACCCGGTGAAGGTTGAGGCTGACATGCATGCCATATTTGTTTGCCAGGTAAACAAGTTTTTCTATCTCTTCGATCGCCTGTTCATTGAAATCCATTACCTGTTCAGTTGCAATCCTTTTGTCCTTGTCGGGACCCGGGTCAAACCTGATATAGCTGGGATACTGTACCGGAATACGGACAAAATCAAATCCCCAGTCGGACATCCATTTCAAATCATCTTCAGTGGTGAGTTCCCTGTTGTGGTGTCGCGGGATAATCATGGGTCTGGAAGTATAGAAATCCAGCAGATTAAATCCGCGCCAACGGGGAAGCTTGTTGACTTTTTGGTCGGTGTTTGACATTCCCATAACCGAATAACTGCCTGAAAGTCCTAAAAAGGCACTTCCGGCTGCTGCAGTTTTTACAAATGAACGACGGTTAAACCTTTTCATTTTGACAAGTTTTTACTGATAAAAAATGATTGATGCCAAATCTATACTAAAGTGCATAGTTTTCTTTAATTTTGATGTGCCGATTATGATTTTTTTTGAACCATATTGCGATTTTATAGATTTTTTTGACGTTGATCATGGGAAAGTCAGGATTCTATCTGCTCAGGGCCTTAACCTGGTTTATTCAATTGTTTCCACTCAGGATCCATTTTTTGGTATCTGATATTCTGTTTGTTTTACCGTATTACATCGTTCGATACCGGCGGGATGTTGTGGCAACTAACCTTGCCAACTCCTTCCCGGAGAAATCACTGAAGGAACGTAATTTGATTGCCCGAAAATTTTACCATCATTTCTGCGATGCATTCGTGGAAAATTTATATTTCGATAGAATTTCAAGGCGGGAAGGGAAAAATCGCGTGAAATATCTGAATCCTGAATTGTTGAATGGCTATTTGGATGAAGGCCGGCAAGTATTTGCCTTTTTCGGACATTACAACAACTGGGAGTGGTTCTGTAACTTGTCCTTGTACTCCGATCACCGCCTCTATGCCGTTTATAAAAAGCTCAGAAGCCAGACTTTTGAACTCTTTTACCGTCACATCCGAAGCAGGTTTGGTGTAATTCCGCTCGAAAAAGCGGATACTTTCAGACAATTGAAGCTGGATCATCAGGATAATATCCCTTCCATGTCTGCCCTCCTTTTTGACCAAACGCCTAAACCGCATGAGATTCATCACTGGATTACTTTCCTCAACCAGGAAACACCGGTATTGACTGGAGCGGAAAAGGTGGCACAGAAACTTGATGGAGTGGTTCTCTTTCTCTATTCAAGAAAGATCAGGCGCGGGTATTATGAGACTGAATTCCTGCTGGTGACGGATCATGCCAGGTCGTGTCCGGAATTTGAAATAACCGACAGATGCAACAGCCTGTTGGAAAGACAGATCCTTGAACAGCCTGAATTCTGGCTTTGGTCGCATAAAAGGTGGAAACACAAACGTTAAACTGTTACAAAACAAATAAGAAGAACCGAAAAGCAGTTTTAGCATATGGTTTTTGCTAACCTGAGTCTCGGTTCTTCCCAATTTATCAGAAAGGATGATTTATTTTAAATTCTCCCATCCTGAACAACTACAAGTTCTCCCCAAATGAAAATCCTTTCCTTGCAGGCTCCCTGATAAATACGTCCAATTCAGGATGGTTGGTGACCTTCATGTTTTTGGCATCATATTCAATTCGAGTGTTGAATCTCTGCGCGAGAACTCCTGTGAGGGCCATCTCTACCAGTTGGGTGGCATAATCGAAATTGGATCCGGGGATTTTCCCGTTCTTGATGGCATCGATCCACTCACGCTGCGGATTTTCTTCGAAAGTCCTTGGAATTGTTTTTTCAGGCAGTTTGGTTTTTTTGAATTCTTCCCATTCCGGCATAGGCATGAGAAGCCTTGGCTCATTCGGCCTTCCACCTGTGACAAGGCTTGCTTTATCTCCCACCATGATCATGCCGCTTCCAGCTAATTTCTCAATCTTCCATTCCGGACGAATCTCGGGTTTCAGTCCGCCTTCATACCAGTGCATCTTTACAGGAACCTTGTTCCCGCGGGCAGGGAAATCCCAACGTATAACCGATTTGTCGGCTACAAAACCTGTGTCGGGAACAGGAGTCTTGAACTCAGCTTCTACAACATCGGGCATGCCCAGATCAAGCGACCAGAAAGGAGCATCCAGGGTATGGCAGCACCAGTCGCCCATCTCGCCGTTCCCGAAATCGAACCAGCTGCGCCAGGTTTTTGGAACGTAGACGCTGTTATAGGGTCTGTAAGCCGCAGGACCCAGCCATAAATCCCAATCCAGACCAGTAGGAACAGGTTGTTCAACAGGAGGGAAACTTTCGGGTTTATTGAAATATTTATTCGGACCAAAGTCCGGGCCATCAAACCAGGCAATCACCTCTGTGACATTGCCCAGCAATCCGGCTTCATACCACTCCTTGACAAGGCGAATACCATTTGTCGCGTGACCCTGGTTGGCCATCTGTGTAATGACATTGTAATGATGGGCAGCTTTCTTCAGAGTACGCAACTGCCAGATATTGTGCGCAAGAGGTTTCTCAACGATTACATGTTTGCCCAACTGCATGGCTGCCATGGCTGCCGGAAAATGGGAATGATCGGGCGTGCAAACCATCACGGCATCAATCTCCTTGTGCATCTGGTCAAACATGACCCTGTAGTCTTTGAAGCGCCTGGCTTTTGGCATAGCGGTAAATGCTTCAGCGGCCCTGTTGTCGTCGACGTCGCACAATGCGACAATGTTTTCATTCCACTTGGGGTCTTTCTGGTTAATCAATTTGCTCCAGTTGCTTTTACCCTGGCCTCCAACCCCGATTACGGCAATATTCAGACGGCCGGAGGGAGAGCAACTCATAAGATTGGGAATAAATACTGCACCCGCACTGATTACCGATGCTGTTCTGATAAAGTCTCTTCTGGTTGGATTCATTGTGATTTCATTCTTTAAAATTTATGATTGAAATGTGAAGAAATGCCGACTAATAATGCTGACTAATTTAGTGAATTTTGTATTATCCTTTGTATTAAAAATTCAAAGAATCTAACTTTTGAAAGGGGGTTATTTCAATTTGATTCTTAGAGATTTTCGTCAATTTTCTTTTCCGATGTTCATACCTAAAAAATAAACTATTACCACGACTGTTGCCACTGCCGTTGCCAGGAATGCCGCTGTTGCTCCGAATCTGAACCAGACGACTCCGGTAAGTGAACTTGCAAGCATGGTACAGATACTTTGCAATCCTGTAAATGTACCGATGGCGGTCGCAGTATCCTTCTTGTCGGAGATGTTTGAAATCCATGCCTTGGATATTCCCTCCGTGGCCGAAGCATAGATGCCGTAAAGAAAGAACAATCCGAATATCAGAATCATATTGTTGCTGATGGCCATGCCGGCATAGACTACCGAAAATAGCCCCAGCCCGGTAATGAAAATTGTTTTTAATCCGATCCTGTCGGCAAGGATACCTACCGGGAAGGAAGACAGGGCGTAGATCAGGTTGTAAAAAATATAAACTCCGATGACCATGGTGTCATCCAGTCCGGCTTGCCTGGCCTTCAACAACAGGAAAACATCGGAACTATTGAAAAGTGTAAAAACCAGCAATCCGATTACCAGTTTCCTGTAAGCCTTCGGACTCACCTTCCAGTATTTAAGAAAAGAAAAAAACGGAGTGGAAACTTTGGGCTTCGCATCGGCAGGGATCTTCTCTTTCAGGAAAAATGTGGAGACAACTGCCAGAAGTCCCGGAAAAAAAGCGATAAAGAACAATGTTTTGTAATTCCCGGGATTAAAGTAAAGCCAGACAAGTGCGAATACCGGCCCGAGCACGGCTCCAAGGGTATCCAATGAACGATGAAACCCGAAAACCTTTCCTTTTGTTGCCGGGGTTGCTTCATCTGAAAGCATGGCATCCCTTGCGCCGGTCCTGAGTCCTTTGCCGATCCGGTCCATAGTTCGTGCAAGGAAGATCCAGAGCGGATAAACAAAAAGCGCCATCATCGGTTTGGAAATGGCACTGAGGGAGTAACCATACCGGACAAAAGGAACGCGGCGCCCTGAATTGTCAGAAAGTTTTCCGAAGTACCCCTTGCTTAGTCCTGCCGTTGCCTCTGCCACACCTTCCAGGATACCGATCAGAACCACTGAGAACCCTATGCTCTTGAGATAGATGGGCATGACCGGGTACAGCATTTCACTGGCTACGTCCGTAAACAAACTGATCAGGGATAAAGTCCAGATGGTGCGTGTGATGTATTTCATAGTTGGTTTGCCGGAAAGTTAAATTTGTGGGAGTATAGCGGGAAAATGAAAATAATTAACCGCAAAGATCGTAAAGATTTCTCGCAAAAATCACAAAGTTTGATCTTTGGACCTTAAACTTTGCGTACCTCTGCGCCTCCTCTGCGTCCTCTGCGGTTAAAAATTCGACTATCCGGATAGCCATTCTGCTCAGGATCCTATTTTAAAAGAACAAACCCTACAGGCAACTCTCCATTGTTTCCGATAGCTGCAATGAATCGCAACTCACGCTGGGTGAAATTGCCGGTGATCTCACAATTTCCGCCGTTAATTTCGGACCTGATTGATGGAGCAAAAAGCACTTTATCATCAAGCAGAAGAGCTATGGAATTGTGCATGTTTCGTTTTGTAGCTTCAGCCCACAGATCGATAGCCGATTTTTTGAATCTGATATCGATGTAGTTTCTCCTGGAGGTTGAGTCTGTTTTTGCCATTATGCTCTCAATGGCCGAACCAGTTAATAATGCACCATTCCTTTCGTCAGGTTTTAGAGCATATAGACATACCTCTGATTTTTCAAAGAGTTCAGTCCATACAAATTTGCATTTCTGACCCGGTTGAGTGGCCTTTAAATAGTCGTTCACAAGATTTATCCGGGATGGAGTAGTGCATCCGATTTCGGCGGATGAATCGCGCGGCGTTTTTGATTGAAGGAGAGACAAAAGTTGGGTGTCATTCTTTAACAATTGCTTTATCTGCAGGTAATTCCAGGTTTCATAAAACTCAAGGACACCCTTCTGCGTGATTAGTCTCTGAACCAATTTCATCTCGTTGTCATTTGCAAGAATAACCGCAATCTGATTCTTGCCGATCGCCTTTACTTCATATTTGTCGGCGCCAAAGCTCTTTAATCTGGCGGAAATGATATCAACAGATCTGGTCAGTTCGGATGCTGTTATTTGACTCTCAGTTGATTGAATAAGTATTTTGTGACGATTGTTTGGTTTGCTTTTCAGACCCGTTGCGACCATTCCAAATAGGATTACTGCAACCAAAACATAAATAATTGATTTCATAAAGTTCTAATTTTAAGTTAAATACAAGCCGCTCTCTTTCGAAAGGGCGAAAAAAACAGATACTAAACGGGAATATTCAACTTAAAATCAGAAGGATATCATTATCGGGCTGATGAAACTGATTAAAAAACCAATGTTGGGTGATTGGTTTAATTAATAATAGGGCTTTTTGACGGGCTATGTATTTTTGATCTGTTATCCCGTTTTCGGAAATTACCTTAAATTTTACACTGAGAAGGTTGAATTTTGTACTGATGCTGAACGGAATGATTTTTTTTTGAAAGACAACCTGCTGAACATTGTTATAGGCAACTGAATTTGAATGAATCAGAGAAGCCATTTCTGTCTGAATCGCCCTGCCAGCAGGTTTTTCATCGTATTTGGCGAACGAGCATACGAATAGGAAGAACAATACGATTAGAATTGCTGTCCCCGGGTATCCCTTGTTATCTGTCCGTTGCAAGATCATCTAACAAATGTAAGATTTTTTTATTATTTCTTCATCAGCCAGACTTCTGAAACGATTTTAATCCAACCGTCCGAATTCCATCAACATTATACCCCAACATATTTTGTAATGTAGTACCCCGAAATACTGACTACCGTCGTGATAAACGTTCCCCAGATCAGGTCGACGACGACCACATTGAGCGGAAAGCCCTTCAGGGTGGCATAGTTGGTCAAATCATAGGTGGCATAGGTGATAAGTCCGAAAATTGCGCCAAGTACCAGAGCCCTTCCCGGGGATTGTTTTTCAATGGATGGATAGATCACGAAAATAAAGATTCCAATAATGAAAAGCAGATAAAAAATAAGTGCTGCGACCCAGTTGACGGTATCGCTCATAAGTGCGCCAAGATATTTTTTGTAAATATTTTTGGCAATCAGTCCTAGCCAGATCATATCTACAGCAAAAAACACAAGGGTCGTCAGCAGGTAGCTGATCAGCATTTTTGTATACGTCATAATTGTTGTTTTGATTGTTGATTATGGAAGAGAAATCGAATATCTGATAAAAATACAGAATAATTAGCGCTTTTAAGCAGAAAATTTTGCTTGTTTTGCTGAAATTGATAATTGTAATCATTACAAATAATTATAGCCCGCATTAAACTTTTTGAAGGGAAGATTGTCAAAAGGGCTCAAAGAACAAGGCTTGATTTTTTTGCAATTTATTATTTTCCGATGTCCCGACATATTCCTCCTACCATTGTCTTCCTGATAATACTATTTTTTTTCGCGAGTCGCCCGGCAGCCGGGCAATATGGAATGGCGGAGAAAAAAGATAGTACAATCATCCTGCAAAAAGATGTAGTGGATTTATTTCATCACAAAATGATATCCCAATTGCGCATGGACAGCATGAAACTGCAAGGGAAAGGGCCTTTCATCTCTGTCATGCCGGTTGTGGGTTATTCCATGCAATCCGGTCTGACGGGCGCCATCGTTTCGAATACCTCATTCTATACGGATGACAGCAGGTCCAGATTCTCGAATCTCCTCCTCAACGGATATTATTCCCAGTTTCACCAATACTGGTTCACTGCCAACACCAATATATTTTTCGAAAAGCACAAGATCCATCTTTTCGGTGACACACGCTACTACAATTTCCCAACCCAAACGTATGGATTGGGCACAGGCAGTCAATTATCAGATGAACTTGATATCAAGTTTTCTTATTTGCGGATTTACCAGTATGTCTACCATGAGTTAAGACCAAATATTTACGTGGGCATAGGCTACAACCTGGACTCTCACTGGAACATCAAATCAGATACCATTCCCGGAAAGGCCTTGGAAGATTTAAAGAAGTACCAGAAAGACTGGAATTCGATATCTTCCGGATTATCGCTTAACCTGTTGTTCGACAATCGGGTAAATTCAGTCAATGCGGATTCGGGAAGCTATGCTTTCCTGCAGTACCGTACCAACCTGAAAGGTCTGGGCAGTGACAACAACTGGCAATCCATGGTCATTGACCTGAGGCATTATATCCATTTGCCGGGACTGCACCGCAATGTGCTGGCTTTCTGGAATTACAATAACTTTACCATGAAAGGCACGCCACCCTATCTTGATATGCCAAGTGTTGGCTGGGATTTTTATTCGAATACCGGCAGGGGATATGTTCCTGGTAGATACACAGGAAGTAATTTTATGTACCTCGAATCCGAGTTCCGTCATGACATCACACGCAACGGATTATTTGGGGTAGTCGTGTTTGCCAATGCTGAAACGGTATTTCAAAACTGGTCAGATTCACATTCAATCATCCCCGGTACAGGACTGGGTCTGAGGATTAAAATCAACAAACAATCCAACACCAACCTGGCGATTGACTATGGCTTCGGGGTGGGTGGATCTCACGGATTATTCTTCAACCTGGGCGAGGTGTTTTAACAACTGAATATAAATAATTTTTTACCACGAAGGACACGAAGGTTGACACAAAGGACTCGAAGTAAATTGAATAAAATACATTCCCAACCGGGGATTCTGCCGAATGATCAGGACTTCACTCCCGGATACAAACTTGTCGCCTCACGCGACTAAATCCCGGAGTTCATCCATTTTCACATTTTCACATTTCCCAATTTTCACATTCTTCGTCCTCCTTCCTGTATTTCCCAAACAAAAATCGGCGATTCGGAAATCGCCGCACCCAATCCTTGCCACTAACTTTCCCTTCCGTCCTCTCCGTCCCTCCGTCCTTTCCGTCCTCTCCGTCTCTCCGTTTCACCGTCCTTCCATCATCCCGTCGAACCCAGTGCATTGGCGATGGCATTGATTGACTTCAGCAGGGTAGTGTTTTGCTGCATCTTGAGGTTGTCATTTGCTGATTCTGCGTTTTCGCGCCATAACCTGAGGGTTTGCACCTGGATAAGGTGAACTGTATCCAGCGCCACTGCCCTGAGACGTGTCGAATAGTAGTGGTTTTGCCTTCTTTGCTCAAAAGGAAGCTGAAGTAGTTCCGTCAGTAAAGATTCCGTCAATTTGTATTCATCCAAAATCATCTGTAAAATTTCCTCCCTGATGGGTTGTTCCTTAACCAGCGTGGCATATAATTCGATAATGGCCGGATCCGTCGCAGCCAGACCGGAATCTACGTTTGTGAACAGGTATCGGAGCAGGGGATGTGTGGGTATAAGTTGGCAAAGCAGAGCGTATTTCTCCGGTTCATGCTCTTTCAACTGCCGAAGGGCGCTGCCTACGCCATACCAGCTGGTAATATTGACCCGGCACTGACTCCAGCTGAAAACCCAGGGAATGGCCCTCAAATCTTCCAGGGTTCGCTGATTCGTTCGCCTCGACGGACGTGAGCCTATTTTGCTCGTTTCGATGACATCAATGGGTGTTGCCTGTTCGAAAAACCGAATGAAATCGGGATGACGCGTGAGTTCCAGATAGGTTTTATAACTATCTGCGGCCATGGTGCGCATCAGTTCAAAGAAATGATCGTCCACGGAATAGTGGTTGGCAAGTGTATTGAGCAGTGCACCCGAGGTAAGCAATTCGAGGTTGAAAGCAGCATTTACCTTGTTTGCATATTTTCTTTCGATGGTTTCACCCTGTTCTGTGAGCCTGAGTTTACCGCAAAGCGAGCCAGGCGGGAGTGAACGCATGAACCAGTGCATTGGTCCTGCGCCACGGCTGATACTGCCTCCCTTGCCATGAAAGAAAATTACATCCACGCCATGCTGACGTCCAATTTCAGCCAGTCTGTACTGGGCTTCAAACAGATTCCACTGACTGGCAAGAATACCGCCATCCTTGTTGCTGTCGCTGTATCCGATCATGATTTCGGCAACGGGCCGGCTGTATCCTTTTGCCTCCATGTCCAGGCGCAGGGTATTGGCAACGATTGTATTGGACAGAAATTCACCGAAAATACCGGGGGCATGCTGCAGGTCTTCAAGAGTTTCGAACAAAGGCACTACAGGTATCATGCATGCCGGACCATTCTCCGTTTTAATGTATAAGCCTGCTTCGCGGCAGACCAGGAAAAGGATGTACAGGTCATCCACAGTTCGTGTCATGCTGACAATCAACTTTCCAATGGCATTGGAACCATACTTGCTGATGTGATCTGTAAGCAGGGTCAGATAACTGAGAACATTGACGGTTTCAGGCTCAGACCCTGAGTAGGTTCTGGTAAACGGACGGTACAATTTCAACTCCTCCTGCAGGAAGTCTTTGCTTAAATTACCTTCTTCGGTGAAATTGCAAGCTTCACAATTGACATCTTCCAGCAATCCTTTCAGTGCTTTTTGGTAATAGGCGCTGTTCTGCCTGATATCCAGGTGCACGAGGTGAAATCCGAAATTTTTGATGAACCGCATGGTACTTACAACCTCATTGATTGCCAGCGAGGGCGCTCCCCAGATTTTGATGGCATTTGAAAGAACATCGAGGTCGGCGAGCAGTTGCGGCGAATTCCGGTAGTGAAACCCGGGCTGAACCTTCAGGTGGTCGGCGATGGTTAGGTCGTCCGTCTGGAAAGGCAATTTTTCGATGAGCAAAAGCACGTATTGCCTGAAGGGTTCCCTCGCAGAGGATTTTAGCCATCCGGCTCCGGATTCAGGAATCAACTGATCGGATAAGAAATTCTTGTGCTGCACAAAAAAGAGCGGCAGACTGCTTTCCTGCGCATAGATGCTTAAGCTGTCGGCCAGGGCATGCAGACGCTGATGTACCATTTTTAGCGCCTCCGAGCGGAGTTTTTTCAAGGCGAATCCGGTGATTTCTGGCGTTACCAGCGGATGCCCGTCGCGGTCTCCGCCAACCCAGGTCCCAAGCGTGATTCCCGGCAGGTTGTGGTAATCCTGAAGTTCCTTCGGATCAAACCCGGCTTCCGACCATGCCTGCAACAGTTGTTTGTCCTGCTGGTCGAAAACTTCAGGGAAGACGTTGGTCAGGTAGTAGAGCATGTTTTCAAGCTCCGTCTCAACATGCGGTTTTTCAAGGTAGATATCGTCAATGAACCATAATCTGGTCAGGATGAGATTGATCTCATTTTTGATGCTTTGCCTTTCTGTATTGGTGTAAATAGGATTTTCCAACATCACAAGTTTGAGGTAAAGATCGCGGTAGAATTTCAGGACAACGGTCCGTTTTGCTTCGGTAGGATGGGCCGTCAGAACAGGTTCAACCTCCAGATGGGACAGCGTTGCGGCGATTTGTTCCTGTTCGATGCCTTTCGATTTCAGTTCGGCAAAAGTGTGCGCCCAACTACCGTTGATGCTGCTGATTCCATTCTTTTGCTGTTTTTGTCGCCGGCTCTGAACCGCCCAATTGACTTCACACAAATTCAGAAGCTGAAAACAAATCGAGTAAAGATGAACCACCTTTTGCTCCATCCCTTCTGGGATTTCGGCAACGGGATTGTTCAGCCAGGGTACAAATCCTGTCAGTTCCTTTTCATTGTTGGCTTCGAGTACTTCCGTCAGGCAACGAAGCAAAAAGAGCAGATCCTCGTATGGTTTTCCAATTATCCTGATGTTTTCCTGGAGTACAGGGTGCATGGCGTTATTTTAAAGTTGAATAAAATTAGTACTATTTCTTACGATAACGACCGGATAATGTTTGACGATGGAATCCTGAATTCAATGGTAACATCAAAATAATTTAACATGGTGTTTGAATATGATAGTTAAAAACCTTTGAATCCGGCCCAGGATTTGTAAATTAGCAGTTTAGTCAGGCCGCGTAAAATCTTAAAATTTCTAATCCAATGAATCCAAATCCTATCAGGGAGTTTGCCTCCTCCTTCCAGAAAAGCAGGATACTGCTGAGCGGTTTCGAGCTTGACCTGTTTACAAATGTGGATGAATCCGGTTCTACTGCCTACCAGATTGCTTGCAAACTGAATCTGGACATTCATGCTTGCGACCGGTTGCTAAATGCCCTTGCATCCCTTGGCTTTTTAACAAAGCAGAATCTGTTGTTTTTCAATACTCCTGAAAGTTATTGCTTCCTGTCAAAAAGGAGTCCGGATTATCTGGGCGGACTGATGCATACCAACCACCTCTGGAACACATGGAGTAATCTCACGAAGGTGGTGAAGACAGGAAAATCGGCGCATCCTGAAGAAATCAATGTGAGGGGAGATGATTGGTTGTTCGCATTTATCAGCGCCATGCACGATAGGGCTACGAAGCAGGCTCCCGGGCAATTGTCCGGGCTTGACATTTCAGATGTCCGGTCATTGTTGGATGTCGGCGGTGGCTCCGGCGCCTATTCCATGGAATTCGTCAGCAGGAAACCCGACATGGAAGCCACTGTTTTTGATCTTCCCAATGTAGTACCGATCACCAGACATTTTGTCGACAAGGAAGGTTTTTCCGGCAAAATCCAGACTTGTACGGGTGATTATACCACTGAAAACCTGCCTGAAGGGTTTGACCTTGTGTTCCTGTCGGCGATCATTCACAGCAATTCGCTGGAGGTTAACGGCGATCTGATTAAAAAATGTTTCAAGGCTCTGAATAAGAACGGCAAGATCATCATCCAGGACTGGGTCATGAACAACGAGCGGACCAAACCGACTGCCGGTGCAATTTTTGCCATCAACATGCTTGTGGGTACCGAAGCTGGCGACTGCTTTACGGAAGAAGAGGTATTCGGGATGCTTGAAACGGCCGGATTCGGGAATATTACGAGGGTCGAGTTTGAATCAGGACTAAGTCAGGTAATTGCCCGAAAGATTTAATAATTCGACGATTAGTTAATTCGACAATTCGACAATGGGCTGATGTGCCAATTCGGTAATTCGATAATTGAAAATTTGTTTGTTAGAATATTATCATTAAATACTTTAGTCATCTCTTTCATCATCGTCGAATTGTCACATTGTCGAATTGTCGAATTGTCACATTGTCGAATTGTCGAATTGTCGAATTGTCACATTGTCGAATTGTCACCTTGTCGAATTATTCTCCGTAGCCTGTCTCTTTCCCCTTTAGTACAGCCGGAATGCCTTCCTTCATCCATTTCGGTTCTGGTCCACCCTTGAGGAAATGGTCGAAAAACTGGCTCATCCGGATGGAGAGATCCTGCCTGTTGGGACGCTTGGTGAGGTTGTGCTCCTCGCCGTTGTAACTGAGCAACCAGGCAGGTTTGCCCAGACGGCGCATGGCCGTGAAAAGTTCGATTCCCTGGTACCATGGCACCGCTCCGTCCGTGTCGTTGCTCATAATCAGCAGGGGAGTGGTGATCCGGTCTGCAAAGAAGATGGGAGAATTTTCAATGAACAAATCCCGTTTATCCCAAAGTGTTCCTCCGATTCGGCTCTGGCCATGTTCGTACTGGAACTCTCGTACCACGCCGCTTTCCCAGCGAATACCGCCATAGGCAGACGTCATATTGCTCACTGGCGCTCCGGCCATGGCAGCCTTGAACATACCTGTCTGTGTCACCATAAACGCTGTCTGGTAACCACCCCAGCTTTGTCCCTGAAGTCCCATGTTGGCTGCATCGATGTACGGGCGTTTCATTAGTTCAAGTGTTCCGCTCATGATGGAATTGTAGGCATCCTTCCCGGGATGACCCGTGGTATAGGTGATGTCCGGTACAAAGACAATGTATCCGTTGCTGTTGTAATGGGGGAAATTGACAGTCGACCTCGAGGGTGACGGCACATAGTGGGAGTTCAGTTTATCCGAATAGCGCTCATAATAATAGACGATCATCGGATATTTTTTGGCGGGATCGAAGTTTTCGGGTTTGTATAGCAGCCCTTTCATCTCCTTGCCCTCAAGGGTTGTCCACTTGAGCTGTTCAACTGTTCCCCACCAATATTGATTCTGTTGCGGATTGGCGTTGGAAAGTTTTTTCGCAGACTTGAAATCGGCACTGCTCTGCCACAAATCGGGATAAACGGTGTAGGAAGATTTTTGCCAGATTAGTTGATCCGCGTTTTTTGCCTTGATGGGAACAGTATAGTCATTGTCTGACCGTACCAGACTGGTTAACAGGCATGGATTGTTCAGTTTCAGGGTGACAAATCCTTGTTTACAACTCACTTCTTCTACGGCTTTCAGTAGAAGGGGTTCTGATGGATTGATGCACAAAGCCTCGGGATCAAGGTTGATATAGCGGTAGGAAGTTTTCTCGCTGCGTCCTGAAATGGTAAGGTTTACAGGTGGTTTGACTGCATTTGGATCGAACTGCCAGATGTCGTACTGGTCGTAGATCAGAATGGCCTCATCGTTTTTGGTCCAGCCTGCGATGCCATAAGGTCCGGGAATAGACGGTATGTCGTTCTTCTCATTGAAAAATGCAACAGGAATTGTTGCGTTCAGGATCTTGGACTGGAATTTGATCAGATCCATGCAAAACCATGCCTTTTCAACTCCTTCGTACCAATAGTAGTATTTGCCGTCGGGTGAAATATCTCCCGGAAAGGATTTCTTCAACAAAATCTGTTTCCTGGTACCCGTTTTCAGATCAATCAGGTAGATATCGCGGTAGCTGGCTTCCTCCCAGGATGAGAGCTTCTCGTACGGTTTTTCGGAATAACCGATGGCCAGCTCTCCATTGCCTTTTTGGATGGTCTTGACCCGCGTGACCAGCGTGTCGGCCAGTTGGATGACTTTCCTGTCGGGGATGCGGTACACGGCATTGTAACTTTGCTTCAGGTCGTTGTCCATTTCCTTGAGCTGCTGCGACTGCAGTCTTCCGTCCTGCCAGTTCCAGACATCCACCTTCGTTTTCTCCTCATCCAGGAGGGTGTCTTTCGGTTGAGACCATATTTTTGGAGCAGTGCCGAAATAGAGTTTATTCCCATCCTCCGAAAAATTGAGCTTGCCGTTTTCGCTCACTTCCCAGTATCTTGGCATTCCCGGTGTGAGCGTATCGGCAATTGCCTTGGGAGCATTCTGCTTTTCATTCCATAAATTCAGGCTGTAGCGCTTCACCTTTGCGGTATCCTTCGTGAACAGGTAAGCCACCTGCCTTCCTGCATCATCTGCGAGCACTTTCTTGGCCAGTCCGTTGCCTATGTTCAGCATCTTTTCCTGAAGGATGCGGGTATCAAAAATATGCACCGCAGAGGTATCGACAGTGTCCTTTTTTAAAGTGATGAAAGCGCACAGGGCGCCGTTCTTCGAGAAGGTGAATTCGGTTACGTTTTCATAGATAAATTTGGCTCCGGTAACTGGGTTAGAAATTGTTAGCAGGGCCGTTTCCACCTCGCTGAAGACACCTTTTTTTGGTTTCTTTTCCTTCTCTTTTTTGGGTTCGTTTACCGTTTTAAGTAGGGAGCTATCCTTTGCCGATTTTAATTTCAGGCTGTCTTTTGGTTCACCTTTCGGTTTGGCTGTATCTTTTGATTTCTCCTGCAGAAATGCGATCCACGCTCCACCCTCTTTTGGCATCTGGAACGATTTCACCCTGGGTATTTTAACCAAAGAGTCAGTTTTCAACAAACGAATGCCCAGCGAGTCTTTTGGCAGATCTTCCTTTTTGGTCTTTGCCAGTTTGAGTTTATGCAGAACCGGCTCCGGCTGCTTGATCTTAAATGCCACCAGCTCGGAGCCACTGCTGAATGCTGCCTCCTGTCCCCGGGGCAGGGAATCGTGCTTTCCTGTCAGAAGGTTCTGCAAATGCAGAAAACCATCGCCCTTTTGGGGATTCACTTCATACGACACCACCTGGCCGTTGGGCGAGATCTGTGGTTTTGCCATCTCCTTCCAGTTGTCATAATCCGAATTGGAGAGTGATTTTTTTGTAACGGTTTGGGATGATACTGAAGCAGCAGCCATCGATAAAAGGATATACAGGAAAATTGTTTTTGTCATGGTTCACGAGTTTCAGAAAAGTGGGCTCAAGATAGGATTTATGCAGGAATTTTTAAAAGTTAATGAAGCGATAAATTTTTTTATTCATGGATAAGATATTCAAGTTTCAGAGAAGGAGGAATGTACCCGAACGGGTATTTATTGATTGATTTACGCTATATTTATACCCGATCGGGTATAAAAAAGATATTTTTGCAATATTTGTACCCGAAAGGGTATATTGTTACAATTAATTGTTATATTTGTACCCGATAAGGTATAAATTATGCTACTGAAAGAATTTGTCAGAGAGAAAAGAGGCGCTGCAAAGCTTACTCAGCCAGAGTTGGCCGAAAAGGCAGGCGTAGGATTGCGCTTTGTTCGTGAACTGGAAAAAGGCAAGGATACCCTGCGTATGGACAAAATAAACCAGGTGTTGAAGTTGTTTGGGTATGAAGTGGGACCCATTGCAATGGACAGGGATGTTCTGGTGATGAATGAGCCGGAGACCTTAAATTATACAGGAAATGAAGCTGCCCGCCCAGAAAGGAGGACTCAACCATGAGAAAGGTTGAAGTGAAGATCCATGATCGAACAGCCGGTTGGCTAATGCAGGATGAGACAGGGTATCATTTTAGGTATGATGCCATTTATCTGGAATCGTCAGAAAAGGAACCGGTCAGTCTGACCCTTCCTTTGAATAAAATCTCCTTTTCAAGCAAGGTACTCTTTCCATTTTTTGATGGACTGATTCCCGAGGGATGGCTGCTTGATATCGCTGAGAGGAATTGGAAACTGAATCCCCGCGACCGCATGGGATTGTTGATGGCATGTTGCGGGGATTGTATCGGAGCAGTAAGTATTTATCCTGTTAAGGAGGAGGATCAAACATGAAAAGATGTTTGTATTGTTATCAGCAGCTAAAGGAAGACGAAAAGGATTTTCACGCCCGGTGCAGCAAAAAAATCTTTGGACTATCCACGCCTCCGCAGTTGGACTATTCTGAATCAGAAATGGAAAAGCTGGCAGGGGAGGTCGTTCGCAGTCAAATTGCTTTAACGGGAGTGCAACCTAAGATTTCATTGGAACTCTCCTCTCTAAAAAACAGAAACGAGCCACGAAGATTTACAATTGTAGGTTTGTGGGGTGGATATATCTTAAAACCGCCGACCTTCAGGTATCCTCAATTGCCAGAAGTTGAAGATTTAACCATGCATCTGGCAAGGATTGCAAAAATAGATGTTGTGCCACATTGCCTCATCCGGCTCCGGTCAGGGAATCTGTCCTATATTACCAAGCGCATTGATCGTTCAGGCATTGGGAAAATCCACATGGAGGACATGTGCCAGTTGACTGAAAAATTAACAGAAGATAAATACCACGGTTCCTACGAGCAGATAGCCAAAACCATATTGAGATATTCTGCCAACCCCGGACTGGACGTAATTAATTTCTTCGAGTTGGTGCTTTTTTCCTTTCTCACAGGCAATGCAGATATGCATTTAAAGAATTTTTCTTTGATCCATAAGCCTGAAACCGGATCAGTCCTCTCACCTGCCTATGACCTGGTTGCGACAGCGCTTGTCAATCCAGCCGATGATGAGGATTGTGCATTGATGCTGAATGGCAAAAAGAAAAAATTAAAGCGCAAGGATTTTGTTGTGGCATTCACCACCCTGAAACTGGATCCAAAACAGCAGGAGTCTATTTTCAGGAAAATGGAGAATGCAAAAGACAAATGGATGGAATTTATCGATATCAGTTTCCTGAGCGATGATTTCAAGGAGAGTTACAAACAATTGATATGTGAAAGATTTCTTAGACTTTCACTAAAGTAAAGTAATAATTATTATCGCTGCATTGAAAAGTGTTGGCATTGTTTTAGATTTCTTGAATTATTTTATTGAAAACTATATAATCTCTAATCTAATTTTGGGATTGATTGTTAATCATTTTTTACCAAGAAACCCACACTAAATCTAGAAATAATTGATAATGCACCTGAACCTAATACTATTGCTAAATGAAAACAATTAAACTTAGCCTGATGATCTTGATGGCCGGATTATTACTGGTCAACAATCCGGTTTATTCCCAGAACAAATATGAGGTGGCCTTTGGAGTTGGGGTACCGGAATTACTGAGCGCAAGGATAAAATATGGTCGAAATCTGCAGGTAGGTGTGTGTGCAGGGTTTTACACCTTTGACTGGTATGGAAGTACTGTTTTGGATTGGTCTGTTGCAGCGGAGGTAACCTATCATTTCCTGGGTAAATCAAAATTTGTGGAAGTGTCACCCTGGTATGTTTTGGGCGGATTAGGGTATTTTCACCTTCCTGTTTACAATATCTATGAAGATTATGATGTGGCTTGTTACCCAAGAATTGGCAGGACTTTTAATTTTTCAAAACGAGTAGGAATAAATATGGACATTGGCGCCTTTCTTCCATTGTCGGCAGCAACGGATATCTATCCCTATTCCTATAGTTTTCAGGCGTTATGGTGTGGAAATGTTAATTTTTTTGTAAGATTTTGAGCATTTCCACGCTGTATTGACTATACCCTCACCGGAGGTTCAGCAGTGCAGAATGATGCCGGAACAAGGTAATAGATAAAGTTTTTTTGTGAAAAAATAGTGCAGATATGCTGCATATCCCATAAAAAAAGAGCCACAATTTTATTTGTAACTCTTTGATATTCAATTTGTGACCCTGGAGAGACTCGAACCCCCAACCTTCTGATCCGTAGTCCGTAAATTCCATTCCACTGATTATCATTGTGTTGTATTCCTTATCATTAGGTATTCGGGTTTTGTACTGTTTGTCATTATTTGTCCCTGATTTACCCAAAACTTGGCGTGAAACTTGGCGTGTTGATTTGGTGTAATCTAACACCGACCTTGAACCCAAGAATCGGGTTGAAGATAATCATCCTGTTCAATTTGAATTTAAGAATTTTGATCGATAGTTGACTTCGTAGATTTTAAAAGTAGGTATTTATTTTGTTATATTTGGGAGACTTAACCAATCGTCAAAATATGAAAACCTACACCTCGACATTTGGAATTATTCTGTTAGGACTGATCATCACATTGATAATCTGCTGTAAAAAAGAATCACCTAAAGTTGAACCGACAGTAACTTTAACAACTGCAACCAATATTACAGCTAATTCAACAACTTCAGGCGGTTCGGTAACCGCTGATGGAGGAGATCAAGTAACAGCAAGAGGTGTTTGTTGGAGTTCTACTAATGCGACTCCCACGACTTCAGATAATAAAACAACCGATGGAACGGGAACTGGTTTTTTCTCAAGCTCATTATCTGGATTAACACAAGGAACAACATACAATATACGGGCTTACGCTACAAACTCTGTTGGAACAGGATATAGTAGTGCGACTTCATTCAAAACGCTGGCTCTAGCTCCAACGCTAACAACAACTGATTTATCAGCAGTAACAGCTACTTCATTCAACAGTGGTGGAAATATTACCAATGATGGAGGGTCGCCTGTTACTGCCAGAGGAGTTTGCTGGAGCATTAATCAAAATCCAACCTTTTCAGACAGTAAAACCTCAGATGGAACAGGAACAGGAATTTTCACAAGTTCAGTTACGGGATTAGCAGCTGGAACTACATACTATGCTAGGGCATATGCGACAAACAGCATCGGTACAACTTATGGAAACCAATTAACGTCAAAGACATCTGCTGTTGTTCCAACCCTGACAACTACGGTTGCATCATCCATTACATCAACGACAGCCACCAGTGGTGGTAATATCACTTCAGACGGAGGTGGAGCAATCTCGATCAGAGGAGTCTGTTGGGGTACTACAGCCAGTCCAACAACTACTGGTAGTAAAACTTCTGATAACACTGGAACGGGTAGTTTCACAAGTTCTATTACTGGACTAACAGCCAATACAACCTATTATGTCAGGGCTTATGCTACAAATAGTGCTGGTACAGCATACGGTAGTGAAATTTCCTTCAAAACTTCAGCAAAACTTCCAACTCTGACAACTACTGCTGTTACAGCTATTACCAATACAACAGCTTCAAGTGGCGGAAATGTTACAAATGACGGGGGGGCAACAATTAGTGCCAGAGGAGTTTGCTGGAGTACCAGTCAGAATCCAACCACAACAGACAATAAAACAGCAGACGCAACTGGTACTGGGGTATTCACGAGTTCCATTACCGGTTTAACAGCTAATACCACTTATTACATTAGGGCTTATGCCTCCAATAGTGCTGGTACAGCTTATGGGAATCAGGTGTCTGCTACAACGACCAATACTCCAACTGGCCTTGCTGATGTATATTATGGTAAAGTGGCCGTTGGTGGATCATTTATGCCAACCGCAGAATATATAAAAGCAAATTTCAACAGAGCAAGTGGTGAAGTTGGTGGTTATCCAATACCTAAAAAATACCAATTTGATACTACTCCTGGGCAATATATATACTTTGTTTATAAAGATTCTCCTTCAGGTGTTGGATATGGTTATAGGGCAATAAATTGGGTTAGAGTACCTGGGGCTTGTGGTTCATCACAAATCGCTGGCTATGGCGTGGGATCAGTTTATAGTTATAAACAAATTGATCCGCCAACTACCCAAATTCTTTGTGCAGGTACTTTTTTTGTTCAATATTACGGGAAAATTGATATTGATGGTACGATTTATAGAGTTTGGAAATCAGGATTGGCGAATGTTGATCCAGTTGTAGAAGTATTTTCTATTCCGGACAATCCATCTGGACTTGCTGATGTTTATTATGGTATAAGCACAGATACACAAGTAACTGCTGATTATATTTTAACAAATTTCACAAAGACCACTGGACCCGTTGGTACTCCAACAGGTAAACAATATACATTTGGAGACACATTTAATACATATAGATTTTGGGCTATTCCTGATCTTCCAAATACGGGTGAACGAGTAATAGCTAATCTTACAACATCAGATGGCTTGGCTGTTATAGGTCTTCAACCAGGCGGAACTTTTTATACCTATTATCAAAATAACCCTACTCCACCTTCTCAATCCATACAATACGGGAAATTGGACATCAATGGGATCACATATAGATTGTATAGAACAACACTTAAATATACAAGTACTACAACTCAATTTCGAGTCTATTCATTTTGATGAATTTTGGAATCTAGGAAATTCAATATAATATATTTACATTATGCATTTAGATGATTTAATTAGAGATGAAGCAATCCTTATTAGATATATTAAAAAGTCAATTGCTGACTCAATAGATTTGGTTGTTGATAAGTGTACAGGACTTGGAAATATTCCGCAAGAACCTGATTTTGTTGCTTCACTTGTTATAAATTTCACTCCAGAATTGCTCAAAATAATGCAAGTTGTTTTTCCAAATTATAAATTTGCTTTGACGGGTGTTTTTTGCCATCAGAAGCCACTTGTAAATATTGGACTTTCTACGAATCCTGAAATTGGAGACTTATTATTTGTGTATGTTGATACTGATAAAAATAACATAACAAAGCTAAACTCACTTTTATTTCAAGCAAAAGTTACGAGAACTAATTCAATAAATATTCAGAATGCATTTGCACATCAACTGAAACTGTATTCTGAATGGCCTGATTTTGAGTATAAAAGAGCTGGTGTACTTAACGGAGTTAAGAGAAAAATACAGCCTAAAACATTAAATGATGGAGCCCAATATCTTCTTATAAACCCTTGTTCATTGTATTATCCTCAAAGGAATGTACGTAGATCCCGAATGGGTTGTTCTATTCCAAATAAAAAACTTCAAGTCAACAACGACTTGGCAGTTGAAATATTGGATTTTCTAAAGTTTAAGGCTGGCAGAGCATTTGAGGCTGATCCTTCAATTTCAAATGACGACTGGACCAAAATGATATGGGATATTTTGAACATTACCAAAGCTAAGGCTTCAAAAAGAAAAAATTCAGGTATCATAAATTTTCCAAGACAAATGGCGGCTGAATTTGATGGTTGTTGCTTCATATCCTCAGAGATAAATTCTATCTATCAAGATTTACACAGTGAGTTCAGTTATTGGGACTCAAACAATCAGAATGAGATCAAATTTATTGATGAAGATCATATTTCGCTTTCAGTTATAGTCATTGAAAGTAATGAACTGATTGAATGATAAGGAATAAATACACAAGACCAAAAGAGCTGACAGGCAAATCTAAGTTTCAAAATCAAAACAGTATCTCATTGATCTTATGGGTCTTCTCAATATCTAGGGAGGACAAATAGTGACTACTTGTTTGCGGATTTGCGTGACCGAGCATTTCAGAAATTTCCTCAATGGATCTTCCCCCGCGTTTCAGGCAAGTGGCGTATGAGTCCCTGGCAGTCTTGAGCTTCAACGGAACTGACAGTTCCAACTTCTTGCCTAAAGCGGTCAAATTCTTGTTTAGTAACTGTTTCATCTTGTGATTCTTGTTCTCAAAAGTGACATCTGAGTAGCCGTCACACATTAACCCTAATATATACGGACTGGTCTTAACACCGACCTTATCAATGAGGGTTCGTAATTTTAGACTGACAGGGATAGATATCTCGTTGATGTTATTCTTCCGTGTCGTTTCTGTTTTCTTGCGGATAATTCTAATGTATTCACCGCTAATATTGTCCCATTTCATACGTAACAGGTCACCAAAATTGATCCCGTTCATCCTGTAGAGGAGTAACCATATATCTCTGGCATACTCAAGATCCTTTTCATCTTCCTTGAATTCGGTGTAATCTGCCACCTTTCTAATTTCATCGTTGGTCATTACAATTTTCTTAGGCCAGGAACTCTTCAGGCTGTACCCGCCACCTTTGCCGAAGGGATATTCATAGTCTCTGGGGATCAATTTAACCTCATTGGTATAATAGTTGATCAGCCGACGAAGATCCCTTAAATTGGAGTCTATGCTACTCTGTGACCATCCCAGTTTTAGTTTATCCCGTTCAAATTTTTGTAGGAAATCCGGTGTTACATCGCTGACAGATAATCCGGGTTTGTAGTTCTCAAACGTCTGCATAGTCATCTTGACGTGGGCACGGGTTCTGATCTTTAGATGTTCAAGGCCGTAGGTCTCATTAAAATTGGTGAACAGGTCTTGGAGTAGGAGAGAGGTTGGGATCTCCTTGTCCTTTTCGAAGAATAGCTCCCTGAATCTTTTTTTGTTGTACACTTTCATTTCTGAAAATAGCCTTTCGCATTTGGTGATATACTTGTTGCAGGTATCACGGAACTCAATACTCTTAGGTTCGCCGAATTTCTTGACAAAGACCTGATTGTATTGGGTCTTTGTCATCTTTCCGACATTCAGATACATTACGTCACCTTTGTGTGTAATCCTTACTGTCAGGTTGTACTTGTCGTCAGACAACTTAGTTCTGAGATCAAGGACGATTTTAATCTTTGCCATAGTTACCTTCTATTATATCTTTCTCAATTTTGGAAGTTCGTGAACCATATCACCTTCGTTCAGGAGCCATTCATCTATTTGTTCCGTGTCAAACAGAACCCTTCTCCCAACTTTTAAATATGGGATGGTGCATCTCATAACCCTTTTGTAGATCGTTGATTTACTAAGAGAGGTGTATTCACTTACACCGTTTACATCTAAAAACCTTGTGCTTTTCATAATTCTTCAATTTTAAAATTTACACTATTATTGTTTATAAAATTCATTTTTTGAGTTATTAAATTGCTATTAATTATCTGGTTGCCAGATTGTTTCGTTTTATTTATTTTGTTTTTACCCCCCCTGACACCCCTCTCCAGACCCGGCACCCGGGCTCCTCTCTCTATTTATCCCCCCTTATATGGTAGTTAACTGTCACATATAGAACGCTTTCAATACCTCAGAAAAATGCTGCCGGGATTTTGGCCAGAAATTTGGAAATTTGTTCAAAGAGGGTCGGTGGAATTCCCACCATTCTCTTTTCATATCGTTTGCGCTCTTTTGCCGGAGATTGCGCTCCGGGTAGCGCATACTGGTCAAGTTTTCTGGGAGGTGAGGTGTCGTCCAAGAGGGTCAGTGACTAACGCACTGACATCTTGAAAGATCCATTACGATCTTCTAAACACTCTGAATTTCTCTCCGGTGGGAAGAATCCTTAATTTGTATTCTGGGAAGAAGGCGATTCTAAGCCTCAATACTGGATATCTCAATTCCCTATTTATCGGAAATGACTCTCCGGGATTTAGTCGTCTCATTGTTGCATTTAGCTTGAGAATGATATCGTAACTGATGTTACGAATTGGCTCTGGCATATCCTTATCAATAGTGAATATGTCTTCCATAGTTTCCTCTGAGGATGTTACCCTATTGTCGTTTTCGTGATCAAGTTGGGTGTTGATTCCTTCTGTGCTTTCAGAAAGTTGAATCAATTCTTGAAAAGATTCTGTCATAATTTGTTCTTTCATTTTAAAAAGTATTGTGGGGGTCTGAGTTAACCCCAGACCACCAGGTTAAAAAATTCTGTTTAATCTACTTCATAGGTTTCTGTAATACCGTATCACCCAATAATTCCTTTCCGATGATCCGTCTTAGGTTCTTCTTCCTTTTCACGATCGTGAACTTTTCCAGACCAACGATTAATTGAAGAACTTTCTCTTTACTTGGTTCAGGTAATTTATGGTTACCACTATCTGCGCCAATATTTACCTGAATCGGTTCGCACCTCTTGATGAGATCAACCATTTCATCCAAATCAAAGTCCAAAATGGGTTCAATGGTAACATATTTAGGAAGTTTGATTCGAGACATACCTTCTACACGATGAACCGGTAGAGGTCAGTTGTTCATTATCTCAGGGTAATACCTGTTTGTTTCGATGGTCGTGCAAACCACGGAATTTTCAGGTAGTACGAAGTCGAGCAATCGCACCGGATTTTTTGTTTGAAAAAGGTAACGATTATCAAACTTCTCACAGAGGTCAAGTGTCCTCTTGATCCATTCCGCTGGTACAGCAGACGCAAACATATCGTTACTACTGCCGACAAAGATGAAGTTGCCGACACCTAATTTCGTCCTGAGTTCCTTTTCATCCAACCTGACAGGGTTCAGTGGACCCCAGCGTTTAACATAACAGTAGGAGCAATCGTGGGTACAAGTTCCTTTGACGGTATTCCAAGTATGGGTAATGAATTCATACATATTACCTTTGCTAGTATTTAGTGCCATAATTCTTGATTTAAAATGTTAATAATGGTGGTCTGGCAGATTCCAGACCACCGGTGTAATTTTTATCCGACTAATTTGTATTGTTGACCAATCTGAGGTTCAATTAGATTGGATTCAAGGATATGAAGTCTCCTCTGTGTCTGACGGAAGTAGTTTTCCTCCATCTCGACACCGATATAGTCCCTCTTCAGATTGAGTGATGATTCCATCGTACCACCAACACCGTTCCAGATATCCACCACCAGATCACCCGGTTCTGTGGATTCAAGTATCAGTACCTTAGTCAGGTATTGAGGGGCGGTCGATGTATGACGTTTTTCATCATCCTCACGGAAGTAGTCTTCCGGATGTTGAACGTTACCCTTGATGATACCGATGTTCCTGTTCAGGTCATCTTCCGAACCATCGATATTATCCATTACAATTTGTTTACAGGTCTCCTCGTCAAGGGTGTTCCTTGGTTTCTTCAGACTTGGTTGGTAATACATACCCCCACGTCTGGTATTTCCACGGTTATCAGTGTTTGTACACCCTACATAGACCCCTTCTACTTCTTCATCCAGTTCGATGAAAAGATTAGGGTTGGAGTAATAGTTGTGGGGATCAAGAGTGAACCGGTAAACCATTTCCATCCCGTTGACCATATTCCTGGACTTGTGACTCCGTGGTTGTGGATTGTTTTTCCACCACACTATCCGACTGGTCAAATAAAAACCCTTACGTTCCATTTCTACCACGAAATGTTCGATACTACAGGAGAGTGATCCTTGGTGGTTTCGGAAATCATCGATGATGACATAGATACTTCCGTCGGGAGACATAAACTGTTTGTAACGTTCGTATGTTTCGGACAGGTATACTCCATATTCGTGACCGGTCATATTATGTCCTGTCTCCGTCTCCGGATCGTCCCCATTCAACCGTAAGTCACCGTACGGAGGTGATCCCACAAGACATCTGATCAGTTTCTTGAACGGATTTTCGAAGTCCACTGTCCGGTTATTCCCCTTGATAAGATGAACGTGTTCAGAAATGTAGGTTTCATTGATTTCGGGAACGGTAACTTTATTCTTCCTATGGTTATCCTTCCTTTGTTCAACCTTACCCATCTTTACCAACATACCACGGAATTCATCAGGTGAAAGATCCTTTTTGAGATACCCTTTAACTATCTTGAATTCAGATTCGTCATTCAAGTCCAAATTGGAAAGAGAATATTCCAACCGATTGAAGTCGAATGACCCGTCACAGAGTTTCCTGTAGGATTCTTCTGACGTGAACTTTTCTGGGTACTTTTCAACAATTTTCCTTAATAGATGACCTTGGTTGTTGGTCATTTTACCATCGAAAATGGTCTCCAGAATACAATCTCCTTCACCTTTAAACAAACTATTCAAACTGACACGTTCCTTCACCTTGTTCTTTTTGTAACCCAACTCTTTCCCGATCTTGGAATACCGGTTCCCCGGTATTCCACGTTGTTCAGGATACATCTCAAGATAGTGTCGGAACTCCATTAGTTTTTCACGACCGGACTTGACCCGTTGTTTGTTAAGGTCGATTATGGTGTTTTTGATCTCGGTTTCATCCGAAATGTCCAATACCGAAACCTCCACCTCTGTCACACCCATCCATATAAGGGTCTGTAACCTGATCTTACCTGACACCACCCAGAAAACATCAGGTATCTCCAGGTCAGATCGATCCGGGACAACGATGATTGGATAAACTGGAACGTTACCGGTTCTTTTGATGGACTCCTTCAGGTAACTGACAGGGTTGGAATCGTACACTAAATCGTGGTAAGGATGAATGAAAAGTTTTTCATTCGAAACTTTAATTGTTCTCATCATAATTGATTTTAATTTGTTGATATTTAATTATTTATAAATTTTTGAATTGGGTTTTTTAAGACAGGGTATTCCCATTAACCCAAAAGTGATTGTTTAAATCCTATTTGGATATTACATCAACTGGTCTTTCGAGGAATAGGAAGAACCCTGTCTATTTTACAATCGAACCGGTTTCAGTCAATTGTGTAATGGATTAAGTTTCGTCAAATAATCAACTGACTTGTTTCATTTCGATACCGAATATTTTTCCTTCCAAAATTTCCACATCAAGAAGACATATAGTTTCGATATCTCCTTCGGTCTGATGAATTCTAAGTGAATATTCGTTTTCCGACACTTTGATGACTTGATATTCTCTTTGTATTTCCAGTAAGAAGTCCAATAAACGTGATCCCCTTAGTACCATTTTCAGGTAAGTTGTCACATTCCGTTTCCCACCAATCCATACAAGTGTTGAAGGACTTGAGAAGGAAACTTGTGTGTGGAGATGATCTTTTACCAAGTTAGTGTCATACTCTTCCCACATTTCAATTACTTTAAGAACCTGAGGTAAATTTGTTGTTTCCATAATTTGATTTTTTTAAATTGTTGATATTTAATTTTTTGTGTGATTTTGATTTTTTTGGTATCGAGACAGAGTTTTCCCATACGACCATAATTTGACCGTTCTCCAGACTGAATCGACTGGTTAAAACACTTAGGAATTACTGGATTTTGAGAGATCCCCTCAGGAAGAGTTGAGTCCTGTTTCTTTCTCTCCAGTCTTTCGGTTTTTTGGTAGTATCAACTTTAACCGGTCAGAGTGTTGACCTTTTGATCTTGAATTCTCGGTTTTAAAAATTTGTTTTTTCATACTCTTTATATTGAAATATTTCTTTTACCTAATTTTAACAATACAAAGGTCGGAATACTATAAGTAACTGACAAATAATCAATTGGAACTTAGCAGGACAAAATGAAACCCAATAAATTCCGAAAATGGAACTTATTGGGTTCTGTATATCTCAATTTTATTCCAGTAATAAATACTGGGTATAAGAAATTATCTAAGACCGATTTAATGACAATCCTTTACGAAATTCCTCAGGAGATATCAAGCCATCTTTAACTTTTTTAAATAAATTAATCCTCAATTCAAGATCTGAATCAATCATAACAAGGTAGTTTCTTATTTCCCTGAAATCTCCCTTTTCAAAATAACGTTGATTGAATTTAATTAATGACTTTATATAATTGGCACGTTTCTCTTTTTCTTCCTTGTCGTACTTAACGTTCTTATCTAATAAATCCCAGAAATACAAATATTCATAAACAAATCGGCACGACTCATTCGAAAGAGTGAAGTCTTTTATTGAAGGAGATTCATTCTGTTGAAAGAAATCTTGTATTCTGGCAATATACGACAACCTTTTTGCCAATTCCCCAATGCCCAAGTTTTTTATTTTTGCTCCAAATCTTCCCCTTTTCTTGTCTTGAATCATTTGAAGCTCTGAGATTACTATATTAATTAATTCCAATGAAATCTCTCTGGGTTTACAATGTTCTGACCGAAACCACTCAACTAATCCAGGATTATCACGCACTTCTTCCGTTTCGATTCCTTGATCTGTAAACCAATCCCCTTCATCTTCATTGTCAATTATCTCTAATGCTTCTTCAGTTGATAATTCTGTTTTATTTAGTCCTAACTTTTCGAATTCTTTTAAGAAAACGTCTCTTAGCTGATTAAATAGTTCAAAATCAGCAATTTTTATATTATCTGTAGGGTCACTCACAGAAAGTACCATTTTTTGGTATCTCGTTGTTTTATTTGATAGAAGCAGACGTAATATTTTTGCAATCTTGAGTTTATGCGGTATTAAATTTTTGTCATTATCATCACTCTGCTCTTTATGCTTAGTCGCAATGTTTCGTATTTCAAACCATATTATTTGATATTTTATAAATAAATCAGTGTACGATTGAAGACCGTATTTAACTAAAATGTCACGAAAATCTTCTCTATTGATATTAATATCGACATCTTCATCTGTTACGAAACCGAATACATCCTCCATACACAGAAGGAATATTTCCTTCGCTGAAGGATTTTTGAAATCTACATCTTTCATATTCATTAAACTTTACAGTAAATCTAATAATATTTTAAGTATGGTGGAAAAACCACCATTCTCCCCGCTTATTTCTTCTTTTTGGGCTTGACTTTCTAAAAAATGTTCTTTATATTTTAATAAATCCATATATCATCGGTGTTGGTGGTGATAATAAGGTATAAGAGAAAGAGCTTTAAGCCTCCCTGGAAGTAGTTACCAACACTAGCGAACCTGGGGAGGACTTTTTTTAATAATGAATGACAATGAAGCAAATCAAATCAAGTACAAAATCACCATCGATCCCCGGAAAGTTAGTTCAAAGCCAGATGACGAATACCATAAAACGATTACCTCTCATCTGACAGAACAAATTGAGCTGAAGATAGACCAGTTCTTGGAAATAGTATCACCACCTTACAGTTTTACGTGGAGTCCCGGACTGTTTGCCGGAACAAGAACCAATGCCAGTTGGATAGAACAATCAATATTCGCACTGGATTTCGACAAAGGAACAATCTCAGTTGAGCAGGTTTATTTAAGATTAAACGAATTTGGAATCGTACCCCAACTCTATTACTACACTTTTTCTGACTCAATTTTATTGAGGAAATTCCGAGTAGTGCTGTTTCTCGACACCCCTGTAACTGATATCCGCATCCACAAAATGATCTACCAATCTCTTTTTTCGATGTTCCCGGACGTTGATATCAATTGCAAAGATGCCAGCAGGTACTTTTTGGGAGGCAAAGAATGTAAGGTTGTTCATATCGATCCCATCTCAACTTCTGGTTTTGTGGACGCTATGTCAATATATGCGATGACCAGAGATAGTAACAGTATGAGGAAGATACCTCTGGATTCCAGCTATTACTCTGGCTTGAAAAGTGCCGAAAAACGGGAAATCCTATTAGATATATATAGAAGTTCCCGTATTCCTGCAAATGATCTCACTCCTCCTCCTACTTCTATTGAGAGGGGGCTTATTGAGAAATTTGATTTTGACCAAGCCAGACAAAAAGTAAGAATCCTTGATGAATTCCTTTCCGGCAGTTGGTTATATCACAATGAGGTGTTCGGACTTGCAACAAATATGATTCACATCAAAGGGGGCATAAAGTTGATGAAGGATACTATGAAGAAATACAATGAATCCGGTCAGAGTTCTTACACTCAGAACAACTATAACTCCCTTACCTACGCCAAAAGAGTAAACTATTCCCCTCAGCCGATTTATAAATTCTCTCCTTATGAAGAGGATGATGACCTGTTGGATCTGGTGTCCGCCACAATGGATATCAGAGGGTTTATCGAGATACTTGAGCCAATCAACAGGATAGATTTGGCTCAGGCAGAAGACCTTTTAAAATCCAAATACAAGGATGTAATCGAAAATGGACAAGTTGGAAAGATTTACCTGTTTAAATTACCTACAGCAATCGGCAAGACCCAGTCTATCCTTAATACAACGGGCGTAACTATTGCGTTCCCAACTAACTCTTTGAAAAATGAAATTGGTCAGCGTATGGGAGCTAAGTATAATTCAACACCTGATCCTGTTGTCCTTGAGGATGACCGTATCAATAAAAAAATGGAATATTTCTACGCAATTGGTTTGTCAAAGAAGGCGATGAGGATACTGCATCACATTGTCAATCCATTAAATTCCAAGTTCTATTCCAGAAATGACATTATAACTGCCGAAAAATACCTTCAGGGTCTTGAAACCTCAATTGCTTCGGCAGATACAATTCTTACCACTCATAAAAGGGCTTTACATACTGTCTTTAAACACGATACAATTATTTATGACGAAGACCCACTTAATTCATTACTAGAGAAAAAAGAGTTGAATATTTCCGATTTATTAACATTGAACTTTATGGTTAATATCAGTGGATTGGATCGAATAATAGATTTTTTGAGGGATTGCCCAACAATACCGACATTTAAAACACCATTCTTTAAAATTGATGTCGATCAGTTAATCGATTCTCTCTCATCAGTTAGGGTTGAATCTAACATCGTAGATTTCCTGGCGAGTTCATTTTTTTCAAGAGATGATTATAATAAGGATATTGTGAATTATGTAGTAAAAAAAGATCTCCCAAAAGACAAAAAAGTGATAATTATGTCGGCAACCCTGCCAATTTATATTTATAAAAAATTGTATGGTGACCGCATCGAAGTAATCGACCTTACAAACGTCGAACAACAAGGAACGATAACTCAACATACTAAAAGATCCTGTTCCCGCCAGGGATTAAGACATTACGCTCAAAAAATTAGTGAAGAGGTTGGCGATAAGCCTGTTATTACGTTTAAAGATTTTGGCCACCATTTTAAGAACCCGGTAAAGGGAATGTATTTCGGAAATTGTAGTGGGTATGATTCTATGAAGGGTCAAGATATGGCTGTAGTAGGTACTTTCCACCGCAATCCACTTGAATATTATCTGACTGCCAGTGTGCTAGGGATTGATTTAAGAACGACCGATACGACAATGAGTCATCAGAAGATTGAATACAATGGTTTTAGGTTCAAATTCAATTGTTTCGATCACGAAGAATTGCGTCAAATCCAGTTGTCACTGATTGAAAGTGACCTCATTCAGGCGGTTGGGCGAGCCAGAACACTACGAACAACTGCCCACGTTGACCTTTATTCGAACTTCCCGCTGAAGATTGCCGATGAATTCCGGTATTAAGTATGGTAGGAATTACCACCATTCCTTTGGAAAATGAAATTTTGGTCTTGTGTTACATATTTATATAGTATGCAATACAAACAACATATCAATATTAGAATTAGTCAAAATCTGTTCAAACGGTTAAAACTGGCCATTGAACAGGAAAAGAAAACTATGTCGCAGATCATAAGACGAATACTGCAACAGTATATCGATGAAAACCCGCAGTCGGTCATTTCGAAGAGTACAGGGAAGACGGGGGAATAGCACACTATATATTATATGTGTGGAGTTGTGAAGAACCAGTTGCCGTACACAATATTGTGCTTGATTATGTTGAAATATTAG
>CAIUUO010000203.1 GCA_903902325.1 uncultured Bacteroidia bacterium
TAAAAATCGGCTGTCCGACAAACTTTATTTCTGTATTTTTGCTCATGTTGTAATTAGTTCGCAAAACAAATCTACAACATGGGGTGAAACCTTTGGGGAGTAACCCCTAATTTATTTTTTTACTCGGACAGTAGTGATTTACTTTTATTCTGTAATCTACAACTACATAAAGAGTATTGTTATTCAGTATATTAGATTTTCAAATCCCGACAGAATGGACATCATATAAAACATTTAACATTTATTAACTGATAGTTCAGTCATATAACTGAATATACAGTTGTAAAACTGAAATATAAGTTATAAGTTTGTTGCACACTAAAAAACAATATTATGAACGCACAATTCCTTACTTATTTGATTGAGTCTTCAGTTTACCTGCTGTTCTTTCTTGTCGTTTATAGATTTACCATCTCTAAACTAACTCATTTTACTTGGATGAGAGGATATCTCTTGTCAAGTCTCGTCCTAAGTACTGTCTTGCCCTTTGTGAAAATCCCTACTCATTGGGCTAAATCGATAATAGGTCTTTCTGTTGACAATGTTCCTTTTCAGATTAATGTTTTGAATCCATACTTAACAAACACATCCAAAACGGCTGAATCTGTCCAGATTGCACCATCTTCAAATCCATTAATATTCATTTTAGCAGGATTGTCGATTATTTATATTCTCGGAGCAATTTACAAAACAGTGCTACTTTTCGGAAACATCAATAAAATCTTGAATCTTATAGAGAAGAATGGAAAAAAGAAAGAAGGTTCATACGTTTTAGTAGCCACAGACATTGAATTACCAGCTTTTTCTTTCTTCAACTTCATTTTTATAAATAAGGATTTTAAGAACCTTACCAATGATGACATTTTACGAATTAAGAACCACGAAATCATTCACGCCAAACAATGGCATACCTTGGATATTATGTTCGTTGAATTCATTTCAGTGATTTTTTGGTTTAATCCATTGATTCGATATACTAAAACTAAGTTACAAGAGATTCACGAATTCATTGCAGACGAAGAAACTGCCGGTCAAGGAGAAATGAAGAAAAATTATGCACAATTACTTTTTAATCTGGCAACAGAAAAAAAATCCTTCAATCTGATGACAGGTTTCTCCAGTAAGCAGATAAATAATAGAATATTGATGGTAACTAAGGAAAGATCAATTCGTTTATCAAAACTGCTGTTCATATTAATTTTACCTGTGGCCTTAATATTACTACTATCGTTCTCCTATATCAATACCACAGACATCGATAAAACAACAATGCCTCAAATTTCTGGTGTCGCGACCGATCAAAATCAAATCCAACGTATTGGAAATATAAAATGGGTTAATAATTCAGCTTTTAGTTCGGAAGAATTGTCTAAAGTCCTAGGTCTAAATAAGGGGGATAAATTTTCTAGCAAAGAAATTGGTCCATTAATTCTTGCCCGAAAGGAAGTTGTATCGGACTATTATTTAGATAGAGGTTACCTATTCTCGCACATTGACCTTTTTTCGATGATGGGGCAGGATAGGGATCTAACTTTTACTGTGTTTGAAGGACAACGTGGAAAAATTGGAACATTGAAAATTGCCTTTAAAGGGAAAAAAACTGTAACGGGAGCAGAAATCACCAAATTAATTACAATTTATTCAGGTGATTGGTTCAGCAAGACCAAGATTGTTGAATCAGTACGAAATTTAAGTATGTCGGGTAAATTTATCCCTGATTCTATCAAACCAAGCATTATTCCGGGGAAAATAAATATTGGCGAAAACACAGTCAATGTGGATTTAGTTTTCAATTTGACAGAAAAATAAAAGTATTATGGAAGAACTTACAAAAGCAGAAGAACGGATAATGTTGATTTTTTGGAAACTCAAAAAGGGTTTTGTTAAAGAAGTTATCGATGAAATCCAGGATGTGCCAAAACCACCCTACAACACTATTTCGTCAGTTGTTAGGATATTAGTTAATAAAGGATACCTGAGTTTCAAAGCGTACGGTAAAACGTATGAATATTATCCTACTATCAGTAAAACTGAATATAGAAAAATTGAGCTTAAAAAGGTGATATCAGGTTATTTTGGTGACTCACCAGCATCATTACTTTCATTTATTGTTAAGGAGGAGAAACTCAGCCAAGAAGAGATAGAGAAAATGAAAGATATCATTAATAGGTATAAACCTTAATATTAATAAGTTGAATATCTAAACCCGAGATTATCTTTAAATTTCGGGTTTTTTTGTATTCAAAAATTAACCCGCGCTCCCGCTCGATTGCATCGCGTGGTCGAATGAAAGACAATTTTTACTATTAAATTCCTTTCTATTGAATAGATTCATGAGCCATTTCATTGTTATCAGGTAGAGTGGAATCCCATGCGATACAATCACGCGGGAGTGCGGTTTAATTCCGAAGGAACGGGCTTCCGCCAAGAAACAATTTAAAATTATCCGGGCGCTGGATGATATCGTTGTGTCCATGCAAACTGTGAATGATCAGAATTCTATTTCCTCCGACAATATCCGGAGTCAAATCTGCCTCGTTAACCGACTTGGCAGAAAGGTTTAAATCCCTGATTTGCCTTAGCATGCCTTGCGATTCATCCAACGTTCCACCGTGGTCAGTATACAGGTTAATAAACCGATGATCACTGTCGGCCGATAGCCACTGCATAAATTGGTCCGTTTCGGCATACAGTGCATCAAACAATAAAACTTCCTTCACCGGCACATTGCCGTTTTGCAGGATATGCGCAATAACCCTGTAAGCGCCACTATGACCGGCAAGGATTACATTTCCAGATGTGCAATTCTTCTTGACGATTTTTTCTTCATAAAGTTTGTTCAACACATCCTGGATCAGCTTGCGGAAAGTATCCGGCTGTTCCAGTTTGCCACCATAGCTGTCGGGTGCATCTTTCGTAGTTTCCGCCAATACCAGCACTGCATTGATTCCGGATTCTTCAAATTGCCTGGTTAAACCGAAGCGGACAACTGCGCTGTCAATGTTGTTGTTCCACCCATGAAACCAGAAGATGAGATCCACTTTGGTGTCAGTATGAAAGTTGTGTGGAACAATGATCAAAACATGATTATCCGAATAATGTTCTTCAGAACTGTATAAAACACCATCATACGGATGACCGCTTCTTCTTCCGGAATCAGGGAAAGCGGTATGGATGGATTTTATATGGTAAAAATCAAGCCGGCTTTGCGCCAAACATACATTGCTCGTGATGATAAGGCAAAAAGCAATAACCAAATCCTTCATGCTTAAGAACTAAATTAAATGTTAGAATTTTATATGGTGTTCCACACGAGTAAAGCTAATAAAAAAGATCAGAACAATCTCGCGGAAGTGCGCCTAATCCGAGAAAAGTATCTGACTAATCTTAACTTTGTTCTTGTTTTAAATACGTTTAAGGCAATGATGCCAACACCCCGAAAAACCCTGTAAAACTTATATCATGCGATTTACAAAACTAGTTCCCAATATTTTCTACGAAGACATAAAGGACGGACTGAATCTTTTTACTGATTGTCTGGAGTTCAGTGTTGGCTTCAGCGATTTTGATTCAGAAAATCCTTGCTGTATTGTTCAGAAAGATGCACTCTCTCTATTTCTATTCCAGAATAAAGAATTTGCAGACAAAGACAGACCAGAAATCAGACTTCACACCGATAATATTGAAGATGCGTTTGCTAAAATTTCCCGGACACATCCGCAATTTTTGCATCCAAACCTGAATACCATAACCTTGCGTCCCTGGGGTGCCAAAGAATTTGCGTTAAGGGATAATACAAATGTTTGTGTCATCATTCAGCAATGGTGACGAATAAATCAGTATAACAAATTTCAAAAGACCGTTTTGATATTTTTTAAAGAGATGTCCGGGCAGGTCAATGGATCAAATTTAGAAGTACTATCAAATCAAAAAGCCTGCAAGTTTTAACTTACAGCTTTTATCATTCTTACTAGTTGCCACTGCTACCGCGCGATACAATCGCGTGGCAGCGCGGGCAATAATGGAGACCTCGAAGAGGTCAAAGGTATATGGGAAACGCTATTCGCGCCTGTCTGCGACCCCAACGGGGTCGTACCTTCCGGCTCATTTCTCTTTCAATAAACCTTAAATCCTTTCGGGATTGGAATTCAAATTCAGCATCAACCGGCCTCCGGCTGTCACGTCTCAGTTCCCCGAAAAACGAAAAGCCCTTGCAAGATAAATCTTACAAGGGCTCCTTTGTAGCGGGGGTAGGACTCGAACCCACGACCTCCGGGTTATGAGCCCGACGAGCTACCAACTGCTCTACCCCACAGTATATTTTTTAAAACCGTCTGTGCCGGTTTTGTGGGTACAAAGATAGCTACTTTTTCCGGTATTGCAATAAAAATGCGAGTTTTTTATGTAAGTTTGGATTTTCAAGAAAATTGGATCCATGGCGGCAGAGAGAAAGAGAGATAAGTTAAGAAAACTGTTCCAGAACCCTTACCGGATTGTCATCTTCAACGACCTCAATCTGCATATCATCAAACAGATCAGGTTCAATGCACGCACGCTCGTGCTGGGACTTGTTGCTGCGATTGTCGCCATCATCATCGGGGTTACCATTCTCATCGCTTTTACCCCCTTGCGGGAATATATCCCCGGATATCCAAGCGGCAAACTGCGCGACAAATTGATAGAGAATGCACTGGTTGCCGATTCCCTGGAACAAAAAATCAACCAGTACGACCGCTATTTCCATGATATGCGCGCCATGCTAAGCGGTGAAAATGCCCTGGATTCCATAGCCAAACATGATTCCATCACCCGTCCGAACCTTAACGACCTGAAAAGGGTCAACCACGACAGCCTCTTCAAGGATGAACTGGACCAGGAACAATTCAACCTCCACCTGAATCCGGGCGCCACCCGGAAAACGGGTTTGGCCAGCCTGCTCTTCTTCCCCCCCATGAAAGGAATGGTAACGGGCAAGCAGGATATCGCCGCAGGCCATTATGGGGTGGATGTCGTTGCAAAACTAGGTTCCAGGGTCTCTTCTGCCCTGGACGGAACAGTCATTTTTTCCGACTGGACCATGGAGACCGGTTATGTTATCATGATTCAGCACGACCAGAACATCGTCACCGTATACAAACACAACTCGGAATTGCTCAAGCGGCAAGGCGAAAAGGTAAAGGCCGGCGAGGTAATCGCCATCATGGGCAATACCGGCAAGGAGACCACCGGACCGCACCTTCATTTCGAACTCTGGGTGAATGGCAACCCCATCAATCCCGAAGATTACATCAGCTTCTAATATCCTGAAAAAATGAAGAAAATAGCCCTGCTTGGCTCTACCGGATCAATAGGACAGCAGACCCTCGATGTAGTCGAACAAAATCCTGACTTGTTTGCGGTGGAGGTACTCACCGCCAACAACAACGTGGATCTGCTGATTTCGCAGGCAATCAAATTCATGCCCAACGTGGTCATCATCAGCAACGAAGAAAAATACGGTCTGGTCAGGGATGCCCTTGCTCAATATCCCATTAAGGTCTATGCGGGTTGCGATGCCATCGCCCAGGTGGTGGAGATGGGATCCATCGACACGGTTGTCACGGCCATGGTGGGCTTTTCCGGACTTTTGCCAACCCTAAGGGCTGTGAACGCAGGCAAGCAGATCTGCCTTGCCAACAAGGAAACTCTTGTCGTAGCCGGAGATCTGATCACCAGGCTGGCCATCGAAAACAGGGTCGAGATCCTGCCCATCGACTCTGAGCATTCTGCCATATTCCAGTGCCTGGTGGGTGAGGCGGAAGAATCCGTGGAGAAAATATTACTCACCTGTTCAGGAGGTCCCTTCCACGGGAAAACCGCAGAAGAACTTAAAAGAGTTACCCTGAAGCAGGCGCTGAAGCATCCCAACTGGGACATGGGCGCCAAAATCACCATCGATTCGGCCACCCTGATGAACAAGGGATTCGAGGTAATAGAGGCAAAATGGCTGTTTGGATTGAAACCCTCCCAGATTGAAGTGGTCGTTCATCCCCAGAGCATCATCCACTCGATGGTGCAGTTTTGCGATGGATCCATCAAGGCCCAGCTCGGACTTCCGGATATGCGAATACCCATACAGTTTGCACTCAGCTACCCTATTCGCATCAAAAATGAGATGCACCGTTTCAACTTCGCGGATTATCCAACCTTCACATTTACGACTCCCGATACGAAAAATTTTCGTAACCTTGCACTTTCTTTCGAAGCGCTCGAAAAAGGAGGCAACCTGGCCTGCGTGTTGAATGCAGCCAATGAGGTCTCCGTGAAGGCGTTCCTGAACGAAAAGATCTCTTTTACGGATATTCCCATAATCAACGGGAAGGTAATGGAGATGGTATCTTTTGTCGGTCAGCCGGGGTTGGCCGACTACATGGAAACGGACGCTGCTTCGCGCAGGTATGCGGAGGAGATCGTCCTGAAATTGAAGTAAACTACAAACACAATAGTAAGATGGTTGTTTTGATCAAAGCCGCTCAGTTGCTCCTGAGCCTCTCCATACTGGTTATCCTGCATGAGTTCGGTCATTTCCTTTTTGCCAAGCTCTTCCGCTGCAGGGTAGAGAAATTCTACCTTTTCTTCGATCCATGGTTCTCCCTGTTCAAATTTCAAAAAGGTGAAACCGAATATGGTATCGGATGGGTGCCACTGGGTGGATACGTGAAGATCTCCGGAATGATCGACGAATCGATGGACAAGGAGCAGATGAAGTTGCCTCCTGAACCATGGGAATTCAGGTCCAAAACTACCTGGCAGCGGTTGATCATCATGATCGGCGGGGTTGTTTTCAACCTGATCTTTGCACTGGCGCTTTATTCGATGATCCTGTTTACATGGGGAGAAGAATATCTGCCCAATCAAAACGCCAAATTCGGGATCGTCGTTTCACAGACAGGTAAGGAAATCGGACTCCGCAACGGAGACAAGGTACTTTCGATTGACGGAAAAAATATCGAAAATTTTTCGAAGATCATCCCTACCATCGTTCTCGACGATGCAAAGAGTATTGAGGTTCAGCGCGATTCACAAAAATTGACGCTCGAGATCAAGAAGGAGATCATTCCCAAACTTTTGACAGACAGAAGCGTTATCACACTCCGCGTACCCTTTTCCTGCAAGATTATAGCCTTTGCCAAACAATCACCGGCCAGGGATGCCGGACTCGAAATCGGAGATGAGATTCTCTCCGTTGACAGTGCAAAATTCAGGTTTTACGATGAGTTTGTAGAAAAACTTGCCTCCTCCAAAGGCAAGGAGGTCAGGCTGGAAGTAAGCCGCAAGGGTGTAATCTCCATCAAAAAAGCGACCCTCGGTGCCACGGGCATTCTTGGGGTACAGCCGGCCTATTCCCTTGAGGGTGTTTTCGAGTACAAAACCATCCATTACAGTTTGATGGAGTCTATTCCGGCCGGTATCACAAAGGGATACCATGCTGTTGGCGATTACCTCAAAAACCTGCAACTACTTTTCCATCCGCAAACCAAGGCCTACGAATCACTTGGCGGATTTATCGCCATCGGCAACATTTTCCCCGGTGTTTGGGACTGGGAGTCCTTCTGGAACCTGACAGCTTTCCTTTCCATCATCCTTGCAGTAATGAACATCCTCCCCATTCCAGCACTGGACGGTGGCCATGTTCTGTTTTTACTGTACGAAATCATTACCCGCCGCAAGCCAAGCGACAAATTCCTTGAGTATGCCCAGATCGCAGGCATGATCCTGCTCTTTAGCCTATTACTCTATGCCAACGGAAATGACATCATAAAATTAATTTTTAAGTAATCAGGGAATAATTGATTGAAAAGATTGCTATATTTGCGGTCGAACGATAAAAACAGGACGCTATGAACTTATTTATATTGGGTGTATTAAGTGGTGCGCATGTAGTATTAATCATTGCTGCCTTGCTTCTTCTTTTTGGTGGCCAGAAAATCCCGGAATTAATGGGTGGTCTTGGAAAAGGAATGAAGGAATTCAAAAAAGCCATGAAAGAGGATGAGCCAACAACTCCTCCTTCTCCACCTGCCCCAACAGAAGAAAAGAAAAAGGAACCCTGGAATCAATAGTTCAGGATTTCAACCTCATACAATTACCCCGGTGCTGATGCATTGGGGTATTTTTTTGCCTCCATTTTTTACCACAAAGGACACGAAGGATGTACAAAGGACACAAAATGAATAGCTGAAAATGACACCTTTGTGTCCTTGGTGAGTTCCCTTTGAGTCCTTTGTGGTAAAATAAATTTTTAATTTTCTTCACTTCCGTCTTTCCTTCTCTCCTTCATTTTTTCACCCCCTCTCCCCTTCGCCCAGTCACCCTCTCTTTCCCGGACTGTAACGATTTCCATTTTCTTTCGTCTTATATATTAGGACAAAAAATGTATCACTTTAATCTCATCGTTATGAACAAAAAACTTCAATACAGCTTGATGGCCTTATGGATAGCCGTTTTTGCACTTTCTGCCACCTCTTGCATTGGTCACACCGGGAACGGCAAAGTAGTCAAGGAAGAACGCAATGTTTCCGGATTTGAAGCAATATCCGTCAACAATGGCATTGAACTGCTTGTTTCGCAGGACACATTTGAAAAAGTGGTGGTCGAAGCCGACGAAAACATCCAAAAAATACTCCGGACGGAGGTGAAAGACGGAAAATTGAAAATATTCCTGGATGAAAACGTCTTACATGCCAAGAAGATGAAGGTATATGTGACGGTTAAACAATTGAAAGCCGTTGAAGCAAGTTCAGGAGCAGAAGTAAAGTCGGGGAATCAGATAAAGGCCGAAAGCCTGAAGATACACTCCTCCAGCGGTTCCGATGTGACGATGGAAATAGCCTGCAGCCAGGTTACTCTGGATTCGAGCAGCGGAAGCGATATGGCCATTTCAGGTACGACACAATCACTAAAAGCTGAAAGTTCAAGCGGTTCGGATCTGAAAGCCTCAAAACTGAAAGCAGAAAAAGCAGATGTCTCAGCCTCAAGCGGTTCGGATCTTGAAGTATACGTATCCAAGGAATTGAAGGCACATTCCAGCAGTGGTTCAGATATAACTGTTTACGGAAATCCTGCCATCCGCGACACAAACAGCTCCAGCGGCGGCGATGTAAGCTTCCGTTGAGAAGGAGAGGATAAAAGACTGAGGGATTGTGGACTAGGAGACTTGGGGACTGTGAGAAGAGTCAGGGTAAAACAGGTCATTATTGTCCCAAGAGTCCTAAGTGTCCAAAGAGTTTGACTTTGAGATTGTAACAATTAAATCTTTTACTCCGGCAGGGGTTGCCCAATAATAACCCCTAGTGCAACAGCTGGCAAGCGAATGTGTGGAGATCCACCGTTCGCTCGCAGTGGCAATGACGGGATTGGACGGATAGCACAAACCCCAATTACAAAACATATCCATTTTCTCATTGTCAAATTGTCAAATTGTCGAATCGTCGAATTTTGCACCGTGTTTTTTGTAACGAATTTACTATGACTGCGTCTTATTGTTGAATGAACCAAATTTATCACCCTTAATTTCTTAGCCATGAATAAAAAAATCCTAAACAGCCTGGCAGTTCTTGTGTTGGTGGCAATTATGCTTTCTGTTGTTTCCTGTATTCCCCATATCCGCGGAAATGGAAACGTGGTCAAGGAAGAACGAACCGTTTCCAATTTTGAAGCCATTGAAGTTAGCCATGGCATTGAAGTACTTGTCAATCAGGATACCTTCGAAAAAGTTGTCGTCGAAACAGACTCGAATATTCAGAAAATTCTCAAGACCGAAGTCTCAGGCGGAACACTTAAAATATTCATGGAAGAAGGAGTGCTCCATGCCCGTTCGCTAAGGGTTTATGTCACAGTGAAACAACTGAAATCAGTAGATACAGGCTCCGGTGCTCATGTTAAGTCGGAAAGTAAAATTAATGCCGCAGACTTAAAAATGAGTTCTTCCAGCGGATCCGGCATTAAGATGGAAGTTGCCTGCGACAAGCTTACTGCAGAATCAAGCAGTGGAAGCCATCTGAAAGTTGAAGGCATTGCCAAATCCATTAATGCCGACAGCTCTAGCGGTGCAAGCCTTGATGCCTCCGGGCTGGTTGCAGAAAAAGGGCAACTTTCCAGTTCAAGCGGCTCGCATCTGGAAGCACAAATCACCAAAGAAATAAAAGCAGAAGCCAGCAGTGGTGCAGGTATAACTGTCACAGGAAATCCGACCACAAGGGACACGGACAGCACAAGCGGCGGTTCCATTCGTTTCAGATAACAAATCAAATTGACAGTCGACAATTGTCAATATGGTAGGTCATGAAAGTTTTGCTCAACCATTATCAGGTACTCATCAATATTCACTATATTCTCAGGGTTAAGTTGCCAGTCAGCTTAACCCTTCATCTTTTCAACCAACTAATCATCACATCAGCAAATCATCTGCAACATTCCGGAATATCACTCGTCTCTTCACTATATAAACCTAAAAACAGAATCATGAATAGAAGAATTTGGGGTTGTCCGACAGCCATTTTGTTTGCTTTCTTTTCCATTTTAGCTGTCCCATGTATGGCACAAATTGAAGGAAACGGGAAGGTGGTTAAGGAAGAACGCAAGATCTCCGACTTTAAGGGAGTAACCGTGAATAACGGGATTAACCTTCTGCTCAGCCAGGGTACAACTGAAAAAGTGGTGGTAGAAACCGATGAAAACATCTTGCCTTATATCAGAACGGATGTCAGTGACGGAGTGCTGAGAATCGGTGTGAAAGGCAATATCAACAGCACCAAATGCATGAATGTGTATGTCACTGTTAAAGAATTGAATTCTCTGGAAGCGGGATCGGGCTCGAGAATCAAGACTGAGAATAAAATTCAAGCCGGCAATCTCAAGGTTTCAGCCTCCAGTGGAACAAACATGGTTGCAGAGTTTGATTGCAGTAACCTGGATGTCAGCGCAAGCAGCGGAAGTTCTGTCGTCATTTCCGGTTCAGCAAAATCGATCGCCGCGGATAGTTCAAGCGGGTCAGCGGTAGTGGCTCCCGACATGAAAGCAGAAAAAGGGGACATATCTGCCTCAAGCGGATCAGCTGTAGTAGTACAGGTGACCAAGGAACTCAAGGCCAATGCGAGCAGTGGCGGGCATATCACGGTTACGGGTAATCCTTCTGTCAGGGATACAGACAGTTCGAGTGGAGGTTCAGTACATTTTAAGTAGAAAAACAAAATATTTAACCACAAAGGACACAAAGAATCCATTTCAGAATTCTTTGTGTCCTTTGTGGTTAAAATGGAATTAATCCCTCCGCATGATGCCGTAGCAGATAATCTTGACAATGGCATCCACACTCTTCCCAAGGTCGTTCGAACGATAAGGTCCGGCAGAAAGAGGCATCTCCAGTCCGCGGATGGCAGTAGTGATACCGATTGCGACGAGGGTAAAATCCTTGATCACGAATTTATGCTGCCTGGCACCTTCCAGCAGAATCCTCTTCATCATCCGGATCTCCTCCTGGTCGTACTGGGATTTAATCTTGTCGATGAACTCAACCGCCGCAGTGTCATTTTCAATGGCGTTGTAAAAATTGGCAAGTTGACGATACGTGGTGATTTTCGTCATGACATAGTCGCGCAGCTTGTCGGCAGGATCCATGTCTTTTTGCAGCACCTTGGCCAGTTCCACCCTTAGAATGTCCGCCTCTTTCTGAATTACTTCCTGAAAAAGGTCTTCCTTGCTGCTAAAGTAGTAGTAAAGAGAACTTTTGCCTTTTCTGACAGCATTGGCAATGTCGTCCAGAGTCGTTTTCTTGTACCCGAATTTGCTAAAAATCTCCTGTGCGATGGTCAAAATATTCTCCCGAACCGCATCTTTTTTTGTACCTGAATTTTCGTTTGCCATGGTTAGTTGTTCATCATTAATGACCAAATATAATTATTTTGTTGAAGAAACAACAATTTTGAAGTCAAGCTGCTTTTTTTCCATATTGGCTCTGAGTATCTCAATTACCACCTCATCACCCAACTGATATTTCCTGTGTGTCCTTCTTCCTGTAATGCAATAATTCTTTTCATCAAACTGGTAAAAGTCATCCGTGAGCTCATGCAGAGGAACCATACCTTCGCATTTATTCTCTTCAATTTCAACATAAATGCCCCATTCTGTGACACCCGAAATGACTCCCTTGTATTGCTGTCCAATCTTATCCGACATAAATTCCACCTGCTTGTACTTGATGGATGCCCTTTCAGCATTGGCAGCGCGGTTCTCCATGTCAGAAGAGTGCTTGCACATTTCCTCATACTTGTTGGCTGCAACAGAAGTTCCATCCTGAAGGTAACGATCCAACAACCTGTGCACCATCATATCCGGATATCTCCTGATCGGAGAGGTAAAATGGGTGTAGTATTCAAATCCCAAACCATAATGACCGATATTCCTGGTGGAATACTCTGCCTTAGCCATCGTACGGATGGCAAGGGTCTCTATCACATTTTGTTCCTTCTTACCGGAGACGTTGTTGATCAGCTGATTCATGGATTCTGATACCGCTGACGGCGAACTCGTCATGATGCCATATCCGAATCGCTTGATGAAATGGTTGAATTTCTCCAGTTTCTCGGGATCCGGTTTATCGTGGATCCTGTAAACAAAAGTCTTCTCTTTCTTCCTTGGCGAAGGCTTACCGATCAATTCTGCCACTTTTTTGTTGGCCAGGAGCATAAATTCCTCAATCAATTTGTTGGAATCCTTCGACTCCTTGAAAAAAACATTGATGGGCTTCCCGGCACTGTCAACCTCAATTTTTACCTCAACGCGGTCAAAATCAATCGAACCACCTTCAAAACGCTTGGCTCTAAGTTTTTTGGCCAGTCTGTCGAGGGTAAGAATTTCCTCCTTCATGTCGCCTTCTCCCGTCTCAATCACAGCTTGAGCTTCCTCATAACTGAACCTGCGGTCGGAAAAAATGACCGTCCTGCCGAACCATTCTTTCTGAATTTTTGCATTTTCATCCAACTGGAAAACAGCCGAATAACAGAGTTTTTCCTCCTTTGGGCGCAAAGAGCAAACCCCATTCGAAAGCCTTTCTGGCAGCATGGGCACAACCCTGTCGACGAGATACACGGAGGTTGCCCTTTCGTATGCCTCTTCCTCAATGATGGAATTCTGGCGGACATAATAGGTTACATCGGCAATGTGAACCCCAACTTCCCAGAAATCGTTCTCCAATTTCTGGATGGAAAGTGCATCATCAAAGTCCTTCGCATCGACGGGGTCGATCGTGAAAGTCGGGACTTTCCTGAAGTCCCTGCGATTGGCTATCTCTTCCTTGGGTATTTCAAGGGGAATCTTGTTGGCGGCTTCATCCACCTTTTCAGGGTATTTGTAGGGCAAGCCAAATTCTGCCAGGATGGCGTGCATCTCGGTGTTGTTGACACCGGCATCCCCCAGTACATCCACAATCTCTGCGAAAGGGTTTCGAGCTTTTTCCGGCCAGTCCAGAATTCTTGCAATGGCCTTTTGACCGTTCTTGGCTCCTTTCAGTTTATCCATCGGGATATAAAGGTCAAAGGGCATTCTCTTGGTTGGAACCAGAAAAGCCGAGAATTGGGAAATTTCGACGGTTCCGACCACCGTTTTCTGTGCGCGTTCAAGGACCTCTACCACTTCACCCTCTGTATCACTTTTCTTTCTCCTGGCAAACACGTGTATTTTCACCTTGTCCCCGTCGAGGGCATGGTTCATATTGGGTGCCTGTATCAAAATGGTATCATTCAGCTCTTCGCAGAAAACCTGGCCAAATCCCTTGTAGTTGAGTTCCATTGTACCGATGATAGTTCCACCGGTTTTGGCTATCAGTCGGAACCTTCCCTTGGATACTTCTTCAAGCACCTGGTTGTCGCGCAACTCCTGCAAAGAGACACTGACAAGCAGTTGGGCTGTTGTATTTTTTGCCCCCAGTTTGGAAGAGAGCTGTTTGTAGTTGTAGACATAGGTTGGCTCTTCGTAAAAGAGAGCCATGATGGATGTTTTTAAGCCGGCCTTGTTAAAATTCAGGGCCTTTTCAAGCTTTTTACCTTTCGACATTCGATATTTATATTAGAATCATTAAATGTAATAAAAATTTCGAACAAAAATAATGTCTATTCGAATTGAAACAAGAATGCGGGAATAATTTCAATTTTTGATCCGGACCCTGAATATGTCCAGGGGTTGGATTTCGCTTCAATCTCCATTTCCGTTTAAAGAGATCAAAATTTTGGGAGTTCACATTCCAAATTCGAAAATCCAAAATCCAAAATTGTTTAAATTGCTTCTAAACAATTATATTTGCCGAATCAAGTTTACCGCGTCAATTTTCAATATTTTTTCATGAAGATCATAGATATTATCAGGAATTCCAAAAAAACGATCTTTTCTTTCGAGTTACTCCCCCCTCTGAAGGGACAGAAAGCCGATAAATTGTATGAAACCATCGATGAGCTGATCGAGTTTCAACCCAAATACATCAACCTCACCACCCACCGGGATGAGATCGAATACCGTCCGGTCGAAAACGGCCTTTTGGAGAAGAAGACTGTACGCAAGCGTCCGGGTACGGTGGCGATCGCGGCTGCGATCCAGCACAAATACGGTATTCCGGTAGTTCCCCATATAGTCTGCGGGGGTTTTACCCGCGATGAGACGGAGAATATGCTGATCGACCTCAACTTTTTGGGCATCAAAAATGTATTGGCGCTTCGGGGCGACGGTTTATCCTCCGAGAAACACTTTGTGCCCGAAAAGGGTGGCCACTCCCATGCCAATGAACTTGTGGAACAGATCGTCCACCTGCGAGAAGGAAAATACCTCGATCCGGAGTTGAAAAACAAGGCTGAACTGGATTTTTGCATCGGCGTTGCCGGTTACCCCGAAAAACATGCAGAAGCCTCCAATCCGGTCACAGATATGCAGTACCTGAAACAAAAGGTGGATGCCGGAGCGGATTACATCGTTACCCAGATGTTTTTCGACAACCAAAAATATTATGACTTCGTAGCTCGCTGCAGGGCTGCAGGTATTACGGTTCCCATTATACCGGGCATCAAACCCCTGGCGCTGATGAACCAGGTTACCATGCTGCCTAAAATATTCAGCATCGACATACCGGAGGAATTTGCCTCCGAGGTACGCAAATGCAAAACCAACGAAGAGGCCAGGCAGGTGGGTACTGAATGGGCCATCACACAGGCAAGGGACCTGATTGCCAACAATGTGCCATGCCTGCACATCTATACCTACGGCATTACTGACAATACCCGGCAAATTGCCCGGACCATCCTGTAACATCGCCATGCATCAACTTGTATTTGCCACCAACAACGAACATAAACTTCGGGAACTATCGGAGATCCTCAAGGGTGAATTCAAATTGCTCAGCCTTAATGATATATCCTGCTCGGACGATATACCTGAAACAGGCAATACCCTCGAAGCCAATGCCTCCCAGAAATCCTTCTACATCTGGGACCGCTACCGAATGGATTGTTTCTCGGACGATACAGGTCTTGAAGTTGCAGCTTTGAACAATGAACCGGGCGTCCGTTCTGCACGTTATGCCGGAGAAGGGAGAAAAGCAAACGACAATATTGACAAGGTGCTCGCCGGATTAAAGGACAAGGAGGATCGCAAAGCCTGCTTCCGTTGTGTCATTTCTTTAATCATCAAAGGGAAAGAGTATCTCTTTGAAGGTCGCGTCGACGGGCAGATACTCCCCGAAAGGCACGGAAGCTCGGGCTTTGGCTACGATCCTGTTTTTCTGCCGGATGGTTTCACACAATCCTTCGCCGAAATGGATGCTGAAACAAAAAACAGCATCAGCCACCGTGGCAGAGCCGTTCAGAAATTGGTCAGGTTTCTGCATAATGAATATCCCCACTTGCCTGACCAGTGATGAAGATCTTTCTCTCCATCCTGCTTTTGCTGCCGGTATTATCTCTCGGTCAGAGCCGCATTGGAGGATGGAAGGCACATGTTTCGTTTACCCCTGTGATAGCTGTCGCTGAAACTCCGGATGTCATCGCCGCTGCTACTGCAGGCGGAATCTTCCTGACGGAGAAGAACGGATCGCAATTCACCACAAAAACAAAGTCCGAAGGGCTTTCGGAGGTTGGCATTTCGGCCATCGCTTATTCTTCCGACACGGGTTTCCTGCTGATTGGGTACGAATCAGGTAACCTCGATCTATTAAAAAACGGACAAGTCACCAATCTTCCTGACCTTACCAGGAAAGCCGAACTCTCCAACAAAACCATTCATCATATTTTTTGCGAGGGAAGCTTCGCCTATCTCTGTTGCGCTTTCGGTATAGTCAAAATTGACATTCAAAAAGCAGAAGTGGCAGAAACCTGGTATTTGGGGTCAAACAATAATCTAAATGCAGCCTACGATCTCACTACATTCAACAATAGCTGGTTTGTTGCTACAAACCATGGCATCTTTTGGGCAGTCAAAACCGGGAGCAACCTCCAGGATTACAGAAACTGGCAACAGCAAACATCTCTTCCTTTGCCGGATGCGTCATTTTCATCCTTTGCACAATCCGACGGATTGTTGTTCACCCACGACATCAGCAACGACAGGATTCTGGCATACAACGGATCGGTCTGGCAACCGCAATTCACTGGAATAAAAAATATCCGTTGCATCCGAAGTTCCCCCAACGGATTGACAGTCCTTGCTGAGGGTGAAGTCTGGCTCACAAGTAAATCCGGTAACGCCCTGATAACTGAATATCAGCCCGGCGGCACTTCTGCCATCGATCCGCGCGACGCGCTGACAGACAGCAACGGAAACCTGTGGATCGGGGATCATCGCTTTGGCCTCACACAAAAAACCGGCACCGGTACCTTCCGCCATTTTGTGCCGGACTCGCCGGGCAGCGACCAGATTTCCGCCTTGAAAACCGGAACCGAAGAAGTTTATGTGGCTACAGTCGCCAGCAATCAAGCCGGGATTCCCGAAGCGGCAATCTCGATACTGCAGAATGGCACTTGGCAGAATTTCTCAGCTGCCGACGATAACGGCTTACAGTCTGTGAAGCCTATCACCTCATTTGCCCTTAATGGCGATCACCCGGATGAATACTGGGCTTCCACTTCGGGCTCCGGGTTGCTCTTCTTTCAAAAAAACAGGGTTGCAGCGCATTACAACGAACAGAACTCCACTCTGGGTGCGCTCAACGGAAACTGTGTCATCAACTGCATTGCAATTGACGCCCAAAAAAATCTGTTTTATACAAACCCTACCGGGAAAGCCAGGATTGGTATCAAGGCTACAGACGGAAACTTCGTTCAACTCTCCTATCCCGGCATGGGATTTTCAACCTCGCCAACCGGGGAAATCATCGCCGGCAGCACTGCAACAAACTGGGCAGTCCTTCCCGACGAGGGCCTGTTTGCCTTTAAAATAAAGGGGAGCACAGATAATATTTCAGACGATCAATATCGGAAAGTGGCTGTGCAAAGCCGTTTCAGCAACGTGTCTACCACGATTGTCACCAATTTCAATGGGGTATCCACGGTTGTGGAAGATCTTACTCATCAGCTTTGGATTGGAACAAGTACCGGCATCGTGGTGTACAGCAATCCTGATAAGATATTTGAATCCGGCGAGTTCTATGGAATCCAGCCTTCCCTCGACGATGGCGAAGGTCTTTTCAAACCCATTTTGGCCAAAGAAAAAATAACGGCAATTGCTGTCGACGGCGGCAACAGGAAATGGTGTGGCACGGCTAATTCGGGAGTATTCCTCTTTAGCGAAAACGGGGATCATCTGCTTCGGCATTTCGATAGCAACAATTCGCCGTTGCTCTCCGATCAGATTCTTTCCATCGGCATTGCCCCAAAAAGCGGCGAGGTATTTTTTGCAACCAGCAAAGGGCTGATATCATTTAAAAGTGATGCAGCTACGAGTGAAATCAGTTTCGACAAGGCTTATGTCTGGCCAAATCCATTGCGTGAAACATATACGGGTAGCGTTACCATCGACGGACTTACAGACGGGACGGACGTCAGAATCACGGATGTTGCCGGCAACCTGGTTTACAGGACAACCTCCCTCGGAGGACGTGCCATCTGGAATGGTCAAAATGCAAGAGGGGTCCGAGTATCCACGGGAGTTTACCTGATTTTCTGCAGCTCTGCATCGTTGAATGCGACGAAGATCATAAAGTTGCTGGTAATACATTAGAATTACAAATTACAGATTACAGATTATAAATTACAAATTACAGATTAAAAATTGACAGACCACTAAATTTTAATTCTATTTTACTCACGTCCTTTCGAGCGAACTTTGTGCCCTTTCCCGAAAAATCGAGACAATTCGTGGTTAGATAAATATGACCAGAAACGCTCCAAAAAGCCATATTGCCGTATCATTTTAAATTTGTAATTTGTAATTTGTAATCCTTAATTGTAAGTAAAGTGTTCAGCAAAACAGAAGGCATCATCCTGCATGGCATCAAATACGGCGACTCCGGAAGAATCGTGACTGTTTATACCGAGGCTTTCGGCAGGTCTAGCTTTCTCCTGCAGGGAATCCATGCTAAAAAATCGACGGGCAAAGCCAATCTTCTTCAACCATTATTCCTGCTTGATATGGAGGTCGATCACAGGCAGGGCAGGGAGTTGCAGCGCGCCAGGGAACTAAAGATCTGTCATCCTTACCAGAGCGTCCCCTTCGATGTGGTCAAATCATCGCAGGCCATGTTCCTTGCCGAAATGCTTTACAGGGTATTGAAGGAAGAAGAGGCAAGACCTGAACTCTTCCAGTTCCTGAGCCATTCGCTCCAGATTTTTGATCTTATGCGGGATGGGAATGCCAATTTTCACCTTTCATTCCTGATTCAACTGACCCGCTACCTGGGATTTGCTCCCACGAACAATTGGTCGGAGGACCGGTCTTTCTTTGATATGGCATCAGGCATATTTGCCGAAAACAGACCTCCGCATCCCTATTTTTTAGATCCCGCTGAAAGCCGGATTCTCTCAGAATTTGTGAATACTTCCTACGAAGAATTAGGAAATATTGCCCTTTCTGCCTCTACCCGCAACCAGTTGGTACTTAAAATAACAGATTATTTCTCTTTGCACCTGGGAATCAGGCTTCAGATAAAATCACTCGATGTTTTACGCGAATTATTTTCCTAAAAGTTGAATAATTCTTATTATTTCGACTCGATTAAGCAAGTGAATTATTGTCCTTTGCACTAATATTCAAATATTTTAACTCATGACCTGTAACCTGTAACCTGTAACCTTTTCATTCTTTCGCCTATCTTTCCAATATTTCCACGTGTACTATATTTTGCAATGTAGATTGCCATTCACAATATTTTTAAGTACTTTTGCACAAGATATTAATTCAGTATGGCCGTAACCAAGCTACCGGGTACAAAGAAGAATGCCTTCGTGACAATGATGGATATTGCAGAGGAGTACAAGGCAACAAACCTTGTAGATCCTATGTCTGGTCTGCCTTGTCCGGATGATTTGATCAACCTTGTTGACAAATACATGCGGGCAGGGAACAACGATTTTTCCCCAAGTGAAGGGGTTAAATCCTTGAGGGAGCAGATCGTGTCCATCTTCAACCAGCAGAATAATACGGAATTTCAGGCCGAAACCGATCTAACCATTGCTGCAGGTCCTTCTCAAGCCATGTCAACTGCCATTACCACTTTCGTTAAAGAGGGAGATGAGGTGATTCTTTTTGAGCCTGTGCAGGAATCATATGCCCAACTGATTGAGATGACGGGAGGTCGTCCCATTTACATCACTTTGAAGCATCCGGAATACCGGATCGACTGGGATGAAGTAAAGAAGACGGTAACGACCAAAACAAAAATGATCGTTATCAACAATCCTCAAAATCCCATGGGACAGATTTTCAGTCCGGAAGATCTCGACCAGTTGAAACGTTTGACCAACGGAACCCGGCTAGTAATCCTCAGCAACGAATTGTTCGGAAATATAGTTTACAACGGCAACCGCTTCAACAGCGTAGCCTCTGTTCCCGAACTGGCGGCCAAAAGTCTGGTGGTCTCTTCATTCGGAGCAATGTTCAACATCAACGGCTGGGGAATCGGATACATTGCAGGTCCCGAGAAATTGATGGCAGAATACAGGAAAACACAGCAATACCAGGGATTCAGCATCAATACACCGGCACAGTATGCATTGGCCGAATTTTTGAAACAGGGTCAAAATTTCAAGGAGATTAACGCTTTTTACCAGAGCAAAAGGGATTATTTTATCGATTTGATGGCCGGCAGCAAATTCATTTTGGTACCTACGAAATCCACGATCTACCAATTGCTCGATTACAGCAAAATATCTGACGAGCCTGATACGGAGTTTGTGCTCCGTCTGGCCAAGGAGTATAAGGTCGCTACCATTCCTTTCTCTGCTTTCCAGCATGAGAAAACAAAGATGCAAATGATCAGGGTCTGTTTTGCGAAAACCAACGAATTGCTCGAAGAGGCTGCCTTCCGGCTCAAAAGTGTTCCGGTGAACTTCAACGAAGTATAGATTACATGGAATTTGGAGTACTTCTTTTGGGAACTCCTGAAAATGTGATTATTGAATTTAAGATACGGTACTGCGAAAAGCATAACTTCAAGTACTTGAAGTACTTTTGGTACTCCAAGTACTTTTTTTTACGGGGCCTCATAGTTCAAGGGATAGAACGGAAGTTTCCTAAACTTTAGATTCGCGTTCGAGTCGCGGTGAGGCTACACTACAATTTCCAACCACCTGATTTTCTGTGGTTGGATTTTTTTTGTCATTTTGGGATACAATTGCAAAACTCGTCCATATTTTTGATAATATTAGCAGATAAAAATCCAATCATGTTTTTCTAATTACTTACTAAACATTTTGTTATCGGCATGAAAAAAAGATTTGTACTCCTCTGGACCATTTGGACACTTATCGGAGCCGCACTAATTTATGGGATCTCAGTTTCTGATTCAAAAAATAGCATGGCAACTGTCATTGCCAATGTATTGAGTCTATCTCCTTTGTTTGGAATCTTGCTTGCCCAGGGTTCACCCAAGGCCTCGCGGCAATTCAATGAATGGTTGCAGCAAGAAAAAAACTCACTGTTTTACGTGGCAGGCGGAATATCCTTTCTCTTTGTACTGCCCGGATTGGTGACAGGTAAATTCGATCCTTATTCTTCAGCCATTTTTACGGCTATCGTCTTTGCCGTTTTTGGAACTTTAAGGCAACTTTCAAACAAGGAATTTACGTTTACCTGGACCGATCTTGCCCTTTGGATTTTGCTTTGGATTCCTTTCGACCTTCGCTGGTCCATGCAGATGCTCCCTGCTGCCAATGATTCCTATACCTGGTGGTCAATTGCCATTTCGACTATTGGCATAATTGGATGGTACGGATACCGACGTGCGGATATTGGTTTTAATCTGGTCCCCAGGCTTAAAGATATACGAATTGCGTTTCTGGCTCTGGTCCTTATTATGATTATTGTGGTTCCTCCTGGACTGCTTACGGGGTTTCTTTCTTTTCACTTGCCTCAGACTTATAATATTCCAAAACTGACACTTCATTTTGTAGGACTGTTTTTAACGGTCGCTTTGCCTGAAGAGCTCTTTTTCAGGGGCATTCTGCTGAGAGGCCTCGATAAAATGTACTCCAAAAAGTGGATTCCTTTGGTTGTATCCTCACTGGCATTTGGACTCATGCACTGGAACAATGCCAGTACATTATCCACACAAATAACGTATGTTTGTTTGGCTGCAATTGCAGGACTAGGTTATGGCTGGACCTATCGAAAAAGTGGAAATAACCTGTTTGCCGCTATTCTCGTACATACACTCGTGGATTGGACCTGGAAATTATTCCTGGCAAGTTAGGATATCAATACATCAATAAATTTCATCATCATGCAAAATCAAAAAAACTGGCACGAAAAGCACAAGGAAACATTAAGTTTTGGAAGTCGTTTAGCCGATTCAGTGGCAAAAGGGATGGGTTCCTGGAATTTTATCATCATTCAAACCATACTTGTTATTCTTTGGATGGGTCTCAACCTGGTAGGGTATGTCTACCATTGGGATGTGTACCCTTTTATTCTGCTTAACCTGGTTTTCTCTACCCAGGCAGCTTATGCCGCACCCATTATCATGATGTCACAAAACAGGCAAAACGACAGAGACCGGGTCCAGGCACAGGCAGACTATCAAACCAATATTGATGCAAAGCTGGAAATAGAGGCTTTATCCAAGAAATTGAATTCCCTGGAGGTGGATAAATTGGATAAAATCATTAAAATGCTGGAGGAAGGGAAAGTTTAACATCAGAACTACTTTCTAAGCTACCGGATAAAATAATTTAATGCTACAAATCCATCGAAATTTGACCTCCCCCAACCCCTCCAAGGGGGGCTGTTCTCTGATGTTGATTGGGAAACGAATCTAAAGTCTCTCCTTGGGGTTCCCGAAAGCTTTCGGGAAGTGGGGTCAAATATGGTTAATTTAAGGATTTAGCACAATCCACAATAGCTCTCTTATTACTTATCTGACTTATCAGCAATTATTTATGATTCACGGGAGAAAAAAAGGCATCCACTTTCCTGTTGAACTCATCGGCATAATCAATTAAGGTCGCATGGCCTGAATTCGGTAAAATCCACAAACTGGCATTGGGTATATTTTGAAAAATCACGGTGGTGTGTTCGACCCGGATCAAATCATGATCACCGCCAATAATCAACGAGGGACATTTGACAGATTTTAATTCAGAAAGTGCAATATTTGGCTGATACCAGTCAAGAAGGAATAACTTCCAATCGTTCTTATCCTTCACCGATTTTAGTTTACGCGCATCCATGGTATCAAAATGCTGCTTGTCTCTCATCCAAAAGGAGGGGATAATGGCTGTAGAGTCAGGCCAAAGATTAGCGCCAGTTGAAGCAAGCTTAATGACCTTTTCAGGATGACGGATTGCCATTAAAATAGCAATAATCCCTCCATCACTCCAGCCCAGAACAAATGCCGAGTCAATATACAGTGCATCCAGTAAAGCTGCTTGATCATCCGCCATCATTTCAAAGCTCAGGGAATCCTTTGGGTCGGCTGATTTGCCTTGTGAACGGCTGTCTGCCACGATTACCTTGTAATTTTTTGCGAAGTAGGGAATATTATTTTTAAATGCGCCAACAGACCCACCATTACCATGGATCATCAACAGAGGTTTGCCACTTCCGTAGATTTCGCAGTAGACACGAATACCCCGTATGAAATAATATTTTCCAGCCACATCGTTATTTCCGTAATCAATGGATTTTGTTTGGCTATGGGTGTAACTTGCACATCCCATCATAATAATCATCAACAGTAAAAATGTCTTCATATGAATTTGAAATTCACTGTATAATATAATACCGAATGAAAATACACAAATTATCAAAGCAACTCTTCGTGTCCTTGGTGTTTTTCCCTTTGAGTCCTTTGTGGTAAAAAAGTTTTTCCAAGTAAAAAAGCTAGTTTTGAAACTAAATTTCCAAATCATGCAACCGGTTTCTCCAGATATCAAAGAATTTTTAGATGAGAAGGTCCTACAATATAACACTCACGCCTTTATCGAATCAGACCCGGTTTCGATTCCGCATTGTTTTGAGCAGAAAGAAGATATTGAAATTTCCGGCTTTCTTACGGCTTCAATCGCATGGGGCAACAGGACCATGATCCTGAAAAATGCAGGAAAACTGATGGAACTTCTGGACAATGCTCCTTATGATTTTATCCTGAACCATCATGAAAGTGATCTGCGCCGTTTCAGGGGATTTGTCCATAGGACCTTCAATGATACCGACCTGGTTTATTTTATTGAATCCCTTAAAAATATTTATCTCCACCATGAAGGACTAGAACCACTGTTTTCAGGAAATTGTTCTGAAACCTCAACCCAGCCGGCCATTCAAGAATTCAGGGCGCAGTTTTTCTCACTTCCTCACAACCCACGGACACGAAAGCATGTGGCCAGTCCGGCAGATGGTTCGGCAGCCAAGCGGATCAACATGTTGATAAAGATAATTTGGGTAGCTAATCAAAATTGATTAGTTCCTCTTTAGTGAACTTAATTATGCTAACAAAACCGCTCAATGATTGAAACCCTGTAAAACAATGATCCAATTCAGTTATTGATCTTAATTCACCTTGTTGTTTTAATAGAAAATTTGCTGTATCAATGTCATCTTGTAATTCTTCAGCATTAGTCGCATATTCAACACTTCTGGACATCCAATACCATTTAAATGACTGATAATCAGTCATAAACATTGATTCTTCGATGAAATTCTTGTAATTAATCTTGACAAAATAATACCCTTTGTTATCAACAATTGAATGATTGACGGTTATTTTATCGACTAGAGA
>CAIUUO010000204.1 GCA_903902325.1 uncultured Bacteroidia bacterium
TGGAAATTATAAATTGCCTGGAAACCTCCAAATTTATGGGATAGAGAACGATGCTGAATGTAAGGTTCTTGCCTTCCGAACTTTCCCACGACGATTCGCCCTGACCCCTGCCTGATTGCTGACAGGCTGCGACAAAAACAGTTCCTTCATCCAGACTTTTTGTCAGCAATTCCTTTGCGGCATAATTATTGGTCGAATCCACAATGTCCAGGTGTACGATGGTTGATCCTATCATGACTTTTCAAACTTAACAGGCTGTAAAGTTAAATGATATTCGGATGAACAGGCACCCGAAGAGTTTTTTCGGTATCATTTAAACAACTATCTTTGTGTTTTAAATCAATCTATGACACAGAAAGACATTGAAAATCATCAGTTCGAATTGGTCGATGCCATTGTAGAAGGCATCCGGCGTAAAAAAGGACTGGAAATTATCAATATCGATCTTTCAGGCGAAGGAGATGCTGCATGTGACAATTTTATCATCTGTCACGGCAACTCCAATGTTCATGTCGATGCCATCGCACGCTCCGTCGAAGAGAGTGTGGAAGAATTGGCAAGTGAAAGTGTCTGGCGTCAGGATGGATTTCAAAATGCACAATGGATACTCCTCGATTATGTGAACGTAATGGTTCATATTTTTCAGGAACCTTTCAGGCGATTTTATGATCTGGAATCGCTCTGGGGAGATGGTACCATTTATAATATTGAAGCAGACATTTAAATTGTTATGGCAGAAAAAAAACAAAATACGAAAGGTCCACGGACCAACAAACCGAATAAGCCCCAGATGGGCAATTCCAACAAGCCTTCCGCGTTCAAATTCAATGTAGCTTATGTTTATGGATTTATTTTGCTGGCCATCGTAGCGTTCAATTTCTACGGATCAGGAGGTAAACCTGTTGAAACCAACTGGCGTGAGGTGAAAAATACGATGCTCAAGAACAACGATGTAGAGAAGATCGTTGTCGTCAACAAAACGGAGGCAGAAATTTACCTGAAGGAGAGTTCGTACGAAAAATACAAGGCTAAACTGGATCAGGGATTATCGACTCCACCAAAAACAGGGCCTCATTTTACTTTCAACATCGGATCTGTGGATGTCTTTGAGTCCAATCTGGCCAAGGAGCAGGAAGAAGTTGGTGAAGCATCCCGCGTTACGCTCAAATACGACAACCGTACCAACTATTTTTCAGAGATCTTTAGTTGGATCTTCCCGCTGTTGCTGCTAGTCATATTTTATCTTTGGATTTGGCGGAGGATGAGCAAAGGCGGCGGAGGAGGTGCCGGCAATATTTTCAACGTAGGTAAGTCTCAGGCCAAGGTATTTGACAAGGAATCAAGGGTATCCACAACCTTCAAGGAGGTTGCAGGCCTGGCTGAAGCCAAGCAGGAGATCCAGGAGATCGTCGATTTTCTGAAAAATCCCGAACGATACACCAAATTGGGCGGAAAAATCCCCAAGGGAGCCCTGCTGGTTGGTCCCCCCGGAACGGGAAAAACGCTTTTGGCCAAAGCCGTTGCAGGGGAGGCTGAAGTTCCTTTCTTCTCCATGTCTGGATCCGACTTTGTCGAAATGTTCGTCGGAGTAGGTGCATCACGTGTCCGCGACCTATTCAAACAAGCCAAGGAGAAATCACCCTGCATCGTTTTTATCGATGAAATTGATGCCATCGGCCGTGCCCGCGGGCGCAACCCCAACATGGGATCCAATGATGAACGTGAAAATACACTCAACCAGTTGCTGACCGAAATGGATGGTTTCGATACCAACTCAGGTGTCATTATCCTGGCTGCCACCAACAGGGCCGATATCCTCGACCGCGCCCTTATGCGTGCCGGACGTTTCGATCGTCAGATCCACGTGGAACTGCCCGATATGATCGACCGTAAGGAGATCTTCGAGGTACATCTAAGGCCATTGAAGCTGGGACCCGACGTCAATGTTGAATTTTTGGCCAAACAGACGCCCGGATTCTCGGGTGCCGATATCGCCAATGTGTGCAACGAGGCAGCCTTGATCGCTGCCCGGAAACTGAAGGAAATAGTTGAAAAGCAGGATTTCCTGGATGCAGTCGACAGGATCATCGGCGGACTCGAGAAGAAAAATAAAATTATCTCGGTAAACGAGAAAGCCACCATTGCTTACCATGAAGCCGGACATGCTACTGTGAGCTGGTTGCTTGAACATGCTCACCCGCTGGTTAAAGTAACCATTGTTCCACGCGGAAAAGCATTGGGCGCCGCATGGTACCTGCCGGAGGAAAGACAGATAACCACCAAGGAACAACTGTTGGACGAAATCTGTGCTACACTCGGTGGTCGCGCAGCAGAAGAGCTGATCTTCTCTTCGGTTTCTTCCGGAGCACAGAACGATTTGGAGAAAGTAACCAGAACATCCTTTGCCATGGTCTCCTACTTCGGAATGAGCGACAAGATTGGAAAGGTAAGTTATTATGATTCTACTGGTCAGTCTGATTATTCATTCACCAAGCCATACAGCGAAAAAACTGCGGAAGTCATTGATGCGGAAGTCAATATCATCATCAACAAAGAATATGAACGTGCCAAGAAAATTCTGCATTCGAATGCCGAAGGGCACAAGAAACTTGCAGAGTTATTGCTCGAACGCGAGGTGATATTCACGGAGGATCTTGAACTTGTATTCGGACCACGGCCCTGGAATAAACCCAAAGAAACGGAAAAACCCGCAGCAGCAGAGGTTACACCTCCATCAGAAGCGGAAAACAATGCTGTTGTATAACAGTAAAAAGTCATGGAAAAAGGTTGGAAAAAAGTCTATTTTACAGGCGAAGAAGTCACTGCATCAATGGCATGTGACTTACTTGCTGAAAGTGGTATCAAATCTGTGATAATGAATCACAAAGATTCCACTTATCTCTCTGTTGGAGACATTGAAATCTATGTCGAAGATAAAGATGAGCATGAGGCTTTAATGATTCTGGCAAAACTAAAAAAAGGTTAATTTGAAAGAATTTCTGATCAGGAGCATCTCAGGACTGCTCTTTGCTACCGTGCTTTTGGGCGCTATAGTGCTTGGTTCATGGAGTTTCGCGCTTCTTTTCGGTCTTTTTTCGATTTTTATATTGCGGGAATTTTACCAATTGTCAAAAACTGCCGGCATTTCACCCCAAAAAAGTGTCGGGATGGTACTTGGCGGACTGATATTCCTTACCACTTTTTTTTACGCCAAAGGCATTATTTCTGTCAATGTGATAGAAATTTATATGGCTATGCTCTTTATTGTTCCTGCTTTTGAATTATACAGGAAAAAAAAGAATGCGCTTGAGAACATCGCCGTCACGTTATTCGGAATCCTATACATCGTCTTTTCATTTTCCCTCTTTAATTTCCTGGTATTTCCCGATTTTCCGCTCAGTAACAAATACGATCCTACCCTGCTCATTTTCCTCTTCATGCTCATCTGGGCCTACGACTCCGGAGCTTATATTTTCGGCGTAACCTTCGGTAAACACAGGCTTTTTGAACGCATATCGCCCAAGAAAAGCTGGGAAGGTTTTTTTGGGGGCTGGATTCTGGCCATGGCTTTTGCCTATGCCATGCATCGTCTGTTCCCTGCCTATGAATTGCTGTTTTTATTGTTGATAGCAACTACCGTGACTGTTACAGGAACTTTTGGCGACCTGGTTGAGTCGATGATCAAACGCAACCTCGGACTGAAGGATTCGGGCAAGTTTATGCCGGGTCATGGCGGTCTGCTCGACAGGTTCGACAGCATCCTCTTTGCATCGCCGTTTGTCTACCTGATCGTACAGTTCTTCGCATAACCCCATTAATTTTAGATTCGGTCCCTGAGCCTGGACTCCCCTGAGCTTGTCGAAGGGTCGAAGGGTCGAAGGGTTTACAAAGTTGCATATATATAAATCGAAGAAAAATCACCACATAGGCACATAGGTCACAATAGAGATTCTATGTGTTCTATGTGCCTATGTGGTGAAATTTTTAGAATTGATTATCAGTAAATTATCGAATTTGCACATCAGCTAATCAGCTAATCATCACATTTTCACAATTTCAAATTTTTCAAATAGTCAAATAGTCGAATTGTCACATCGTCGAATTGGCGAATTCCAAAATTATTGACTATTTTTGCCTGAACCAATCAAAAAAGGATGAGATTACACAAAGAAGGCTATAAAATAGTTGCCATAGCGATAATAATCTGGCTGTTTATCAATTACTTAGTTGGATTAACCGAAGAAACCGTTTTTCGTGTTTTTATCCTGTTATCCACACTACCACTGTTGATCCTCAGCATTCGATTCTTTCGCTATCCACACAGGAAAATATCTGAATCAGCAAAGGCTGTCCTATCACCCGCTGATGGTACCATCGTTGCAATTGAAGAAACCACTGAAACAGAATATTTCAACGACAGGAGATTACAGGTTTCTGTCTTTATGTCAGTCTACAATGTGCACATCAACTGGAATCCGGTTCATGGGGAGGTCACCTATTTCAAACACCACAGCGGCCATTTCATGGCAGCATACCTACCCAAATCCTCCACGCTGAACGAAAGAGCCACTACCGTGATTAAGATGGCCGATGGGACTGAAGTTCTGGTCAGACAGATTGCAGGCGCTGTGGCCAAAAGGATTATTACCTACTCCAAAGTTGGAAAAGCAGTTACGCAGAAAGATGAACTCGGATTCATCAGATTCGGATCGCGGGTGGATATCTATCTTCCCGTTGGAACCAAAGTGAACGTCGAACTTTGCCAGGAAGTTACTGGCAGTCAAACCATACTTGCTGAATTATAATCCAGATCGAATGATCAGAAAACATATCCCCAATTTCATTACCTCGCTGAATGTTCTCTGCGGAAGCGTAGCCGTAGTGTTTATCCTGAAGGGAGTACTTACAACAGGCGTTTTCCTGATCATACTCGCAGCCGTTTTCGACTTCTTCGACGGTATGAGCGCACGACTGCTCAAGGCCTACTCGCCTATTGGAAAAGAACTTGATTCTTTGGCAGACATGATATCATTTGGATTGGCTCCCGGATTAATTATGTTTAAATTATTGGAGACCAGTTTGTTTAAAACAGAAGTCATTCCTGATCTGCAATCCAATCTCACACCAGGTCAGTTGCTAATCTTGGGAAGCGCCTTCCTGATCCCAATTTTCTCCGCACTTCGTCTGGCCAAATTCAATGTTGATGAACGGCAAACCAGTTCCTTCATTGGCCTTCCGACTCCGGCCAATGCCCTGTTTATCTCCTCCCTTGCCCTGATCCAGGAACATGGCAACATGCCTGCCATCGACAACTTCCTGCTCACAACACCAGCCTTAATCGTAATTACAATCCTTTTTTCCTGGCTTCTGGTAGCTGAGATTCCCATGTTTTCGCTGAAATTTAAAAACCTGAGCTGGAAATCCAATCAAGTTCAGTATATTTTCCTGTTTTGCTCCGCTTTATTGCTTTCATTGCTGGGACTTTACGGAATCACTGCAATTATTCCTCTCTTTATTGGCATATCAGTTTTCCGCCTGCGACCGGGAAAATAATCACGCACTGTTTAGATCATTTCCAAGCTAATTCTTTCAAACATTCTCAATCAGTGCAATTGATGCATTTTTTCGTGCATATTTCATCTTCCTATGAATTAATTCGTCCAAAAATCAGAGAATTTAAGCTCCAATAAAAAACAGAAATTTAAATGAAAATATCTATTTTTTAAATTCCGACTGTCTTTGCGTGATTTTTTAGGGGTGATTTATAAAATAAGTTGATTTCAGAGGAATTACTTGCAATTAAATTGGGGGTCGATGTGCAAATACCATCAAAAATGTAAACTAATTAATATTCTGTCAAAATTCAATAATGATATATTAATGACAAATTATTGACATTTTGTATTACTATTTGTTCTTTTATTGGATATTTGTATATTTGCACCCTATTATTTGATCAATTTGAATTCAAGTCGACAATACAAAACCAATTTATTTACAATATGTGCGGAATAGTAGGAATATTTGAAATTAATTGTCCATCAGAGCAGATACGTACCAAAGCACTTGAAATGTCGAAACGGATCCGGCACCGGGGTCCGGACTGGTCGGGCATTTTTGTAGATGATCACGCCATCATCGCACACGAAAGATTGGCGATCGTAGACCCGGCTTCCGGACGTCAGCCATTGTACAACAAAGACAGAAGTCTGGTATTGGGTGTCAATGGGGAGATATACAACCACCGGGAACTCAGGAAACAACTCGAAGATAAATTTGAATTCCAGACCCAGTCTGATTGCGAGGTAATCCTTGCTTTGTACCAGGAAAAAGGGATCGACTTTATTGAAGATCTCAATGGCATTTTTGCTTTTGTTCTTTATGACCGCGAAAAAGATTGCTACCTGATTGCCCGCGACCATATGGGTGTCATGCCTCTTTACATGGGATGGGATTCAGATGGACAATTCTATGTTGCTTCTGAACTCAAGGCGCTCGAAGGTGTCTGCAAAAAGATTGAAGAATTTTTACCCGGTCATTATCTTTTCAGCAAGGATGGGATACCAAAAAAATGGTACAATCGTACGTGGACTGAATATGACAATGTCAAAAACAATGTTTCCAGCATTGAAGTTCTCCGAATTGCCCTGGAAGCTGCCGTTCACCGCCAGCTTATGTCGGATGTTCCTTACGGCGTATTGCTTTCGGGCGGATTGGACTCGTCGGTTATATCTGCCATTGCCAAAAAATATGCAAGTAAGCGTGTTGAATCTGAAAACGATGAACTGGAGGCCTGGTGGCCACAGTTGCACTCTTTCGCAGTGGGATTGATTGGATCTCCCGACCTTGCTGCTGCCCAAATAGTAGCCGATCATATCGGTACCGTTCACCATGAGGTACACTTTACGGTTCAGGAAGGATTAGACGCACTCCGTGATGTCGTCTATCATCTCGAAACCTACGACGTCACAACCATCAGAGCATCGACTCCGATGTACCTGTTATCGAGGGTTATCAAATCCATGGGTGTTAAGATGGTTCTCTCCGGGGAGGGCGCCGATGAAATATTTGGCGGATACCTCTATTTCCACAAGGCGCCCAATGCGCAGGCCTTCCACGAGGAGACCATCCGAAAGCTTGGCAAACTGCACCTGTACGATTGTCTCCGGGCCAACAAGTCACTTGCCGCATGGGGAGTCGAAGGCAGGGTGCCATTCCTTGACAAGGAGTTCATGGATGTCGCCATGACCCTGAATCCAGAAGATAAAATGGCCAAAAACGGGAAAATGGAAAAATGGATCCTGCGCAAGGCATTCGAGGAATACCTGCCTGCAAGTGTTGCCTGGAGACAAAAAGAACAGTTTTCTGACGGCGTTGGCTACAACTGGATCGACTCATTGAAGGCTATGGTGGCAGAAAAGATATCCGACGAACAGATGAAAAGTGCCAAATTTCGCTTCCCAATCAACACACCGATGTCGAAAGAAGAATATTTCTACCGTTCCATTTTCGAGGAGCATTTCCCGTCGGATACGGCAGCCTTATGCGTTCCATCCGTACCATCCATTGCTTGCAGTACTCCTGAAGCGCTAGCCTGGGATCCGTCGTTCAGAAACAATGCCGATCCATCCGGAAGGGCAGTCAAATCCGTGCATTTGGATAGCAACTAAAGAAGGATAAAGGATAAAGGCAAAAGGATAAAGTAAGGAACGCTTTGATCAAGATTGACAGGAAACCTGTAACTCGTATCCTTTAACAAAGGATACAAGTTGCGGGTTTTTTCTTTGATCAGGAAGTAAGTACTTTAGGCACTTTAGTTCACTCTCGTTCACTTTAGGCACTTTTTTGTTCCGACTGAAGGATTCTGAACAACTCATCAGGGGTTACATTTTCAATCAGCAGCCCATTTTCTGTAACGGAAATCTTACCCGTCTCTTCACTCACAACGATGGTAAAGGCATCTGTTACTTCAGACATTCCGATGGCAGCGCGGTGTCTCAATCCAAGAGCAGGGTTGATTTCCTGGCTGGAAGAAACCGGCAATATGCACCTGACCGCCTGTATCCGGTTGGCAGCAACAATACAGGCTCCGTCGTGGAGCGGCGAATTTTTAAAGAAAATACTGCATATCAGGTCGGTCCGTATCTCTGAATCAATGAATTCTCCGGTACGGATATACTCTTTCAGCTCATTATCCCTTGAAATAACAATCAGCGCACCAGTCTTGCTTTTGGCCATCTGGATACAGGCATCCACAATGGATTTGATTCCTCCCGGGGAGATGTTTCTAAACTGGCTGGAGATGAGCGATCCTATTGATATTCGTTTGTTGTTTTTGTAACTGTTGCCAAGCATCAGCAAAAACCGGCGTATCTCCTGCTGAAACACCACAATAAGCGCGATCATGCCCACACCAAACAACTGACTGAGGATAGACCCCAGCAACTCCATTTTCAGGGCCCTGACAACAACCCAGGCCACAAAAACAATAAATATTCCCAGGAAAATACTGAAGGTAACCGTCCCTCTTACCAGACTGTACAATTCATAAAACAGAATCGCCACAAAAAATATGTCGAGGACATCCAGAAATTTGATGTGTATAAAGAAATCAGACATAAATTATTTTTTTAATTCGGACACGAGCCTTACCGTTTCAACGGCCTGGCGTACATCATGAACCCTCAGAATATCCGCTCCGCCCATTAGCGCAAGTGTATTCAGCACAGTGGTTCCGTTCAGGCTATCCTCGGGTGTGACTCCCAGCAGTTTCCATATCATGGCCTTGCGGGAAAGTCCTGCCAGCAAAGGTAATTCAAAAAGACGAAACGAATCGAGGCGGTTCAAAAGTTCATAATTGTGATCCGGGTTCTTTCCAAAACCAAAGCCGGGATCCACAATGATATCATTTACACCAAGCAACTTCAGCGTATTCACCTTTTCTGAGAGGTCAAGCAGAATCTCTTTGACAACATCCCGGTAGGAAGGATTTTTTTGCATCGTCCGGGGTGTTCCCTGCAGGTGCATCAAAACATAGGGGACTCTAAGTCTTGCAGCAGTTTCGAACATCTTGCCATCCAGAGTTCCGCCTGAAATATCGTTGATGATGCAATCACCTGTTTCCCCTACGATTCGTTCTGCAACGTCTGCCCGAAAGGTGTCTACGGACAGAATTGCATCCGGAAAATTCTTCCTGATTGTCCTGGCAGCCGGAAGCAACCTGTTGATCTCTTCTTCCAATGAAACGTCAGATGCGCCGGGTCGTGTAGAAACAGCTCCGATATCAATCATTAATCCGCCTTGCTCCAAAATCTCTTCTCCACGTTGCAGTACTGCTTTTTCGGTCTGGTATCTTCCTCCATCATAAAAAGAGTCTGGTGTCAGGTTCATTATCCCCATGACAACCGGCTGATCCAGCATGATCAGCCTCCCGCTCAATTGAATGGATCGTTTCTTGCGGTAAAAAGGTTTATCGATTTTTTGAAACAACATGTACTTGGTACTAAGATTTGAATTCATAAACCGAAATTTCCTTGCAGCAAATCAAGGATCCGGCAAGAATATTCCTGTTTTAAATTGGTCGCCACTCACAAAAATAGTAATTATAGCCACATCCATTCCCTGAAAAATTAATACTTTTAGGCATTAATTTGACAAAGTGAAAAAGACCAAAGAACAATATGACCATGTGATCGGCCTTTGCAGGGAGGTCTTTATCAAAAAGATGAAGGACTACGGCACGGCCTGGCGGATCCTCCGTCCCTCCTCCATGACCGATCAGATATTTATCAAGGCACAGAGAATCCGTACCATTGAGGAGACAGGCGTAGCAAAGATTGAGGATGATGCCCGATCTGAATTCATTGGCATTATCAACTACTGCGCGCTGGCGTTGATCCAGCTCGAACTGGGAACCATGGAAGAAGAGCTGCCCTATGACAGGGCTGAAGCACTTTATCTTGCCAACCTTGAAAAGGCCAAGATGCTCATGCTGGATAAAAACCACGATTATGGCGAGGCATGGCGGAAAATGCGCATTAGTTCGTTTACCGACCTGATCCTGATGAAAATCAAACGTATCAAGCAAATTGAGGACAACCAGGGTAACACACTGGTGTCAGAAGGCGTGGATGCCAACTACCTCGACATGATCAACTATGCTGTTTTTGCAATGATCAAAATGGAATTTGAAAAAGAAAAATGAAGAATCTGACAACCGTATCACGCTGGATCTTCGGTGTTGTATTCATCTTTTCCGGTTTCGTAAAGGGAATTGATCCCTCCGGTCTCGAATACAAACTGGTCGATTATCTGCATGCCATGGGACTCGACGGGCTAACAATCCTGGCTCCTTTTGGATCCTATCTGCTGCCTTTTGCCGAATTCTTCATCGGGGCAGCCATGCTTCTTTGCGTCAGAATCAGACTCTCATCCTTGTTTGGACTACTGTTTATGGCATTTTTTACGCCATTGACACTCTACGTTGCAATAAAAAATCCGGTCACGGATTGCGGCTGCTTTGGGGATGCACTCGTAATTTCAAATTGGGCAACTTTCTACAAGAACATTGTTCTGTCGGCTATTGCCATCCTGGTTTTCGTGCGCAGGAATGACGTTGAACCGGTCATCCTCGGCAAATGGAGGTATTACAGGATCTGCATTATTTCGTTCATTTACATTTGTTTTGTCACCTGGTCGTACCGGCATGATCCTGTTTTCGATTTCAGACCCTACAAAGTTGGGGTAAACATTCCCGAATCGATGAAAATGCCTGCCGGTGCACAGTCTGATGTATACAAAAACAGTTTCTTTTACCGCAATAAACAGAGCAATGCAGTCAAGAAATTTTCCGACATGGATTATCCCTGGCAGGATACCCTGAACTGGAAATTTGAATCCATGGGCGAACCCATTCTTGTAAAAAAAGGTTACACTCCACCCATTCATGATTTTCAAATGCGCACTGCACCGGGCGATGATGTTACCAGCTTTTTCTTTGCAGACGACAAGCCTACGTTTTTCCTGGTTGCACCCAATCTGACGAAGAGTTCGCTTAAGAAACAAGATCTGATCAACCAACTGGCTGGTTGGGCCAGATTCTCGGGATACAAATTTGTCTGTCTTACCTCCACGAACGGGGTAAGACTGGAAGAGTTCAAGAAAGTGGCCAATCCTGCTTACGAATTCCTCTTTGGCGATGAAGTGACACTGAAAACCATTATCCGCAGTAATCCGGGACTTTTGTACCTCCGCAGCGGAACGATCATGGGCAAATGGCACTACAACGATATCCCCACCGTCGAAGAAATGACACGCCTGGTTTCGAACGTAACCAAATAGTTAAATCGGTCTGAAATACTACCTGTTAAAGGCTGATTCAATGATTGATTCTTATCTTTGCATGAAGATTAATAACCTCAAAATTTAATTATCACCGACCATGAGAAAGAAAATAGTAGCTGGTAACTGGAAATGCAACACAACCGTAAGCGAAGGTGTTGCACTGGCAAAACAGGTAAGCGACCTTGTTGTTTCAAAAGGTGCGAAAGACGTAGTTGTCGTTTTAGGCACACCCTTTACCCACCTCACCAGTGTAGCAGCGATTATTGATAAAAGCAGGGTATCCGTTGCCGCCCAAAACTGCGCAGCCGAACCCAAAGGCGCATTTACCGGCGAGGTTTCCGTATCGATGATTCAATCGACCGGAGCAACGTTCATCATCATCGGACACTCCGAACGCCGCGATTACTACCACGAAACAAGCGAAATCCTCAACAAGAAAGTGGCTTTGACACTGGCTCAGGGTTTAACTCCAATATATTGCTGTGGGGAAGCGCTTGCGATCCGGGAAGCCGGTACCGAAAATGCTTTCGTCCAAAATCAGCTGGAAGAGACCATCTTCAACCTTTCCGCAGAAGACTTCGGCAAAATTGTAATCGCCTATGAACCCATCTGGGCCATCGGAACCGGTCGCACGGCAAGTTCGCAGCAGGCACAGGACATGCTGGCATTTATTCGCGGACTGATCGCAAAAAAATACAATCAATCCATTGCAGATAATTGTTCCATCCTGTACGGCGGATCATGCAGTCCTGCCAACGCCAATGAATTGTTCGGACAACCGGATATCGACGGCGGACTGATCGGCGGCGCTTCCTTGAAAGCGGATGATTTTCTGGCGATCATAAATGCCTATTAAAATTAAAAATTGACAATTGAGAGTTGACAATTGACAATGATGCGAAATGTGAGATTTTTCGCAAAAAACAATTGTCAAGGTATTCGATCATTCAATTGATTTAAGACATAAACTCGCACGAGGCAGCAGATTGAATCTGCTCTTCGTGCGTTTTTGCTACCTTTGGGTCGGATTTCCGTATATCTAAGAAAAAGCGCGGGAGGATGAAGAAATTATTAATTCTGGTTACCTTGTTTTGCCTTTGGGCCGGAGTATCAACTGCCCATAACCTGAAAGGAAGCATCAAGGACAAGAGTGGTATGCCAATACCGTTCGCCACTGTTTTTTTCAAGGAGGCTTCGGAGGGAACAACTACCAATGAAAACGGAGATTTCGAGATCCTGCTTCCTGCCGGAAAATATACGGTAACGTACCGAAGCCTTGGTTTTACTCCCAAAACCGAGTCCATCACAGTTACGACCCAACTAAAAACCATAGCTGTAATTCTGGAGGAGCAGTTGCAGGAAATTCAGGAAATCACCATCAGCGCCGGTATCGACAGGGCCTACCCCATTATGCGCAAGGTCATCAGTTTGTCCTATGTACACCTGAACCAAATGGATAGCTATTCTGCTACCGCCTATTTAAGGGGTACCATCAAGGTCGATAATATCCCGGGAATCTTTCGGAACCAGTTAAAAAAACAGAATATCGATGTTAAGTCGGGTGATATTCTGGTCCAGGAGAGTGTCAATGAAATAACCTTCAAGGCACCCGACAAGTATGATTTAAAGATTAAATCCATCAACTCCTCTTTTCCGAAAGGCATTGATTTTCAGGTTACTGACATTCTTGCCTCCAGTCTTTACCAGGACAATATTGATATACTGATATCCCCGGTAGGAAAAAACGCCTTCTCCCACTACGATTTCAAATATGAAGGATTCAGTTACGAAGGGAAAAACATCGTAAATAAAATCAAGGTTACGCCAAAGCGCAAAAGTAAATTGCTTTTTGAGGGATACCTCTACATCATGGAGGATTACTGGTGCCTCAAGCAGGCTGATCTCACCTTTGATACACCCATTGGACCCGTTAATCTGTATATGACTTATGACGAAGTTTCGCCATCGATCTGGCTGCCAGTAAGCCACAAATTCTCCTTCGAAGCCAATATGATTGGAATAAAGGGAAACGGCAGGTTCTCAACTTCCATGAAATATACGGATCTGCATTTCAACAAAACGGTCCTGGCGATGCTCAATATTCCAGTTCGTCATGAAACCGCCAAACCTGACGACAAACCTGCCGCCTCTCCTTCAGCCAAAGTTATAAAACCATCAAAATCAGTGGACAAAAAGATGGCTAAAATTGACAACCTGCTTGAGAAGAAGGAACTCAGTAACCATGAAATGAACAAACTCTCCAGAATGATGGAGTCTACGCATAAGGAAGCGGCCAAAGATTCAATGAAATCTCTGGAAATACATGAATCTGTCATCGTTCATGTGGATCCGAAAGCAGCAAACCATGATACTGCCTTCTGGAATACCATGCGGCCGATACCCCTCGCATCAGAGGAGTTGCAGAGTTTCCAGAAACGTGATTCGCTGGTTTTGGAGGCACAGAACAAACCCAAAACGATATCTTTCGACAAGCACAAAGTGAATTTTGGCTTTTTAACCCCACTCTTTTTTGGCGGCCGTACCACTTTCCGTGATTCTACCTGGCATTTCCAATATTTTGGACTATTTAATCTCAACAGAATCAATTTCAATGCAGTGGATGGTTTTACCGTAAGCCAGGAATTTCTCTTTACCAAGAATTACAAACCGGGAAGATCTCTTCAAATTAGACCGAAGGTCGCATATGCCATCAACCGCAATGTACTAATGGGTAATCTTGGAATCAAATACAGCTATGCCCCCTTGCATCGCGGTACGTTTGAACTGAACACGGGAAGTTCATCGGAAGACTTCAACGAGCCTGAATCAGCTGTAACACCATTCGTCAACAGTGTTGCTTCTTTGTTTTTCAAGACCAACTACGCCAGATATTTTGAAAACCGGTATTTCAAGCTTTCAAACAGTGTTGATCTGGTCAACGGACTGGTGCTGCGTGCAAAAATCGAATACAAGAACATAAGGGAGTTGGAAAATAGTACCAACTTTTCCTTTGTCAGAAACAACCTCGATTACATGCCGAACCTGCCGGCTAATGACGAGGTAACGGCTGGACAGCTTGCTGATCAGATTACCTCCAGGGCAGGGATCCGGCTTGAATACACTCCAAAATATTACTACAGGGTGCGCGACGGCATCAAAACCATGTCGCACTCCGATTTTCCCACTTTTTATGTCGGATTTGACAAGGGATTCAAAAATGTCTTCTCCAGCAATTCTAATTTCGATTACCTCTATGCTGGAATCGATTATGGCAGGGAACTGAGCCAGACATCCAGTCTCTGCTGGAATCTTGCAGGAGGATGGTACACAAACAGCAGCCAGATTCACTTTTCGGATTTTGCCCATGTCATGACGCAGACCAGTCCGGTTTTACCGCATGAATACAGGCATTCCTTCTATATTCCCAACTATTATGCACTCTCCACAGCTGATAGGTTTATCAATGGTTTTATCTCCTACAAATCGCCGTTCATCCTCCTGAAATATTTGCCGATCCTCAGCAACACACTCTGGAGGGAGATGATTTGGGCCGGATATTATGGCTCACCTACCGTTCCGCATCATACCGAAATCGGCTATACGCTTCTCGAAGTCTTCTATTCAACCAATGTTGGTGTCTTTGTGGGATTTGACAGTTTAAATGTAACAAAGGTTGGAATCAATCTGGCCTTCAGAATTGCTTATTAAAATGGAATACACCAAAATTACCTGCCTGCTTGCGCCTGATAACGAATTAGCCAGGGAGTTACTGATTGCCGAACTCGGGAATGCCGGATTTGAAAGTTTTGTCGAAACCGATGATAACGTCGAAGCATATATCCCGTCCGCAGGGTTTTCACCGGAAATACTCACATCTGATAACCTGCAAAAAAATGAGTTCATCCGCTTTACCTACTCAGCGGAGGTAATCGCCGATCAAAACTGGAATGAAGTTTGGGAAAAGAACTATTTTGAGCCACTGTTGATCGATGATACCTGTGTAATAAGGGCTCCTTTCCATGACAACTACCCTACAGCTGCCTACGAAATCATTATCAATCCACGTATGGCATTTGGAACAGGCAACCACGAAACTACGCATCTGATGATCACTGCCATTCTTGAACTCGATCTGTCAAACAAAAAAGTACTTGACATGGGGTGCGGATCGGGAATCCTTTCAATCCTTTCTTCCATGAAGGGTGCGTCAGAGATAACGGCCATCGACATCGACGAATGGTCCTACAACAATACCATCGAGAATGCTGAATTAAACAATATCATGAATATAAATGCCCAATTTGGCGATGCCGGACTCCTGACGGAAATGTCATTCGATGTCATTCTTGCAAATATCCAGCGTAATATCCTTTTGCAGGATATGGAAGCATACAAAAACGTATTGAAACAGGGAGGAGAGTTGATCATGAGCGGATTTTACACGGCAGACCTGCCGGTTATCGAAGAGAAAGCGGTTTCCCTGGGGATGAAACTAATCAGTTCCGGCGAAAGGTCCGACTGGTGTGCCGTCCGGTTCTGCAACTAAGTGACCGCGCTGCCCCAATTCCACCACTTCCAGGTCTTTGATCTGATCGCCATCGATGGTAAACCTGACGATCGTGCGAACCAGATGGAAGCCATGCTGACCGGCAGCGCCGGGGTTGATAAACAACAGCTGAAACTTCGGATCGAAGATCACCTTCAGGATATGGGAATGACCTGCAATCAGCAACTTAGGTGGATTAGCCTTCAGAACTGGCAACAGGTTCCTGTCGTAATGACCGGGATAACCACCGATATGGGTCATCAGCACATCAACTCCTTCACAAAAGAAACGCAAATTTTGAGGAAACTGAACCCTGAGGTCTGCCCCATCTATATTACCGTAGACCGCCTTCAGTGGTTTTACCTGCAGTAGCCTGTCGGTAACCTCACAACTGCCTATGTCGCCTGCATGCCAAATCTCGTCGCATTCGCCCAGGATGGCTACCAAACGTTCATCCAGGTAACTGTGGGTATCCGACAACAGGGCAATTCGTTTCATGAGTTTCCAAAAAAGGAGGTGTATTTAACCACAAAGGACACGAAGTCAAACACGAAGGTCACAAAGTAATGGATATCTAATATCAATTTTGTGTCCTTTGAGCATCCTTTGTGCCCTTTGTGGTTAAACCTTTCTTCTAGGACACAATCCTTCAAAATTTACATAGCAAGCAATTTATCTGCCATGGCATTGGCCAGATCGATGCACATCTGAAATTTTTCGGGTTTCAGGCTTCCTTTTTCCTCAACAGGTTCAAAGACAGTCTCCCAACCCATGCAGTGCATGCTGTCAGAGAATTTTTTCAAATTGCTGACGCCTCCGCCGTTCCAGAGAAAATTGCCGAACATGGCAAAGTAATGGTTTTTGACTGCCATGTGTTCGATGGTCGAAAGCAAGGTCTCCACATTGGGAAAGATGGCATTGTTGTAGGCACAACTGCCAATGATCAACCCTTTGTATTTAAATATATCGTTGATAATGTAAGAGGTATGCGTCTTTGACGAATCGTAGACACGGATATTTTTAATTCCTCTCTCACTTAGCTGCCGGGCAATTACTTCGGCCATCTTCTGGGTATTCCCATACATGGATCCATACACGATGATGGCTCCCTGTTCCTTGTCGTAGGAACTCCACTTGTTGTAGCGGCTCAATACCCAGTTCAGGTCTGTTCTCCAGATCGGACCATGTGTGGCAGCAATCATTTTGATATCGAGCGGAGCCAGTTTTTTGATCGCACGCTGGGTGTGAGGACAGTATTTTCCGACGATGTTGGTGAAATAGCGCATCACGTCCACCTCATAGAAATCGAGGTTGATTTCATCATCAAATACACCACCATCAAGCGTACCATAACTTCCGAACGCATCACCCGAAAACAGAATCTTGTCTGTTTCATCATAAGTTACCATGGTTTCAGGCCAGTGCACCATTGGAATCGTCTGAAACAGCAGCTTCACCCTTCCCAGATCAAGTTTTGAATCATCATGGACTTCCATCAGGATTTTTGGATTGTAGCCGAGATTTTCGGCAATGCCAAATGTTTTCTTGTTACCTACAAGGGTAATTTCCGGATAACGACTGACAACGGCTTTGAGCGAGCCGGAATGATCAGGCTCCATATGATTGATGATCAGATAGTCAATTGGTCTGTCTCCTATGATGTCTGTGATACGCTCCAGATAATCTTCGATGTACTGACGCTCCATCGTATCGACCAATGCGATTTTTTCATCCACAATCAGGTAGGAGTTGTAGCAGATACCGTCAGGGATTGGCCAAATATTTTCAAAAAGTGCGGTACGGCGATCGTTGAAGCCGAGGTAAAAAATGTTATCGGCTAATTTTATCTGATGCATATTGTTAAATATTTTTACTGAGTTCCATCTGCAAAAATACAATATTATCACTTAACAGACCTGCGGACCCGCAACATTTGATCCTCCTGTTTAACAATTTGCTTTAAAATTGTATTTTTGAACGAGAAATGACAGATCTGAAACAAATAGCAGCAGCATTACACAAACTGGGCGGACGGGTACTACCTGTTTTCCTGTTCCTTCGTGGCTATATAACTGGAGCGCTTATCAGGATAAAGCCGTTCATCCAGTCGGCAAAAGGATTTGTAGTTAAAACTGGAATCAGAAAAACTATAATATTCCTTGCATTATTGTGTCTGATCGTTTCTGCGATCTGGCTGAAACACATTTATACTGTTTATTTTAGCCCAAATGTGGTCAAAAACTATCTCCTTTATATTCACGACGGGGATAGTTACTCTCAGGTCGAAAAATTATTGCAGGACAAAGGCTGCCTGACAGATGTGAAAACTTTCAGAAGCCTGGCGAATACCAAGGACTACAAGGTGAATATCAAACCCGGAGTATATAAACTTCAGCAAGGATGGAATAACAACAAACTGATCAATTTGTTGAAATCAGGCGCCCAGACACCCGTCATGGTTACATTCAACAATGTTCGTACCCGGGAAGAACTGGCAGGTAAACTCTCACACCAATTGCAGAGTGACTCTGCTGCATTCCTTTCTGCCTTAAAGAACGACTCCAATGCCATTCACTTTGGTTTTAAGCCTGAAACTTTCCCTTCACTCTTTATTCCCAATACCTATTCCTTTTACTGGACCACCACTCCTGACGGATTCCTAACCAGGATGAAACATGAGTACGAACTATTCTGGAATGAGGCAAGAAAGCTGAAGGCTAAAACCATCGGACTTACAACGGATCAGGTGGCTACCCTGGCATCCATCATTCAGGAAGAGAGTAACAAAAATGATGAAAAACCTGTCATAGCCCGCGTGTACCTGAATCGTCTGAAAAAAAGCTGGCCCTTGCAGGCAGATCCAACAATTCGTTTTGCCCTTGGTGATTTTGCCATCCGCCGCATTTTAACCGCTCAACTTTCGATTGACAGTCCATACAACACCTACAAAAACGCCGGGCTGCCCCCCGGCCCCATCAATTTTCCTGAAATCTCCTCCCTGGATGCTGTCCTGAACGCAGGTGTTCATGATTTTTTCTATTTCTGCGCCAAAGAGGATTTTTCTGGTTATCACAACTTCGCAAAGACCCTCTCGGAGCACAATAGAAATGCTCAGAAATATCAGGCAGCATTGAATAAGATGAAGATTTTCAAATGAGGATGATGTGCTAATGTGCTAATATGCTAATGTGCTAATATGCTAATGTGCTAATATGCTAATGTGCTAATATGCTAATGTGCTAATATGCTAATATGCTAATGTGCTAACGTGCTAACGTGCTAATGTGTTGGTAATGGGACACAGTTGGAAATTAATATGATTGGTATTCTTCCAATTATTTTCATGAATATCTTCAAACTCATTTATTTTTAGTGCATTATCAAAATTTTTACAGTTTTGTAATGATTTTTTACATCTTGCATTATTCCGATGGTTGACAATAAAAATATTCGATATCGCTTCTCGACAATTGGTCATCAACCAATTTTAACATCACCATATCTTATAATTAGCACATTAGCATATTAGCACATTAGCATATTAGCACATTAGCACATTAGCACATTATGAATTATTTCGAATCCAAAACTTTTGACAGAACTGATTTTACTGCCGTTGCCTTGCCCAAGGGAGAGTATGAACTCTGTACCTTCAATGATTGCCTCTTCTCCAACAGCGATCTTTCCGGAATCAGTTTCACTGAGTGCAGTTTCAACGGATGCAACCTGAGCCTTGCCAAGGTTACCCAGACTGCTTTCAAGGAGGTTGTATTCAGGGAATGCAAATTGATGGGGCTGCATTTCGAAAATTGCAATCCGTTTTTGTTTTCCATTGATTTCGACCGCTGTACTGTCAACCTCTCGTCGTTTTACAAACTGAATCTCAAGAGAACCAAGTTTAAAAAAAGCTCCTTGCAGGAGGTTGATTTCACGGAAGCGGATCTAAGCACTGCAGTATTTGACAATTGTGATTTATCCGGCGCAATTTTTGAAAATACGGTTCTGGAGAAAACCGATTTTCGCACGGCACTCAATTATACGATCGATCCGGAAAATAACCGCATGAAAAAAGCCAGATTCTCACTTTCGGGTATTGCGGGGTTGCTGTCAAAATATGGCATAGATGTGGAATGATAGATGATGAATGAAAGTACCCCATTCATTTGTAATTTGTAATTTGAAATTTGTAATTTGTAATTATTCTATCACCTGAACTTCCCGCTCCAGCGCAACTCCATACTTTTCAAAAATATCCTTTTGAATGGCGAGGGAAAGTTCAAATATATCCTGTCCGGTAGCCCCTCCCCTGTTCACAAGTACCAAAGCCTGCCTGTCGTGAACCGCAGCATGACCCATCTGCACTCCCTTCCATCCGGCCTTCTCGATCAAAAATCCTGCTCCGATCTTTACATATCCTTCACTCAGCTGGTAAACAGGAAGTCCGGGGAGGAGTTCTTCAAGAGCCCATGCCACTTCCTCCGTGACTACGGGATTTTTGAAAAAACTTCCTGCATTGCCAACTTTTCGTGGATCAGGCAGCTTGGATTCCCTAATCTGAATGACGGCTCTGCGCAAATTAAGAAGATTTGGTTCACCCAAATCCGTAATAATCCGTTTCATATCTCCGTAAGATGAATCAACTTCACCCTGTTTTTTCAGCCTGAATGTAACAGCAGTGATCATAAATTTACCGGAAAGCTTTTCCTTGAAAATACTTGACCTGTAACTGAACCTACATTGATCGTGCGAATAGCATTCCGGTTCGCAGGTATCGAGATTAATTCCATCGACACAATGAATAACGGATGCTGCTTCCGCACCGTAAGCGCCAATATTTTGTACCGGAGCTGCACCAACCTTCCCCGGAATCAGGGAAAGATTTTCGACTCCGTACCATCCGTTTTCTACACAGTATGCAACAAAATCATCCCAGTCAACACCTGAACCTACGGTTATATCGACAATCGTGCTATCCTGGTAAGCAATTGAATACCCGCAGATATCAGTACCAATGATTAACCCGTCATAATCAGATAGAAACAAAAGATTGGTTCCTCCACCTATGATCAGCCTCTCTTCCTGCAATAGATGTGGATACCTGGCAATGGCCTCTTTCCAACTGTCCGGACTGGTGAGGGTCAGCCAGTAACTGGCCCCTGCATCCACACCGAAGCTGTTGTGATCCTTGAGCGAAAAATTGGGAACGAGTTTGTACAAGGGTATGATGAGTTATTTACGGGTTGCGGGTTACAAGTTTCAGGTTTCAGGTTACAGGTTACAAGTTACAAGTTGCAGGTTACGAGAATTTAGCTTGTTGCGTTCTTTACTTTATCCTTTATCCTTTAGCCTTTATCCTTCTAAAAGGATGCTATCAAAGTCCAGTGGCTCGGCAGGAAGCAGAAATTCCTTCAGTTGTCCCTCTTCACAGATCACCCGGCGAGCTGGAAACTTGCGGATCATCTCGTAGTCGTGCGTGGCCATGATGATGGTGACTCCTTCCTTGTTGATCTCTTGCAGCAAAACCATCAGTTTCTCAGATGTTCCGGGGTCAAGATTCCCGGTAGGTTCATCTGCCAGAATAATTTGCGGATTGTTGAGCATAGCACGGGCAATGACAATCCGCTGTTGCTCGCCTCCGGAAAGACGATGCGGCATTTTTGAACCTGCATCAGGCATTTCCACAAGATTCAGCACTTCATCGATCCGTTCATGAATAGCACGTTCCTGACGCCATCCCGTAGCCTTTAGCACAAACTCAAAATTTTTCTGCACAGTACGGTCACTCAACAACTGAAAATCCTGGAAAATGATGCCCAATCTCCTGCGCAAAAGTGGGATATCGCTCATTTTCATCTTATTCAGGTTGTATCCCATAATTTCGCCATCTCCGTTAGCCATTGGAAGTTCGTGGTAAAAAGTTTTCAATAAACTCGTTTTACCGCTGCCCACTTTCCCTATTATATAAAGGAATTCCCCTTTTAGCACCTTCAGGTTGACTTCCTTCAGCACCAAAGTCTCTTGTTGATAGATGTCTGCATTTCCCAGCCTGATTATTTCTTCTGCCATGGGTAAGTATTGATAAAATCCTAAATTTGTAAAAGCTACGAAGTACAAATCTAAGTTTTTTTGCCGACCCGCAGAAATCTTAATTTGTCCCGACCAAGGTATTTTTAACCGGTAGTATCAAAATATTTGAGACTGAAACAGACATATGAGAACGCAGATAAAAAGAACAATTTTAATCCTGATTCCATTCGTATTTTTCTTTGTGACGGTCTTCTCTCAGAACAATGAGACCGGCACAGGAAAAGCAGCACGACTATACAGGGAAGGAACAGCCCTTTTTGACGCGGGAAATTACGGATCCGCCATTCGCATTTTTGAAGAGCTTCAGTCTGAAGGAAATGGAATCCTGTCACCGGCTTCTGCTTATTACCTGGCCGCCTCACGGCTCGAACTGGGAAATCCCAACGGAGAGGCAGAACTAAAGAAATTTGTGCAGGATCAACCTGAATCGCCACTGATCAACGGAGCACTTTTCCGGCTTGCCAGTATCGCCTTCAAGCGCAAAGATTATAAGGAAACACTGCAATTCTACTCCAAAATTGAGCCTGGTTACCTGACATCTGCCGAAAACGACAAATATCTTTACAACTCAGGAATTGCCCTGCTCGAAACAGGAGACAAAAACGGGGCCAAGGGCGATTTCGGTCAGTTAAGGGGCAAAACAGGCCCGGTTGGCGATGGCGCCAGATATTACTGGGCGCACATCAGTTACCTGGAAGGCAAGTACGATGAATCGCTCGCCGAATTTAAAAAACTGGAAAATACGCCTGTCTATTTCAAATTGATTCCCTATTACCAGGTGCAGATTTTCTTTGCAAAAGGTCAGTACGATCAGGTCATTGAACAGGGAGTACCACTCCTGGCGAAGGCTCCCGAGGATAGGAAATTTGAACTTGCCAGGATTCTTGCCACCTCCTATTACCAGCAACAAGAGTATGTTTCGGCCACAGAATTAATTGACAAATACTTCAAGAACAAGGAAGTCAGCAGGGCCGATTGCTACATTGCAGGCTTTTGTGAAGAGAAATCTGGTCAGCCCGACCTGGCCATCCAGTGGTATGAAAAGTCTGTGCAAAAAAGTGATGCCATTTCGCAAGGGACATACTACCAACTGGGCGGACTTTACATGAAGAAAGGAGACAAGAAGAAAGGACTGCTGGCCTTCCAGCATGCCTCCGAAATGAAGTTTGACCCAAAGATCAGGCAGGACGCACTGTTCCAGTACGCCAAGGCTACCTACGAGTTGGATTATTCTCCCTTCAACGAATCCATCAAGACCCTGGATAAGTACATTGCGGAGTATCCGGATGCCAAGGAAAACGACCAGGCATACAACTACCTCGTCAATGTCTTCATGACGACCCACAATTACAAGGATGCACTTGCCTCCATGGACAGGATCAAGGTAAAGAGTCCGTCCATCAGGAAAGCCTATCAGCGGGTATCCCTCTACCGTGGAATGGAGATTTTTAGGGACCTGAACTTCGCGGGAGCGCTCAAATTATTTGACAAATCGCTGGAAAACGGAAGCTACAACCCGACCTTTAAGGCTCAGGCGCAATATTGGCGGGCCGAAACCCTATACCGTCTGGACAAGCCTGAAGAGGCATTCGCCGAATATAAAAAATTCCAGTCCCTGCCGGGAAGCACAAAACTGAACGAATACGGTCTTTCCCTGTACAACATGGGTTATCAGTTCTTCAACAAGCAGGATTTGGTCCAGGCAGCCGTCTATTTCAACAAATATGCAGAACGCACACCAGCCGACAACGATAAACTGTTGGGTGATGTCTATAACAGGCTGGGAGATTGTGCCTATGCCGACAGGAATTTTGAGTTGGCACTCAGGAATTACCAGAAAGCAATCGACCTCAATTCGGCGGATGCTGATTATGCCCTTTTCCAGTCGGCCTTCACACATGGTCTGATGCAGGATCAGCAGACTGAGATCCAGGAGTTGGAAGAACTTACAAGCAGGTATCCTGATTCTCCCTACTGCGATGATGCACTTTATGAAAAGGGAAAAGCCAGGGAGAAAATGTCTGATCTGGAAGGAGCCAAATCGAGTTACAACGACCTGATTGCAAAATATCCCGGTAGTCCGATGGTTCCAAAAGCGCTTGCACAGCTCGGACTCATAGCCTACAACCAGAACCAGTACGATGCTTCCATCGCCTATTACAAGGAAGTGATCTCCCGCTTCCCTGACACTCCTGAGGCTAAAGGAGCACTGACAGGTATCAAAAACAATTACATGGAGAACAACAAGGTGGAGGATTACATCACCTATACCAGGAAACTTGGCAAAGGGGCCACTCCAAGCCAGAATGAACAGGATTCGCTCACCTATGCAGCCGCTGAGAAACTTTACATGTCGCAGACTCCGGATGCCCCTGAACAGCTTTCGAAATACCTTTCAAGTTTCCCGAACGGAAATTTCACTGTCAATGCCCGTTTTTACCGAGCTGAATGTGCCTACAATGCAGGCCAGACAACCGAAGCCCTGCAGGATTATGAAAAAGTTCTGGCTGAACCGAACAACCTTTTCACGGAGAACGCCCTGGTGAGGGCTGCGGGTCTCTGCTACGATGTCAAGGCTTTCCCAAAGGCACTCGGATATTTCCAGCGCCTTGAAACATTGGCGCAGTCGCCTGCCAATGTGCTGGCCGGAACCACCGGAATCCTGAGGTGCCAGTATGAACTTGGCAACTGGGAAGAGGTGGCAAAGATTGGCTGGAAGCTCCGCAGCAATGGCAAAATACCGCCTGAACTGGACAGGGAGAGCACCTACAAATCGGCCAAAGCCTACGAAGCATTGAAGGACCAGACGAAGGCGTTGCCGTTGTGGCGCAAGCTTTCCGCAGATCCCAAATCTAGGGAGGGTGCTGAGGCCAAATACAATGTTTGCAAATATTACGCTGATAATAACAGACTCAAGGATGCGGAAAACGAGGTGATGGATTTCATTGCCAAAAACAGTCCGCAAAAATTCTGGCTTGGGAAGAGTTTCATCCTCCTCGCCCATATCTATGAGAAGATGAACGATCTGTTTCAGGCTACCAACACATTAAAAAGTGTGATCGAAAACTATGAGATCAAGGACGATGGCATTGTCGATGAAGCCTCTGCTTATCTGAAATTACTGGAACAAAAAAAATAACAGTCTTTACGCCAATTGTATGACTCCAAGATATCTCATCCCCCTGTTTCTGTTGATTTTCGCCTTACCAGGATTTTTCTCGACCGTATCTGCCCAGCAGGATACCTCCAGGATGAATCAGCAGGTGGAGGTGATCAAAGCCTACAAGCCTTCCGTATCAAAGGCCGGGAAGATCAACCTATTGCCTGAAATCAATGATACTACCCATTTCAGGCCCGATCTGAATTACAAAATCATCAGCCATCCCGTCACAACCGGCTTCCATTCGTCGGATTTGAAGGCATCCAACCAGATACCCAGGGAGATCACCTATCCGGGGTACGGGAAAATCAGCGGCGGTTTTGGCACCAACCTGACTCCCTTCTTCGATTTCTATCTAAGCAATCCAAATTCGGTCAATGGAACACTGGGCATGCAGCTGAACCACCTATCCTCCCAGGGCAGCGTTGAGCTGAAAGGCGGTAACACGGTGAATGCCCCTTTCAGCTACAACAAGGCCGTCGTTTTCGGGAGCTATGTTTATGAAGGCGTCACCATTTCTTCCGAACTCTCTTACAGAAGAGATATGAACAGGTTTTATGGTTATCCAATAACCATTCCGGCTGATATCCTGACAAACAATTTCGTGAAGTATTTCAACCAGGATCAAATGAACCAGCTTGGGTACTTTGCTTTATCCGTCAGGAGCAATGCTACTTCAGTATCCCCAATGAAGTTTAATACCAATGTCAACCTGGGTTACTTCAACACCTCCTCTAACCAGGTGGAGAAGGCGATGAGATTCAAGGGAGACTTCGACTACAATTTTGGTACCTTCAACGGAAAACTGATAGCGGTATTTGCACATTTCGATTCTGAAAATGTGACGGAAGACCTGGCTTTTCCGATGCTTTCATCGCCTAAAGCATCGTGGTTGCAACTCTCCCCTACCGTGAATTACCAAAACGAATTATTTACCGTCGAAGGAGGTTTCAACCTCTATTCAGTCTTCGACGACCTGCATGGAACCACGCTCAAGCCATATCCGAAAATTGATTTCTCCTTCCATACTGCCGATAAGAATTTTACAGTATATGCGGGTCTTGACGGCTACCTGGAGAATAACAATTACTCAAAAATTGCTGAAGAAAACAGGTGGATCAACCCTACCCTGATCGTTAAGCCCACCAGCCATCTTTCAACCTTTTCGGGTGGTATCAAGGGTAAAATAACCACTCCTCTCACCTTCAATATCGGAGCGAAATATGGCAAAACGGAAGATCAGTACTTTTATGTCACAAGGGTAGAACAAAATGGTTCCTCCTCTTCCACCGGTCTCGCAAGTCTGACCTACAACAATGCCTTCGAGGTGGTTTACGACAATCTTACTACCCTTGATTTTTCAGGCGATCTTTCGTACACAACAGGAAAAATGTTCCTGCTCCTCTCGGGTCATTTTTACAGTTACCAGACGAATACGCTGGAGAAAGCGCCTTACATGCCGGACTTCACCCTTCATGCCACCACCGAATTCAAGGTCACGGACCATTTCTCCGGGTTGGCAGAAATGTACCTGACCGGTCCCAGGGATATCATGCTAAAATACTACCAATCACCGATCTCTTCCGCTACTCCGCCACCCCCCATCTACCTGAAATCCGATGCAGTAATCGATGTCAACTTCGGGGTAAAATACAGTTTTACAAGTAAATTTGATTTCTTCGGTAAGGTCGAAAACCTGCTCAACAGGAAAGACGAAATATGGTATGGCTATACTGTTCAGGGCATAAGGTTTAAACTTGGTGCAAGCCTCTCTTTCTGAAAAATTGCTTGTCCGTTTGGTGAAAAAAAGCTACATTTGTCTGCTTAGATAAATAGTAAAAATGAGTGAAGACAAGAAGATAAAATCAGCCGCCGAAGTGTCCTACGGCGCAGACAGCATTCAGGTATTGGAAGGATTGGAGGCAGTAAGGAAACGCCCCGCCATGTACATTGGGGATGTCAACATCCGTGGATTGCATCACCTTGTTTATGAGGTCATTGACAACTCAATTGATGAAGCACTCGCAGGTTATTGCAACAACATTGAAGTAGTCATTAATGAAAACGGGTCAGTGACCGTTGTGGATGATGGTCGGGGTATACCTACAGAACTGCACATTGGTGAAAACAAATCAGCTTTGGAGGTGGTTCTTACCGTATTGCACGCCGGAGGAAAGTTCAATAAGGAGAGTTACAAAGTCTCCGGTGGACTTCATGGCGTTGGAGTCTCCTGCGTGAATGCCCTTTCCAATTATCTCCGGGCAGAAATTCATCGCGATGGCAACATCTGGGAACAGAACTATGAAAAGGGAGCTCCGATGGCAGATGTCAAAATTGTTGGAACCACTGATCACACAGGTACGATTATTACTTTCACACCAGATGACACGATTTTTACCACAACAGAATTCAAATTTGATATTCTTTCAGCCAGGTTACGCGAACTCGCTTTCCTGAACAAGAAAATCAAACTTTCGCTGACGGATGAAAGGGTGAAGGAAGCTGATGGCTCTTCCAAGCAAGAGGTATTTTATTCCGAAGCCGGATTGTCTGAATTTGTCGATTACCTGGATGGCACGCGTGAGCGGATTATCGAAGAAACCATTAATATCTCTACCGAGAAAAACGACGTTCCTGTTGAAATAGCCATGTGCTACAACAACTCATTCACGGAGAACGTACACTCGTATGTCAACAATATCAATACCATAGAAGGTGGAACACACCTTACCGGTTTCAGGAGAGGGCTCACAAGAACCCTCAAGAGCTATGCCGAAAACAGCGGGATGTTCCAAAAACTGAAATTTGAAATTTCAGGTGATGACTTTCGCGAAGGATTGACAGCCGTTATTTCCTGCAAGGTTCAGGAGCCGCAGTTTGAAGGTCAGACCAAAACCAAGCTGGGAAACTCGGAGATCAGTGCATCCGTCGACCAGGCCGTCAGTGAAATGCTGAGCAACTACCTGGAGGAGCATCCGCGTGAAGCCAGAATCATCGTTAACAAGGTGATCCTCGCTGCCACGGCACGTCATGCCGCACGCAAGGCCAGGGAACTGGTACAGCGTAAAAACGTGTTGACAGGAAGTGGTCTGCCTGGTAAACTGGCCGACTGTTCCGAAAAAGACCCCACACGCTGTGAGTTATTCCTGGTTGAGGGAGATTCTGCAGGCGGTACCGCCAAGCAGGGACGTGACAGAAGTTTCCAGGCCATTCTTCCGTTGAGGGGAAAGATCCTGAACGTGGAGAAAGCCATGCCGCACAGGGTATTCGACAGCGAAGAGATACGAAATATTTATACGGCGCTCGGCGTATCCATCGGTACCGACGAGGATCCAAAAGAGCTGAATATCTCCAAATTAAGGTACAACAAGATCATTATCATGACGGATGCTGACGTCGACGGATCGCACATCGCGACTCTGATCATGACCTTCTTCTTCCGCTACATGCACGACCTGATCATGAATGGTCACATTTATATCGCAACTCCGCCGCTCTATCTTGTAAAGAAAGGGAAGCAGGAGCAATATTGCTGGACCGAAGCTCAACGGATGAGAATCATTGAGGATTGGGCCGGTGGCAATGAAAAAAGCGTACACGTACAACGATACAAGGGTTTAGGGGAGATGAACGCCGAACAACTATGGGATACTACCATGAATCCAGAGCGTAGAACCCTGCGCCAGGTAGAGATCGAGAATGCCGCCGAATCCGATCACGTCTTTTCGATGCTGATGGGAGACGAGGTACCCCCACGACGCAAGTTCATTGAAGACAATGCAACCTATGCGAATATAGACGTCTGAAAAATTCGACAATTCGACAATTCGACAATGAAAGGAATGCGGAGTCGTAGTTATTGTATGAAAATAGATTAACGACCTGTTGATCTATATGTTACATTGATTCAATAAGAAGAATTCTTGAACTCATTGTCGAATAGTCGAATTAACTCATTGTCGAATCTTATCATTGCCGAATTGTCACATTAACAAATTTCATTCATGAACATCTGCGTTTTCTCCTCTTCCAGCAATGCCATCCCTGAAATCTATTTTGAGGAAGCAAGGAAACTTGGCCATCTGATCGGTGAGTCGGGTTGGAAACTTATCTACGGAGGAGCCAACGTTGGATTGATGCATGCCTGTGCCGAAGCTGCAAGGGAGACAGGAGCAAAAACCGTGGGTATCATTCCAGAGCTGATTCATGCACACAGACTTTCCAGTCCGAACGACCATGAGCAGATTGTTACACCCAATATGCGCGAACGAAAATACCTGATGCGCAAGCGCTCCAACGCTTTCATTGCGCTCCCGGGAGGTTTCGGTACACTGGAGGAAATTCTGGAGGTAATCACCCTGAAGCAATTGAATTACCACAACAAGGCCGTGGTTTTTATCAACACCAACGGGTATTACAACCCAATGCTTCAGCAATTCGACCTGGCCTACCGGGAATCCTTCGCCAAAGAGAGCTACCGCGAAATGTATTTTGTGGCTTCTACTCCCGAAGAGGCCGTTGCCTACATCAAGGAATATGTCCCATCAGAACCGTTGTCCAAATGGTTCAATGTACCCAGCAAGGAGACCGGGAATTAGAACTGACAAATTGTCCTGCCTTATTACGCTCACTTTCCATTTAGAAACATTTAAGAAGCTGAACTGGGAGACTTTGAGATCGTTGTACCTGACATTTTCCTTTATATCTCTGTGTAACTCTGTGCTTCTCTGTGCAACTCTGTGTAACATTTTTCATTTTACCATGTTTTAAATGGTTTGACGTTAAAGTTTGTTAATCAGGATTACTTTTCAGTGCTTTTAACGTCTAATAGAGTGTGTGTACCCTTGATTTGGTACAGATTTTGAATTAAGCATCAAATCAAATTTTAAAATTTATTATTTATGAACGCAATTAAAAAAAGTGCATCCTATGTAGCATTTGCATTTGTAGGAGCTGTGTTGGCTCTCTCTTTGTATTCACAATTTAATAAAAACGAGAAACCTGCCGTCGTGACAGAGAGCAGACCCATCCAGCTTTCCAGTTATGCTCCGCCGGTATTGCCACAGGGGCAGTTGCCGGATCTTACCCAGGCTGCTGAGAAGAGTGTTTCAGCAGTCGTACATATTACTACCAAGACGAAAAACAACATGTACGAAGGCGGCAACCAGTTGTTTGAGTTTTTCTTTGGCCCAAGAAATAGTTTTCCGCAGGAACCTCAGTACAGTGAAGCTGCAGGATCCGGAGTCATTATCAGCGAGGATGGCTATATTGTAACCAACAACCATGTCGTTGACGGGGCTGAAAACATTGATGTAATCCTCAATGACAACAGGAAATTTACAGGCAAAGTGATCGGACATGATTCCGGCACGGACATTGCACTCGTCAAAATTGACGCGAAAAATCTGACTGTATTGCCATGGGGCGATTCCGATGCGCTAAGACTGGGCGAATGGGTATTGGCAGTTGGCAATCCGTTCAACCTCACTTCGACGGTTACCGCGGGTATTGTAAGCGCCAAATCAAGAAGCATAAACCTCTCCGGAGACAAGATGGCCATGGAATCCTTTATCCAGACAGATGCCGCTGTCAATCCGGGTAACAGCGGCGGAGCTTTGGTAAATGTTCGCGGTGAACTCGTGGGAATCAATACTGCCATCGCCTCGAGGACAGGCTCCTATTCAGGTTATTCATTCGCAATACCTGTGTCAATCGTGCACAAAGTGGTGGAAGACCTGAGAAAATTCGGTGAAGTACAACGCGCCATGCTTGGAATAGAGATGAGAACGGTCGATGCTGACTATGCCAAAGAACATAACTTGAGCAAAGTCGAAGGTGTATTTATTGACAAGACCATCGAAGACGGTGCAGCAAAATCAGCTGGAATGAAAAAAGGCGATGTCATCATTGAGGTGAATGGAATAAAAATTCATTCAAGCAGTGAATTGCAGGAACAAATTGGAAAACACCGTCCCGGAGATCAGGTCAGCGTTGTGATTTTAAGAGATGGCACTGAAAAAACATTCAATGTAACTTTGCGTAACATGAAAGGCAATACGGCCATCGTGAAAGAGAGCTTCTCAGCACTTGGTGCAGAATTCGGGGAGATTTCCAACAAGGACAAAGAGCGGCTGAATATTGAAGATGGTGTCCAGGTACTCAAAATTACCAGTGGCAAAATGAAAAATGCAGGCGTTAGGGTTGGATTTATTATTACGGATGTGAACAAAATAGCGGTTGCGAATGTTGAGGATATCAAGCGGATTATCTCTCAAAGCAGCAGCAAAAAACCAATCCTGATGGAAGGTGTTTATCCGGATGGGAAATGGGCTTATTATGTTTTTGATTTAAACGAATAATTTGTATATTGTTGGCTAAGATTTAATATTGTTGGGAACAACTTTATTCGTATCTTTGCAGACTTTTAATCGCAGAGCATGAGACAACTTAAAATTACCAAGTCTATAACGAATCGCGAAAGCGCATCGCTTGACAAATATCTTCAGGAAATTGGAAAAGAAGAACTTATTTCAGTGGAAGAAGAAGTTGAGTTAGCGCAGCGGATCAAAAAAGGTGATCAGGCAGCACTTGAAAAATTGACAAGAGCCAACCTCAGGTTTGTGGTTTCTGTTGCCAAACAGTACCAAAACCAGGGATTGAGTCTTCCTGACCTGATCAATGAAGGTAATTTGGGTTTGATCAAAGCAGCTGAGAAATTTGACGAAACCAGGGGATTCAAGTTCATCTCCTATGCCGTTTGGTGGATTCGTCAGTCAATTTTGCAGGCTCTCGCTGAGCAGTCGCGTATCGTCCGTCTTCCATTGAACCAGGTAGGTTCGCTGAACAAAATCAACAAAGCCTACTCCAAGTTTGAACAGGAACATGAACGCAGGCCCTCTCCGGAAGAACTTGCCGACCAGCTTGAACTTCCCGCAGAGAAAGTTGCCGATACACTTCGCGTTTCCGGCCGCCACGTTTCCGTGGATGCCCCTTTCGTGGATGGTGAAGACAACAGCCTGCTGGATGTATTGATCAACAACGATTCTCCCAACGCAGACCGTGTCCTGATCGACGAATCACTTTCGCGTGAAATCGAACGTTCACTGGCTACGCTTACCGAAAGGGAAGCAGATATCATCCGCATGTTCTTTGGTATCGCCAGCACAGAGATGACACTGGAGGAGATTGGCGAACACTTCGGTTTAACCCGTGAAAGAGTCCGTCAGATCAAGGAAAAAGCGATTCGCAGGCTCAGGCATACCTCCCGCAGCAAACTGCTTAAAACGTATCTTGGATAAATAATTCAAATCATAAAAAAGCCCTGGTTCCAGAAGAATCAGGGCTTTTTTATGCCGCTTGGAAAAATAGGAAACCTGATTTCCAATCAAAAAAAAGGATGATTACTGAACTTTTTTTGTGTGAGACCGTAAATATAAATCAATTAGATTATTGCATCAATCAGGAATCCGGTTACCATGAATAAAGTTTTTATATCGTGTCTGCTCACATTATTCTTCTTGTCATCCAAAGCACAGGTGTTGCCTGACACCCTGATAGTGCAATACAATTCAGTTCATTCAGACTCAGAAAAAGGGCGAAAACTATCGGAATATTTATACTCCTTGAAAGGTGAATCGGATCAGCAGATCAGTAAAACGCTTGAAATCCTTGCCTGGTTCAAAAAGGGAAACGACGAGGTTGGAACCAACTATACAGAATTGAACCTCGCAAGAATACTCGAAAGGAGCAGCGATTATACGAATTCCCTGAAATATGCTTTTTCCGTGTTATCCAGGTTTGAAAAGAGAAATGATGACTACGGAACCATGCGCGCATTGAATAATATCGGCAATGCGATGGAAAACTCCCAAAACATCGAACAAGGGATCGAATACTACAAAAAAACATTGCCCCTTGCCCTGAAAATGGGCGATAAGACGCATTACGCGTACGGATTGAATAATATTGGAAACGCCTATGCCAAGATTCACAGGGCCGATTCGGCGCTTATCTACGCACAACAAGCTGTGAATATGTCCAGAGAAGCCAATGATCCTGAATTCATCACCTATGCGATCAGTTCACTGGGCGAAAGTTATATGGCCAAAGGCGAACAGGACATCGCCAGACCATTTTTACGAAGGGGACTCGAAAATGCAAAATCCTCTGCCGATAATTTTGCGATGAGTTATGCCTACAATGATTTTTCACAATCTTTCATGGCGACAGGAGAATACGACAGCGCAAGGGTATATGCAACGAAAGCCGTGCAATATTCCCTCGCGGGACATCACAGGGATCAGTCATTAAGGGCCTATGAATTTCTGCTCGGAAGTTTTGAGAAAACGAATAAACAGGATAGCATCAACAAATATTTCAGGTTGGCCATGACGACCAAGGATACCCTGTACAGCATCGAAAAAACAAGGAATATCCAAACAATGGGCTATCAGGAACAGATCCGTCAAATGGAAGTAGAGACAGAGAATGCCAAGGCCGCAGAAGAACGAAAAGATTATATTCAGTATGCTGCCATCGCAATCGGATTAATCTTGTTCCTGAGTATTTTCTTCCTCCTTAGCAAAAGTGTCATTGTGCATGAAAAATGGATCTCCTACATCGGGATTTTGGGCGTCCTTTTTGTGTTCGAGTTTATTGACCTGATCATCCATCCGTACGTGGTGATGCTTACTCACCATTCGCCGGTGTATATGCTGCTGATTCTTGTTGGTGTTGCTTCTCTCCTGATCCCGATACATCACAGGATTGAAAAATTCATCAGGGAAAAAGTAATAGAGAAAAACAGAAAAATCAGATTGCTGGCTGCAAAAAAGACCATTGAACGATTGGAAAGTATCGGTGAAAACATTTAGCAGCAAGGAATAATGGATACTTATATTCAGTACAAATCTGTACTTATGTAAAAAATTACATATAAATATATCCGAAACAGAAAAAATTCAGTAGTTTAGAAGCGCAAACCATAACTTCCCTTTACTGATGCATCCTATTTCCTCCAAGACTGAACCTGCAGTAAGTAAAAAAAACTTCGGATTTGATATTGGTTCAATATCAGTCAATACGGTGGTTCTGGATCCTGAGAACAAAGTTTTGGATAATCGCTATGATTTCTGTTTTGGAAGACCCTTCCATGTGCTAAAAGATATTTTGACCGATCTCGTTACTGCAATCGGAGTTGAAAACATTGGTTTGATTGCTTTTACCGGTACAGGTGGTAAACAGGCATCAGAAATGCTGGGTGGTTGTTTTGTCAACGAAATTATCAGTCAGTCGACTTCCGTCTCAAAGTTATATCCTGAAGCAAAGACAATCATTGAAATGGGAGGTGAAGACTCCAAACTGATCTTCATGGAACATAAGGTGGTCACCAACAAATCCCAGCTTTCCGATTTTGCCCTGAACACATTGTGTGCTGCCGGAACGGGTTCCTTCCTGGATCAGCAGGCAAAGAGAATTGGGGTTTCCATCGTCAATGAATTCGGAGAGCTATCCCTGAAATCAGAAAATCCACCGCGTATCGCCGGCAGATGCTCCGTATTCGCCAAAAGCGATATGATTCACCTGCAACAGGTTGCCACTCCTTTGCACGACATCGTGGCAGGCCTCTGTTTTGCCGTCGCCCGCAACTTTAAAAGTACACTTGGACGAGGTAAGAAGTTCAGTAAACCCATCCTTTTTCAGGGAGGTGTTGCAGCCAATGTCGGTATGATAAGAGCCTTTGAAGAAGTGCTGGAACTGGAAAAAGGGGAACTGATCATACCCGAATTCCATGCCTCCATGGGCGCAATCGGCGCAGTATTTTACGCTCTTGAAAATCCCAAAACGACCCATATCTACAAAGGGATGGAGGCTCTGGATCAATTTCTTTCCGGTGATAAAACGGATAAAAAATACCTGACTCCGCTAAAAGAATCGGAGGCCGTTTACAATAGAAATGTTACGCCGATTCCGGAAGGAACTACTGGCAAATTTCCGGTATATCTTGGTATTGACGTGGGATCGCTTAGTACCAATGTGGTCCTGATTGACGATAAGAATAACGTGATTGCCAGACGCTACCTGCCTACAGCCAGCAAACCCCTGGATGCGATCCGGCGGGGACTGACTGAAATTTACGATGAAGTAGGCGAACGTGTCGTGGTCAGGGCCTCTGGGACTACGGGTTCAGGGCGCTATCTGACAGGCGACTTCATCGGGGCGGATACCATTCAGAATGAGATCACTGCCCAGGCCACTGCTGCCATCGCCTATGACCCAACTGTTGATACCATTTTTGAAATTGGCGGACAGGATTCAAAGTATATCCGGATTGAAAACGGAGTGGTAGTCGACTTCGAAATGAATAAAGTCTGCGCTGCAGGAACCGGTTCATTTCTGGAGGAGCAGGCTGAAAAGCTGGACATCAGTATCGTCAATGAATTTGGAAACCTGGCACTGAGTTCCTGTCAGCCCTGCAAACTGGGAGATCGTTGCACCGTCTTCATGGAATCTGACCTGAATTCTCACCAGCAGAAAGGTGAGACGAAGGAAAACCTGGTTGGTGGTCTGGCCTATTCGATTGTCTACAATTATATCCAGAAAGTCGTAGGAACAAAACCCATCGGCAATAAAATCTTTTTCCAGGGTGGGGTCACCAACAACAAGTCTGTGGTTGCCGCATTCGAGGAGGTATCTGGCAAAAAAATAATTATCCCGCCGCATTACGACGTCACCGGTGCCATCGGTGCAGCCATCCTGGCCCGCAATATGATGAAACCAGAAGCAACATCCAGATTCAAAGGATTTGGGGTTTCTAAATTGCCCTATTCGCTCAAAAAATTCACCTGCAAGCATTGTTCCAACAATTGTGAGGTGCAGATGGTCAAGATTGAAGGTGAAATGAAGGCGCTCTATTTCGGAGGACGTTGCGACAGGTGGGAGGTAGCCGACCGAAAGGGCAAAGGGAAGGACATTCCCAATCTGTTCGAAGAAAGGCTGAGATTACTTGTTGGTGACTACGTAGAAGAAGCATCGAGTGACAAAATCTCGATAGGTATTCCGCGTGCATTGATGCTTTATTACCAGCAATTTCCATTCTGGAGAACCTTCTTTCGGGAACTGGGATTTCGTTTAGTCGTTTCCGATCCAACAGATTCAAGGATCGTTACCAATTCCATAGAATCCATCGTGGCAGAAACATGTTTTCCAGTTGAACTGATGCACGGCCATATCAACAACTTGCTGGAAAAGAATGTGGATTTTGTCTTCACCCCATTCATTGTCAACGCAAAGGCAACTGCCAGCAATCCGACCAGTAACTGCAATTGCCCCTGGATTCAGTCGTATCCCTTCATGGTCAAGGGAGCCATGCACAACAACCCGCTCACTGAAAAGCTCCTGGTTCCAACACTCCATTTCCGGTTTTCCGAAAAAGTCATTCTGAAGGAACTCGCTGAATTCATGAAGGAGAAATTCGGTACTTCTGCATCGAGGGTTCAGAAGGCATTCAGGAAAGCGGATGAGACCCAGATCGCTTTTGAGCATGCGGTGAACCGCCGGGGAGCAGAGGTAATGGCCAACCTGCCCAAAGACAAAAAAGCAATGGTCATCATAGGAAGGCCCTACAATTCGGCGGATACCATGCTTAATCTTAACCTGGTTGAGAAATTGATTAACATGGATATTCTACCTATTCCACTTGATTACCTTCCACTTCATACCATCAACGTTTTTGAAGATTACCCCAGAATGTACTGGCCCAACGGACAAAAGATACTGGCTGCGTCCAAAATAGTAAGTCAGACAGAAAATTTATACGCGGTGTATCTGAGTAATTTCCGGTGCGGTCCGGATTCATTCCTGCACCATTTTGTCCGGGATGAACTGAAAGGCAAACCCTACCTGCTGCTTGAAGTGGATGAGCACAGTGCAGATGCCGGATTATTGACGCGTTGTGAAGCTTTTCTCGATAGTCTGGATGGTTACAGGAAAGTTCATTTAAAGACAGATACGATAGCTCCTTTCCGTATGATCCGCCATTTCAACGATGACAGAACCATCTATTTCCCTTATATGCGTGACGCTGCCTATGCAGTCTCGGCCGCAGTGAGGAGCTGTGGCATTAAATCCGAAGTGCTGCCCATGACGGATGAAAATGCCATTGAACTGGCAAGAAGACATACCTCGTCCCAGGAGTGCTTTCCTCTGACCTGCACGACAGGCAGCTTTCTTCAGAAGCTGATGGAACCTGGAATCGACCCAAAAAAGGTGGCATTCTTCATGCCGGATCACAACGGTCCGTGCCGATTTGGCCAGTACAACTTGTTGCAGCGAAAAATTTTCGACAGGTTAGGTTTTCAGGATGTTGAAATCATCTCTCCGGGAAACGACGATTCGTATGAAACCATGGCCGCAGGACATTCGACCAAGTTCAGGTTCACCGCCTGGAAAGGTATGATAGCTGTAGACCTGCTCAGGAAAATGCAGCAGGAACGCAGGCCATATGAAGCGCTGAAAGGTATGACAGATAAGATATACAGGCAATATCTGGGCGAGGTGATCCGGTCACTTGAAAACGGAGCAAAGGGTTTGAATGATGTTCTTCGCAGATCGGCTGAAGCTTTCAATATCATTCCAATTGTGATCGGGTACCGTAAACCCGTGATTCCAGTAATTGGTGAAGTTTTCATGCGAGACAACCCGTTCTGCAATGGTTATGTGGTCCAAAGGCTGGAGGAACTGGGGGCAGAAACCTTCATGGCGCCGATGGCGGAGTGGATCAGTTACTCTACTTACCGATACTGGCGCGACAGTATCTGGAAATCCGACTTCAAAGGACTGTTCAAATCCAAAATCCAGGAGTTTTCGCAGCATCTTTCTCAGAGTATGCTGAATAAAACAGTTAGAGGTGTGGCTGAACTGGATCGGGATTTGCATCTAAAAGAGATGCTTGAAGCGTGTGGCACCTATGTCCACAAGCATTATGATGGTGATCCTGCGCTTGCAATGGGAGCTGCCGTGAATCTGACGAAGACCAACATTTCCGGAATTGCCAATGTCCTTCCGTTCACCTGCATGCCCGGAACACTTATCACTTCGGTGTCACATCTATTCAGGAAGGATCACGACAATATCCCATGGGAAAACATAGCCTACGACGGACAGGATTCCATCAACATCGATACGCGCCTGCAGGCTTTCATGCATCAGGCACACCTGTACTGCCAGGAAAAAGGATATGATAAGGCACGGGTCTGGTAGTTTATCTTAAATGCAATTATATGGCTTACAATATTAAACTGGCTGACAGGATACGTGAAAGATTAGCAAACCTTCCGGTCATTGAGGAAAAGGAGATGATGGGCGGTCTGGCCTTCATGGTCAACGATAAAATGTGTGTTGGTGTAATCAAGGAGGATATGATGTGTCGGATTGAACCTGATTTACATGCAGAAGTCATTGAAAAACAGGGATGCAGAACCATGGATTTCACCAAACAGCATATGAAGGGCTGGATCATGGTCGATGAAACAGGTATAAGGAATGCAAAGGAACTTGACTTTTACATCAACCTTGCACTCGATTTTAATGCCAGGGCAAAAGCAACAAAGAAAAAGAAAAAGTGAGTAAATGGAACACTTGTCCTAAGAGTAAAGATATCTAACCACGAAGGACCCGAAGGCAAAACACAAAGGACACAAATTGGAAACATTCACCCTTCGTGTCCTTTGAGCATCCTTAGTGCCCTTTGTGGTTAAAAAGAATTACGTTCATTCTCACAAAGTCAGACAAGAGCTACTTTCCAAACAATTCCTCAATCACCCTTCTTCCGCTTTCCGACTTGAAATTCAATTCCACAAACCTGCGAATCCCTTCCGGTGAAATCTCCTCCTCCACCGCATTGACCAGGAAGTCGGCTTCCACCAGCAATTGAAAATCTATGCCGTCAATGGCCGAAAAAGTGTGATGCTTGCTGACGATAAAACAAACCCTGTCAATTACAACGGGGTCTACGGCAATATTCTCCAATATTTGCCTGGCTACCGGCGGACCTTCAATCTCCTGTTTTTGCCCATCGGAGTAGCCATGCTTCACTTCGGAAACATGGATGCCAATATCATGCAGGACGGCTGTCAATTCCAGGATAAACTGTTGCTCAGGTGTTAATCCTTCCAGCCTTCCAAGCAATTGGGCATATCCATACACTTTCAGGGAATGTTCAATTCTTTTCTGGTCACCCCTGTTCCTGTTCATCATTTCCAACAGGGCTAATGCTATCTGTTTATCCATTTTTTCGTTCTTTCAGCAGTTTTTGCAAGGCAAACATCTCATCCCGCAACCTCGCCGCTTCGATGAAATCGAGTTCCTTGGCAGCTTTCTCCATCTCTTTTTTGGTTTTCAGTATCGCTTTTTCAAGGGCATCTGGTGTCAGGTAAGCCAGTACCGGATCTGCAGCGTAGTCAATGGTCTCAGGCGGAACATAGGGCTTCCCTCCCAATCCCTTGGTCAGCCTATACTCCATGCCGATGATCTCACGGGTCGGTTTGACGATCTGCGTGGGTGTGATGTCGTTGGCCAGGTTGTAGGCATGCTGCTTGTTCCTGCGGTAATTCGAGGCATCAATGGTCCGCTGCATCGAATCCGTGACCTTGTCGGCATACATGATGACCCGTCCGTTCAGGTTACGGGCTGCACGTCCTGCCGTTTGCGTAAGCGATCGTTCCGATCGGAGGAATCCCTCCTTGTCGGCATCCAGAATCGCTACCAGCGATACTTCCGGCAGATCGAGTCCCTCCCGAAGAAGGTTGATCCCGACCAGCACATCAAAACTCCCTTTCCGCAATTCTTCCATGATCTCCACCCGCTCCATGGTATCCACATCTGAGTGGATATACCGGCATTTGATGTTGATTCGGTCAAAGTATTTGGAAAGCTCCTCAGCCATTCTTTTGGTCAGAGTGGTAACAAGTACCCGCTCATTCTTCTCAACACGGAGATGAATCTCATGGATCAGATCATCCACCTGGTTGTGCGCAGGCCTTATCTCGATAATCGGGTCAAGCAGGCCTGTAGGACGGATGATCTGCTCCACAATCACTCCCTCACTCTTCTGCAGTTCATAATCTGCAGGCGTAGCGCTCACAAAGATCATCTGCGTGGCAATCGCCTCAAATTCGTCAAATTTCAAGGGGCGGTTGTCGATGGCGGCCGGTAACCGGAAGCCGTAATCCACTAGCGTGGTTTTCCTGGAACGGTCACCACCATACATCGCCCGGATCTGCGGCATCGTCACATGACTCTCGTCGATGATCATCAGGAAATCGTCAGGGAAAAAATCGAGCAGACAGAATGGTCTCGATCCCGGAACCCTTCCGTCAAAATATCGGGAATAATTTTCGATACCCGGACAATAACCCAACTCCCGGATCATCTCCAGGTCGTAATTGACCCGGTCTTCAATGCGTTTGGCTTCGGCATGCTTGCCGATGCTCTTAAAGAAATCTATCTGTTTGACCAGGTCATCCTGGATCTGTCGAATCGCCGCCTTGGTTCGGTCTTTCGTGGTAACAAATATATTGGCTGGATAGATGGCATAATGGTCGTGCAGACTCAAAAAAGCGCCGTTTTCGGGATTGAAAGTGGATATTTCCTCGATCTCATCACCGAAGAACTGAATCCGCACCGCATCGTCCGCGTAAGCGGGAAAAATATCGACGGTATCGCCCTTCACCCGGAAGTTTCCCCGCTGAAAATCAAGATCGGTCCGGGAATACATCGCATCCACCAGCTTCCTCAACATCACATTCCTTCCCAACTGCTCACCTATTTTGATATGGGTGACGTTGGCATGGAAATCCTCCGGGTTACCAATACCATAAATACATGACACGGAAGAGACGACCACAATATCCCTCCGGCCGGAGAGAAGTGAAGAAGTCGCTGCAAGCCGCAGCTTTTCAATCTCCTTGTTGATGGCCAGGTCTTTTTCAATAAAAGTATCGGTAGTTGGCAAATAGGCTTCCGGCTGGTAATAATCGTAGTAGGAGACGAAGTATTGAACCGCATTCTCCGGGAAAAACTGCTTCATCTCGCCGTATAACTGGGCAGCCAGCGTCTTATTGTGGCTTAGTATCAGCGTTGGTTTCTGTACCTTTTCGATCACGTTGGCCATGGTGAAGGTCTTTCCCGAACCCGTCACGCCAAGCAGAGTCTGGTAAGGGTAACCGGACGAGATCCCCTCACTCAGTTGCGAATTGGCCTGTGGCTGGTCTCCCGTGGGAATGAAATCGGCCGTTATTTTAAAATCCATGTTGCAAAATGTTCCATTTAAAAAAGGATAAAGGATAAAGGAAAAAGGATAAAGTACGCTACCTTCAAAATAGTACGAAAATTGAAGGATTGAGTTTTTAATTTTGTGCAAATAATGTAATAAGCGTTCTTGACTTTTTCCTTTTTCCTTTAGCCTTTAGCCTTCCTTTTTCAGTAAAAAGGTGTTACATCGGTTGCCATCATCCCCGCTGCTTTTGCTGCCTGCAGGCCGAGTTTGCTGTCTTCGAACACCTGGCAATATTCTGGTGCAACGCCAATGAGTTCTGCAGCTTTCAAGAAAGTATCCGGATGAGGCTTGTGGTTTACAACATCCTCCGCAGTGACAACATGTTCAAAATGATCACGAACTCCGGCAAGTTCCAGGGTCTTAAGGGCATAGAACCTTGTTCCTCCGGTTCCACAAGCCATGGGAAGTTTTCCGGAATATTCCTTAATAATTTTAACTACCGGTAAAATTGGATCGGCCAGGTGAATATTGCTGAGGAAATTTAATTCCTTCCTGTCCGCAAATTCCTGAGGATCGAAATCTTTCTGGAATTTATCTTTCAGAATTGCACTGGTTTGGTAAGCTGGAATACCGCTCAATTTAAAATATACTTCAGCCGTGATTTCAAACCCGTATTCAGCAGCTGTCTGCTGGTAGGCTTTAAAATGAATTGGCATGGTATCTGAAATCGTACCATCGATATCAAATATCAATCCCCTGGCTCTTGGGTCTACTAATAACTCTCGATTTTTAATCATCGGATGCTCTTGTTTTCGGCAAAAATAGCGAATTACGACCTTGACTGGTATATGTGACCAAATAAACTTCAAATTAGGGGATAAATAACCATCCTTGATCAAGGATATTTTGCTAATTTGCGGATACAAATACAGGTCGTTTATATAAAATTTGCAACCATGCAGAATCACGAACTTTACCTGCCCATGCTGATTCCCATGTGGGGGATATTTATCGGCATTGCATTGATTATCATCGGTTACGCAGATAATAAATCTTACTTCACCTATGCCGGCTGGATGGTTTTGGTGATTAACGGACTGATCTCTCTTTATTTCAATCTGTTTGAAATAAGTCCGGGGCATTTTGCAGCGAACACCTCTTTTCAGGAAACCGCCGGATTTCTTAAAACGACGGGTTGGCTCAATACGACGGGCGCCTTTTTGGCTATGACGTCCCTTCTTTTTTTCCGATTCAAAAAAAAGAGATACATGCTTTTGGCTGTACTCACGATCCTGTTCTTTTCCGTCCTGTTTTTCCAGTATTATGGACTTATTCAGAAACCAAAGTAAGCATCACACGTAAAAATTGACAATGGACAATGGACAGTTGACAATTATGCATCAATCTGATTTCATGTGCAATAGAAAAATAATACATTAAATGCTTTTAAATTTACAATAGAAATAAATTCAATATCAGTTTACAATTCAGGTGCAAATCACCATCCATTTATTCCATCCATTGTCAATTGTCAATTGTCCATTGTCAATTAGATACTATCTTCGTTGCAACAATTAATTCTGAATATTATGGCCAATGATATCGGTGGGTTTTGGGAAATTCTGAAAATAGTGCTGCCGGCACTGATCGTTTTTATTACTGCCTATTTCCTTTTTCGCGACATGCTCGAAAATGACCAGCGCCGCAGAGAGTTTGAATTCAGGGTCATCCATGCCAAGGAGATGACACCCGTTAAATTGCAGGCCTATGAACGGCTGACCATTTTTTTGGAGCGTATCTCACCAGAATCGATGTTGCTGCGGCATTCACCGCACGAAATGACAGTCGTTGAATATCACCAGGTTCTTCTGAGCGCCATACGGCAGGAATACGAGCATAATCTTTCCCAGCAGATCTATGTCTCGACCATCCTCTGGGAGACGATACGCGGCGCCAAGGAAAAACTGGTCACACTGATCAACCGCTCGGCGGAGGAACTGGATCAGAACAGTCCGGGCTACGAACTCAGCAAGAAAATCTTCAACGAATACCTGGATGAAGATCCTGCACCAGTCGCACTGGCTCTGGCCGATCTCAAAAAAGAGGTAGGGAAATTTTTGTGATTCCTGCATAAAATAAATCTTTCGTTTATCCCTTAATATCAAGCGATATGGATTCCCGTTTTATCACTAAGACAATCAACTTAAATTTAGGTGACCCTGAGCAGAAAAGGGCTGAAATACTCGACTATTTCAAAAAAACCTACAGACTGGATGAGCATCTTTTTGAAGTATTTTCCGACAAGGCAGGTATGTACCGGACTGCAGACCCGCTGCGGCATCCGCTGATTTTCTATTTCGGCCATACTGCCGCTTTCTATATCAACAAACTAGTTGTCTCGAAAGTACTGGACAGCAGGATCAATCCAAAGTTTGAGGCCATGTTCGCTATCGGAGTCGATGAGATGTCGTGGGACGACCTCAACCAAAGCAATTACAGTTGGCCAACGATACCCGAAATCAAAAGCTACCGCGAAGCTGTTTACGAAACGGTGGTTAAAATCATCGAGACCCTTCCCATGCAGCTACCTGTCCGCTGGGAAGATCCCATGTGGATCATACTGATGGGAATCGAACATTCGCGTATCCATATCGAGACCTCCTCCGTGCTCATTCGTCAACTCCCGCTGGAATACCTGAAACCTATTCCGGGTTGGATCACCTGTGACTCCAACGGACCTGCACCCGAAAACCAACTGATCAAAGCTGCAGGCGCAACTGTCACTTTGGGCAAATCCTTCAGTGATCCGCTTTATGGCTGGGACAATGAATATGGAACCCATCATGCGGATGTGGCAGATTTCGAAGCAAGTAAATTCCTGTGTTCCAATGGGGAATTCCTGGAATTTATCAAAGACCAGGGTTATCATTCCGAAAAATACTGGACCGAAGAGGGCTGGAAATGGAAATCCTATATCAAGGCTGAACATCCTTTGTTCTGGCGGAAGAAAGACCAAAAATATAAGCTAAGACTTGTATTCGAAGAGATAGATATGCCCTGGAACTGGCCGGTTGAGGTCAACTACCTCGAGGCAAAAGCCTTCTGCAACTGGAAGAAGGAAAAAACGGGACTTCCCGTCAGGCTGATGACTGAAGAAGAGTGGTATCTGCTCCGCGACAAAGCCAGGATTCCGGATATGCCGCAATGGAAGACGGCTCCCGGGAACATCAATTTGGAGCATTTCCAGAGTCCTTGTCCTGTAGATCAATTTGCCAATGGCGATTTTTACGATCTCGTCGGGAATGTCTGGCAATGGACGGAAACACCTATCTCAGGCTATGAAGGATTCAGGATACATCCATCCTACGACGATTTTTCGACACCCACCTTCGATACAAGGCACAACATGATCAAGGGCGGTTCATGGATCTCCACAGGCAATGAAGCCATCCGGGATTCCAGGTATGCCTTCAGGCGGCATTTTTACCAGCATGCCGGATTCAGGTATGTGTCATCTTACCAGGAAGTCGTCATCAAAAACGACACCTACGAAACAGACCCGGAAGTCATTCTTTATTGTGAAACACATTATGGCCTGTCAACTTCCGATGTACCCAATTTCCAGAAGGAAATCGCCGGTTTCTGCTCAAATCTCGACTCCCTTGAACTGAAGCGCTGCGCCCTCGACCTGGGATGCAAGACAGGAAGAACGACCTGGGAGCTTGCCCGCACTTTCAACAACGTAACCGGCGTGGATCTCTCGGCCCGGACCATTCGGGTAGCCACGCAGTTGCAGGAACAGGGAAGGTTCAACTACATCTTTCCCGAAGAGGGAGAGATCTGCGATTACAGGCAGGTGACCCTCGAAGATTTTGACCTGAAACCACTGGTCAAAAAGGTGAAATTCCTGCAAGCCGATTTCGCCAACATGAAAAACATCTTCAGCGGTTACGACCTGATCCTCCTGAACGATATCCTCGACAGGATCTACCAGCCCAAGGAACTGCTGGCACAACTCCACCGCCGGATGAATGACAATGGTGTTCTGGTGATCGCCACGGCTTACGACTGGGACGAGAAATATACCAAAACCGAAAACTGGCTGGGCGGTTACCGCAGCTCTGCGGAACCTGTCAGGGGAAAGGAAACCGTCGAAGAGTTGCTGAAGGAAAACTTTGTGCAAACGGATGAATCCATCACATTACCATCCCTTTTCAGGATCAATAAACGGAAATCCGTTTTGAAGAATATTGAAGTGACGGTTTGGAAGAAGAATTAATTCGACAATTCGGCAATTCGACAATTCGACAATGAAAGGAA
>CAIUUO010000205.1 GCA_903902325.1 uncultured Bacteroidia bacterium
CGGGATCTATTACGTTTGTGAAGGGATTGAGGCAGACATCCGTCTCTTCGCTGAAGTCCAAGTAACGGGCTCCGAAGAGTTTGGTCATCTTCTTGTAAGAACCGCCGATATCGATAATCCTGATTTTGGAATTCGTGGCGAAATAGTTGTAGACGAGATAGTTGATAAAGAAGCTTTTGCCGGCGCCTGAAGAGGCACAGACCATGGCGTTATGGTTATTGACCGCCTTGTTGAATATATCGACCCCCAACAGCTGCCCTTTTCTACCGGTAAAGAGCATCACCGGCTTTCCCATCCCGGAAAAGTCACTCTGAACCGGTAACGTCACGCAGATTGTCTCAACGGGCATGATGTGATCGCGGTCGAGTGTGTCTATGGTTGATCCATAATTGTAGAGCCCAAACGGAAGCGAAGAGATGAAGAGAGGTACCAGCACCCCTCTGTCTTCCTGCATTTTGTACCCTTGCCCTTCCCAGACACGCTTGGCTCTGGTCACCGACTCATTAACCAGTCGATCGTCCTCGCCAAAAACCCACATGATCGGAATGATCCGATAGAATTTCGTGCCACGCTCCAACTCGTCCACAGCCCAGAGATATTCCTCTTTTTTCCGTGACAGCGACGGGGCAAGACTTCCCACGCCCTGCTGCTGCAGGACTATGTTGCATTTGGTGTGGAGCTTATTCTTCTGATCCTGGAGAACAATATTCAGGGTATACATGAAGGGAGTTCTTATCTGATCGGAGTCAGTGGCCATCCCCATTATTCCGCCGAAGAGTTGGTTGGTCTGGATTGGATCGCCGGTTTTGGGGAAGGCATTGGGTGTAATGCAGCGAAAGAATTTTGAATCAATCTTCAGATACGATAAGTGTTTCTCCACTCGTGTACCGAGGAGAGCCTGTTTACGGATAACATTGCGCTCGTCGTAGTAATCAACATTGTCTCCGGGTTTGTCGTTAAGCATTCTCCTCATCCACGCCAGTAAAACGCCTGGATCGGCGATTTCAGGAGACAATCCTGCTCCCCTCAACACCTCATGTACCGTTGCATTTACTTCGTTCATGTTGACGGTAGCTGCGTCTTTGGCCTGAAATTTCACCGTAAAAAAGAGGCGAAAGTTACGAACCGGAATTCCGCTTAAACAGCTCATACCATTCACGCCATCTTTGAAAAACTGTGACATTTTATCCGAAACATCGCGGATTAACTTGCTCTCCCTGGTCTTGATAGCTCCATATGTCTCTACAATGGGATCTATGTGAGGGTCTGCAAGCAAGATGAATTGCATGATTGCGCCATCAGGCAAATTGATTCGAAAAAGTCCTCCCAGTGTATTGATGGTATTCTCACCGGCGAACGCAAGCGGTGAACATTCCCACATCATCCCCAGAGTGTTGTCAGTGTTAAGGTACACCTGCTTTGTTTTGTCATAGGCAGTCCACGGCAGGTAACTTGAAAACTTTTCTCTACTTATAAGTCGAAAGTAGTCACCTTTAGTTACGCCACCGTCTCCTCCGAACAACCACGAAAACAATCCCATTTGGTTATTCCTCCTCGTCGTTTGACGTCACGGAGTCGCCGAGGAGCCAGCGTGCGTCATCAACGAAGAAATATACATAGCGCAGCATATAGAACTCGTTATCTTGGCCTGTGTAGGGCAGTAGCAGCACACGCATAGTTTTTGGTGGTGAAACAACGGGAGTTTGTGGCTCTTTCAGAAGGTTTCCGAACTTGTCAAAGAGTGCGGAACGATACCGATTATAATTCTGAATTTCTTGCGACTCTTTTGAGCCGACAATCTTCTTTTTTCGAACACACGGTACGTCGGTATTTGCCGGATCATCGCTGTTTACATGTTGCGAACAAAGCTCATCTTCCGCTTTGCCAGGATCCTCTTCATTCAATTCATTCGACTTGGCTGATTCTTCGGCAGGTGCAGATGTCGTAACCGTGGATTCCTTGTACGCAGCGTTTACCGAGACGCATTTCCCCTTGGCAGACCCGGGGCACGTAAAATCACTTGCATATGGGTTGAAAACTGCACAACCTGACAACAGGGTAAATCCTGTGAAAACGCCTAAATATTTAATCACTTACTTCCCCCTCTCACTCTCTTGATCTCAAGGTTTGTCCCTTCACTGATAACCAGTGTCACCGCCTTTGTAGCTCCAACCTCGTTGACCGGCATTGTCTGTCGTGCTAACTCCATGTAGAACTTCTCAATTTCTTTGAAAGCACTTGACAAACC
>CAIUUO010000206.1 GCA_903902325.1 uncultured Bacteroidia bacterium
GCCATGAGACATGAGATATGAGACATGAGATATGAGACATGAGATATGAGACATGAGATATGAGACATGAGAGTGGTCGGCATTTTTCTCCAATCCTATAAACTTTAGGCACTTTAGTTCACTCTAGTCACTTTAGGCACTCTTTCCAACCTAAATTCCCAGCAAAAAAAGCAGTGTCACATAATCCTTTAGCTGAATCCTCAAAACCTTCAATGCCTTGCTGATCTGAGTTTCAACCGTTCGTTTGGAAATGGCTAGTTCCAGGGCGATTTCCTCGTTTTTCTTCCCAAGAATTCTGTTCATGACAAATATTTTCCTGCATTGCTCCGGTAGGTTTTCAATGCTTTTTTTGATCTTTTCCTGAAGTTCCGATTCAACATACAAATCCGGATCGTATACCAGGTAATGGCCTGACAATTCGATCATCTCCTTCAGGTATTTCTCTTCAATTTTTTTATGCTTCAGGAAATTAAGACTTCCGTTCCTGACCGAGGAAAAGAGGTAGCTTTTCAGTGAATCTCCGGGAACAATCTGTTGATTTTTTTGCCACAGTCTGACAAAGAAGTCCTGCACTACCTCTTCAGCCTCTGCTCTATCAGCCAAATACTGAGTAGAGTAGAGCACCAGACCAGGATAGTAAAAATGAAACAGCAACTCAAAAGCAGTCTGATCTCCATTTTTGAGCCGGACAATTAAATCCCTTTCCGATATTCCATGGATGATTTGCATTCAAGCAAAAATAGGATAATAATTCTGAAGAAAATAAATACTAATTGCCGTTAAAAATTGCCATACCCAAAATTGGGATGGCTTTTAGCCCTTGGCCTCGTAACATCCCCAATCGCCGTATCCCATGTCATCGATGAAAACAACAATGATGTTGGGTAGTTTGGGCTTGGGTGCACCAGATGCGGGAAAGCAGGCAGCAACGGCTGCCAGCAGGGCTGAGTAATGCAATAGAGGATGCATAGGAATTGGAGTTTGGTTGTTTCATGTAAAGCTATTTAAATCCATGAATCTTGCCAAACTTCGGGGAATCAAAAAAAGTGATTAAAAACTCGTTTCAAAGGTAGAGTTTACTTTCCCAAAAAGCTATTCTCCGTGAACAGGAAAACTTGATTTGTTAAGTGCAATCCGAAATATTCACGTGAATTTTTAGGTTATATCCGAAATATTCGCGCTAATTTTTCGATTATATCCGAAATATTCGCGTTTTACAGTTTCATAACCCGGGAAAATTTCTGGGAGTTCACGATGCCGTAACTATGATCCGGGGTATCCCGGCAGCGTTGGACAATTTCCGATTGTGGTGAGGTACGGATTTGAGAATCAGGTCCAGCAGGGGTGCGGCGAATTCCGATTCGCCGTTTAAGTTCGTGCCAGGAGCTAAGGATGCGATTCGGAAATCGCATCACCCGATAGCTTCCCTTTTCAACTTTCCCCATAAAAAAAGCCACCCGAACATCCCGGATGGCTTTTTCAAAATATTATCTATTATTGCGCTTAGCCAATAACCTCTACAGGAATGTCCTTGTTTACATTCTTGCTGCCGATCAAGGCATAGAACAACAGGTAGCCAATACATACAAATATCACCCAATAACTGGTTGCGTAAGAAGTAAGGTCGGCAATTTTACCCTGGAGAAGTGGCAGGATACCACCACCGCAAACCATTACCATGAAAATACCGGAAGCTGCTTCGGTGTATTTGCCCAATCCTTCAACAGCAAGGTTGAAGATACCACCCCACATGACGGATGTACACAATCCACAAAAGATCAGGAACATGATTCCTATTGGAACATTTGCCAAACCAAATGAGATATTTGACTGGAATACAGGCATACTAACGGTAGTCGAAACAGGAAGGAAGATGGCCAGTGCCACAAATACCAAACCAAGTACAGAGACCGCTGAAAGCATCGCCTTGCTTGTGAATCTTGAAGCAAAGGAGGCACCCAGAATACGGCCGATCATCATCAGGAACCAGTAAGTTCCGACCACTGAACCGGCTACCGTAGCATTAATTGCCAGACCGCCCTTGGCTATATCGGAAGTCATGAAAAGGTTGGCTGTACTAGGTATCCCGATTTCAATTCCTACATAAACGAAGATGGCAATCGCTCCAAAAATAAAATGGCGGAAAGAAAGCGGACTGTGTTCGTGTTTCACTTTTGATTTGCCGATCAAACGAGGTTCAGGAATTTCCATGATGTAAAGCACAACGAATACGATGGCAAAGATTCCCATGGCCATGAAAAGGGCCGGATTGGCCTTGTCGATGGTGCGCTCATCCGCGTTGGCACCCATCAGGTAACCTACGAGAACCGGAACGATTGTTGCAGCCACAGAGTTCAAAGAACCTCCTGTTTGGATAAGCTGGTTGCCTTTTTTACCACCACCGCCGAGTGTGTTCAACATCGGATTCACAACCGTATTCAACATACACATGGAGAAACCTGAAATGAAAGCGCCTGTAAGATAGATGACAAAGCTTCCAATCTGGCCTGAAAAGTATTGTACTGCAACACCCGAGAAGCCAACAACAACGGCAATCAACGCGGTCTTCTTATATCCAATTCGTTCGAGTAAAATTCCTGCCGGAATACCCATGAATGCATAGGCAATGAAATTGGCGAAAAAGCCTAACTGAGACAAGAAGTTAGATGCTCCGAATTGTTTTGCGACAATCACACCCATTGGACTGGGAAGCCCGGTCACGAAGGCAATCATAAAGAAAAGGGCAAACATCATTGCTATAGGCAATGCATAACTTTTGTTTTGTGTCATAATTGGTTTAATTTGTTTGGATAATTACTTCAGTTGTTTTTATAGTGGATTTACAGTTGACAATGTTAGTGATTTTTAGAACAGTTTTTTACCTCCGTCACCAATCTCGGCTACATAGAATACGGGTTTCAACCCGGTCTTCTCCTGGTAGTTTTTCCCGACCTGCTCAATAAATTTTGGCACTGCTGCATCCTTCACCAGGCTCACCGTACAACCTCCAAAACCACCGCCAGTCATACGGGATCCGATCACGCCTTCAATCTTGCGGCCCTCTTCTACCATGGTATCGAGTTCCGGACCGGTCACTTCATAATCGTCCCGAAGTGAATCATGCGATCCGTTCATCAATTGGCCGAAGCTGGTCAGATCGCCTGCCTTCAGAGCCCTCACGGCGTCTTCGGTGCGCTTGATTTCGCTCACAACGTGACGGGCCCTGTTGCGGACAGTTACATTTTCGATTTTATCTTCCACCTTAAGGAAATCTTCCCAGGAGAGTTCGCCCAGGGCAGAAATATTCTTGTATGGCTGAATCGCCTTCACGGCAGCCTGGCATTCGGCCACCCTTTCGTTGTATTTCCCTGAATCCAGCTTGTGCGGACTGTTGGTATTGCTGATGACTATTTTAACTCCTTCGAGTTTCACAGGAACCAGTTCATAGGAGAGTGTATCACAATTGAGGAAGACGGCATAATCCTTTTTCCCCATGGCGGAGACGAACTGATCCATGATGCCGCAGTTCACAAGGGCAAACTCGTGTTCAGCCTTTTGTCCCATCAGGGCCAGTTCAACCTTGTCCAGTCCAAATCCGTACTGGTCGTTGATCATGACGCCTGTAACAACTTCCAGGGCTGCGGAGGAGGAGAGTCCGGCGCCTGTCGGAACATCACCGTAGAAGAGCAAATCTGCACCTTCTTCGAAAGTTATCCCTTTCTTCATGAACTGTGCGAAGACTCCGATGGGATAATTCACCCATTCCTTGCCGATGGCCTTGTTCAGATCTTCCACTTTTACCTCTGCCTCAAAAGGCATGTCCATGGAAACGAAACGTACGGTCTTGCGTTTTGTTTTTCTTACCAGGAGGTAAATACCAAAACTGAGTGCGCATGGAAAAACGAATCCGCCGTTGTAGTCTGTGTGTTCACCGATGAGGTTGACGCGTCCGGGAGAGAAATAGCCGCTCATTTCGCCGGCTCCAAATTTTTCAATGAATTTTGCCTTAAGCTGTTCGATCGTCATATTTTTGTTCAATTAATTTGATTTTTGTCGATTTGGAAAAGCAAATATAAACTAATAAAAAGGAAAAAGGAGAAAGGAAAAAGGAAAAAGTACGCTGCGATCCGGATTAAAAGGAAAAAGGAAAAAGGAGAAAGGAAAAAGTACGCTGCGATCCGGATTTCAACGATTCGGTGATGGCTCTTAGTTGGCGCACCAATCCCGGGAGTCCCCTACTTTTGCCTTTTTCCTTTTTCCTTTTGCCTTAGCACCGGAGTCCCCTACTTTTTCCTTTATCCTTTATCCTTTTGCCTTCTTTTTTGACAAAAAAAGATCCCCGACTCAATGAAGAATCGGGGATCAGGTTTAAGACGGCGGCGACCTACTCTCCCACTTTCGCAGTACCATTGGCGCTGACGGGCTTAACTTCTCTGTTCGGAATGGGAAGAGGTGGAACCCCGTCGCTATAGCCACC
>CAIUUO010000207.1 GCA_903902325.1 uncultured Bacteroidia bacterium
CAGCGGCTACGCGGCCTGGGGAAAACCCAACTATGTTGCACCGGCGGTTATTCCTGATATCTCAACAGTCAGGCTGGGGAATAAGGCCATCGCGCTGAAGCTGTGCAAAAACGTGTTGCTCCGCGACTTTTCCATGTTCCACGGCGGCCATTTTGCCATCCTTGCCACAGGATGCGAGCGCATTACCTTCAACAACCTTACCATCGACACCAACCGCGACGGGATCGACATCGACTGCTGCAAGAATTTTACGGTTTCCGACTGCCGCATCAACTCACCCCAGGACGACGGACTCTGCCTGAAAAGCAGCTACGCGCTGGGCAGGAAAGTGATCTGCGAAAACGGCACCATCACCAATTGCCAGGTTTCAGGCTTCGTGGAAGGTACCCTGCTCGACGGCACCATGAAATGGAAGGAAGACGGTACCGGACGCATCAAGTTCGGCACGGAATCCAACGGCGGATACCGCAACATCACGGTCTCCAACTGCACCTTCCGCAGCTGCAGGGGACTGGCGCTGGAGGAGGTCGACGGCGGCATCATGGAAAACATCACCATCTCCAACATTGCCATGATGGATGTCGCGCTCTATCCGATCTTTATCGTGACGGGCAAACGCAACCGAGGTCCCAATGTGACATCCGTCAGTACGGCCAAAAACATCCTGGTTTCCAACATCGTCATCACCGGAATGGAATCCCGGAAGGGAATCCAGAGCGCCATCCAGATCAACGGATTGCCTGAACAGCCTATCGACGGACTCCGTCTTGAAAACATCAGGATTACCTACAATGGTGCAGGAACCGCCGCTGATGCGGCCATTCAGCTTCCCGACCTTGGGATCGGCTATCCGGAAGTCCGGATAACCACCCCGGCTTATGGTGTTTATGCTCAGTATGTCAAGAATCTGGAACTGGCCAATATCCATGTCAGCTATCTGAACGAAGACCTTCGGCCTCCCATGATCTGCAAATCGGTGGAAGGACTCGAGATTGAAAATTTCAAGGCGCAGGTAGCCACAGGCGTCGAACCTGCAAAATTTGAAAACGTCCAGGGACTCGTGGTTCGCAACTCGCCGCTGCTGGAACCAAAAAAGAGCCCCGAAGTAAGCCCTAAAAAGAGAAAGTAGAGGCAATTTGGGATTTTCGATTTTCGATTTTCGATTGCGTAACCATGAAAATTGTATAATCAAATACAATGGTAAACAAACCGTATTCCAAAATAAATTTTGATTGCAGCGTCATTCCAAAATCGAAAATCCAAAATCGAAAATCTGCTTTGTGACTGCTTTAATGACTAAACTCACAACCACTGCACCGGCATTCGGCTCTGTGGCCATATCGTATTCATCTTCGTTTCGCAATATTTGTCTATTTTTGATCCGCATTAATTAATAAACAAATTCTCAGAAAAGCCTTGAAAATTAAGAATCTGAAAGAAACAGTGAAGGAGTATCGCTATGAAATATTGTTCGGGGCGATACTGATTGTGTACTTTTTCAATCTTTTTATCGACGTGATGGAAGTTGACGCTGCGCAGTATGCCGAGATTTCCATGGAAATGAGTTTCACCAAAAATTTCCTGCACATTTTCCAGCAGGGACAGGATTACCTGGATAAGCCACCACTCTTGTTCTGGTTGTCATCCGTTTCAATGATCATCCTTGGCATTTCGAGTTTTGCCTACAAATTACCTTCCGTCCTGATCGCATTGCTGGGCATTTACAGCACTTTCCGGTTTGCCCGCATCTATTACAGCAAGGAAAAATCGATGCTGGCAGCGCTAATTCTTGCCAGTAGCCAGGCGCTATTCCTGATTACGAATGACATCAGGACAGATACGGCCTTGCTGGGACTTGTCATGTTTTCTGTCTGGCAACTCAGTGAATACCTGATACAACCCAAATGGAAGCATCTGGTCCTGGCCTCCATAGCCATCGGAGGTGCGATGATGGCCAAGGGACCCATTGCACTGATCATACCGGCAGCCGCATTTGGCACTGACCTGTTCCTTAAAAGACAGTGGAAAAATATATTCAAACCGCAGTGGATCATTCTTCTCATTATTGTTGCCATCACCCTGATCCCGATGAGTTGGGGACTCTATACCCAGTATGACCTTCACCCTGAAAAAACTGTTTACGGGCTGCATGGTCCTTCCGGGTTGAGGTTCTTTTACTGGACCCAGAGTTTTGGCAGGATCACGGGGGAGAATTACTGGCAGAACGATGCCGGGTATTTCTTCTTCTTCCACTCGATCCTGTGGGATTTCCAGCCCTGGGTGTTGCTTTTTATTCCTGCCTTAATCCTGAGAATCAGGAAAATCATCCTCCAAAAATTCAGGAGCGGAAATCAGGAGGAATACATTTCCCTGGGAGGCTTTGTGCTGGTTTTCTTTGCATTGTCCCTGTCAAAATACAAGCTGCCTCACTATATTTTCGTGCTGTTCCCGTTCGCCTCCATCATGGCGGCAGATTTCATTTATGAACTGAAAGGAAGGCTTCAATCGCGGATTTCGAAAGTCCAGTTTGGGATTATGCAACTGTTTTGGCTGCTGATCCTGGTGGATTTCATTTTCTTCTTTCCGCCTAAAAACCCGGTTCTTCCAACTGTCCTGGCACTTATGTTTGCCTGTAACATTTATCTTTTTAGGAATTTAAAGGGAACAGTGGAACGCATCTTTTTGCCAACCCTTGTCACGGCGATTGGGTTCAACCTGCTTATGGGACTGAATTTCTATCCCAACCTGCTCAGTTACCAGTCGACCTCGCAGGCAGGCAGGATGATGCATGCAGACAATATTCCTGCGGGCAAGATATACTGCTACAAGCAATCCGACTGCTCCTTCGATTTTTATGCCAAAAGATTGACCCCTACCGTGGATTCGGTCACCATAAAAAAGCTCAAGCCCGGAACCTGGGTTTACTTGAATGGTCTTGACCTGCCGGAAATCAGGCGAAACAATATTCCTTACCAGGAAGTTAAAGTCTTTCCTTCCTTTAAGGTGACGGCGCTCGAACTGCCATTCCTGTATGCCAAAACCAGGAGCCAAAGTCTGAAGAGCGATTACTTAATTGAAATTCAATAATATACCAAGATGATTGAAAAACATATAGACAAGCTATCCATTGTCATTCCTGCCTACAACGAAGAAAAAACGATCCACCTGATTTTGAATAAAATCAAGCCGGTTCAACTGATCAATGGCATTGAGAAGGAAATCATCATCGTCAACGATTGCTCGAATGACCAGACGGAGCAAGCCATTCAGAATTACATGAAGGCCAATTCCGAGATGAATATCCAGTATTTCAGGCACGAAACCAACCAGGGTAAAGGAGCCGCGCTACATACCGGGATCAGGGTTGCCACAGGTGAATTCGTGATCATCCAGGACGCTGACCTTGAATACGATCCTGAAGAATACAATGATCTGCTAAAGCCCGTTGTGAAGGGTTTTGCAGACGTGGTTTACGGTTCAAGGTTTATGGGCAACAACCCGCACAGGATCCTCTTTTTCTGGCACTCCCTCGGAAATAATTTCCTGACTTTCATTTCAAACTTTTGCACCAATCTGAACCTGACGGATATGGAGACCTGCTACAAATTATTCGATGCCAGGATCATCAAAAATATCAAATTGCATGAAAAGCGTTTTGGCTTTGAACCCGAAGTGACAGCCAAAATATCCAAAATCCCGAATATCCGGATTTATGAAGTCGGCATATCCTATTACGGACGCACCTATGCCGAAGGGAAAAAAATTGGTTGGAGAGATGGGGTTCGGGCCATTTATTGTGTTCTGAAATACAATTTCTTCAAGAAATCACGCTTCCCCCGCGAAATTCTGGAATAAGTTCAAAATATCATTAACCAACCTATTACTTAGAGTCCTTTGTGCCTCCCTTCGTGTCCTTCGTGGTAAGACTTTCTTTTTTTACCACTAAGGACTCAAAGGTAAACCCTAAGGACACGAAGGGTACTTTGATCGGCATCTGTTTTAATCCATCTTAAGTTCTAACCTTCAGACAGAGTTTTTGACAGGTGTAAAATATCTAAACACTTTTCTCTCTTTAAACCATTAAAAGCAACTGTTTTCTCAAATTTGAGATTGTATGCATATATGTCGATTTTTACATCTATTCGATTTTTGGCACAAATACTTTAAAAAATCAAAAAATTAACAAATTCCTAACATAAGTCATCCTATTAGACTGCAATATTTTTTTAGCTTTGGACGGTGAAGCTGTTTGAATGAGCTTTTCTTTCCCGCACAATACCGCTTATTTCGAGCAGCCCCGACAAACTAAACACCAAACTTATGATTACGCACGAAGAAATTTGTAGTGTCCATTCCATGACTGAGGCAGAGAAATACCGCGTGCTCGAACAGGTAATGGACGATTATGACAGGAAGGAAAATAATTTGATTCAGATCCTTCACATGGCCCAGGCGATTTTTGGTTATTTGCCTGCAGAGGTCCAGTCATTTATTGCAGAAAAGATGGATATCCCCAATTCCAAAGTGAACAGTGTCCTCACTTTTTATTCCTTCTTTTCGACAAAACCCAAAGGCAAATACACTGTCGGCATTTGTCTGGGAACGGCCTGCTACGTCAGGGGCGGGAAAGATGTGGTCAACAAACTGAAGGAAGTTCTTGGTTGTGATGTGGGCGAAACTACGGACGATAAGATATTCTCGCTTCAGGTAATGCGCTGTATCGGCGCATGTGGTCTGGCTCCCGCCATGACGATCAACGACAAGGTTTACAAACAGGTGAACCCCAACAAGCTGCACCGTATTCTCGGTATGTTGAAATAATTTGCGATTTCTGCTTTTTGCTTATTTCCGGATAACCAAACTCAAAAAATATGTATATAAAATCTCTGAATGATCTGAATGATGTCAGGACATTGTTTAAGGAACAGGAGTCAAAATACCAGTATGTGGCGCATGTTTGCTACGCTGCAGGCTGTCTCTCCTCCGACTGCCGTGAAGTAAAGGAGGCATTTGTCAAAGCGCTCGAACACGAGAAGCTGACCGACAAGGTAAAAATCAACCTGACAGGTTGCATGGGTGCCTGTACCCTGGGCCCAACCCTGATCATCAATCCTGGTCAGACCCTTTATTGCAACCTAAAGCCTTCTGACATGGCTCATATCGTTAAGGAACACATCAAGAAGGGGAAAATCGACACTAAATATTGCTTCAAGGATCCTGAAACCGGAAAAGAAATTCCCAACATGCAGGATATCAATTTTTTCAAGCATCAGAAGAAGATTGTTCTCCGCAATTGCGGTACCATCGACTATGCCTCCCTCGAGGAGTATATCGCCAATGACGGTTATTTTGCCCTCTGCAAGGCGCTCACTTCCATGACCACTGCCCAGGTAGTCGACGAAGTCAAGAGATCAGGTATGCGCGGAAGGGGTGGCGGCGGCTTCCCGACAGGATTGAAATGGGAAATGGCAGCCAAAGAGGTGAGCGACCAGAAATATATCATATGCAACGCAGATGAGGGAGACCCTGGTGCATTCATGGACCGCAGTTTGCTGGAAGGCGATGCGCATGCGGTGATAGAGGGGATGATCATCGGCGGATATGCCATCGGCGCGACCAAAGGGGTGGTCTACATTCGTGCAGAATACCCCATCGCCATCGAACGCCTCACCATTGCTCTCAAGGCAGCGCAGGCAGCAGGAATACTCGGTACCAACATCTTCTCCTCCGGAATTGATTTCGATATAGAGATCCGTATCGGAGCCGGAGCATTTGTGTGCGGGGAAGAAACGGCCCTGATGGCCTCCGTGGAAGGAAGAAGAGGCGAACCAACCCAAAAACCTCCGTTCCCTGTTCAGTGCGGATTGTATGGCAAACCCACCGTTATCAACAACGTGGAAACATTCGGCAGCATAGCCCCCATTCTTCTCAAGGGAGCCGATTGGTTTGCTTCCATCGGAACGGAGAAAAGTAAGGGTACGAAGGTCTTCGCCCTGGCCGGAGACATCCGGATGAAAGGACTGATTGAAGTTCCAATGGGCATCTCCCTCGGAAAAATTCTTTTCGATATTGGCGGAGGCATACCCAAACATAAAAATTTCAAGGTAGCCCAAACAGGAGGTCCTTCGGGAGGCTGTCTGACAGCCGAACACCTCAACACGCCGATCGACTACGACTCGCTGATCAAACACGGAGCAATCATGGGATCCGGAGGACTTATTGCAGCCGACGAAGATACTTGCATGGTGGACATGGCAAGGTTCTTCATGGATTTTGTACAGGAAGAGTCTTGCGGGAAATGCACCCCCTGCCGGTTGGGAACAAAACGGATGCTTGAAATTCTGGAACGTATCACGGTAGGCCAGGGAGAACCCGGCGACGTTGAGAAACTGATTGAGTTGGGTACCTCCATCAAGGAATCTGCCATTTGCGGTCTCGGACAAACGGCGGCTAATCCGGTTCTGAGTACCATCAAATATTTCAGGCACGAATACGACGAACACATTCATAAGAAATATTGCCGTTCGGGTGTATGCAGTGAATTATTCATTTCGCCATGCCAGAATGCATGTCCGGCAGGTGTGAACGTACCCGGATACATCGCGCTGATCGCGGCAGGAAGGGTGAAGGACGCCTACAACCTGATCCGACAGGACAATCCGTTCCCATCCATCTGCGGAAGAGTCTGCACGCACCCATGCGAGAGCAAATGCCGCAGGGCTTCACTGGACGAATCGATTGCGATTGCTGACCTGAAGCGTTATGCTGCCGATTATGTGCTTAATTCAGATGAACCCTATATGAACATGATGTTCCAGAAAAACGGAAAGTCTGTTGGAATCATCGGGGCAGGTCCGTCGGGGCTCACATGCGGATATTATCTTTCCCGGTTAGGGTATACCGTCGACATTTATGAAGAGAAAAGTGTGGCTGGCGGAATCCTGGCCTATGGAATACCTGAATACAGGCAACCAAAGGATGTGCTGAAAAAAGAGATTGATTCGATTCTGCAATCGGGAATCAATATTTTCTACAACACCAAGGTAGGGGAACACATCACTTTTGCCGAAATGAAAGCCAAATATGGGGCCATTTACATCGCCACGGGCACGCAGCTTTCGCGCAAAATCGGCATCGAAGGGGAAGAAATGGAAGGAATCTACCATGGGTTGGATTTCTTAAAGGATATCAACCTCAACAAAAAGGTGACAGTCAAAGGGGTCGTGGCGGTGATTGGAGGCGGAAATACAGCCCTCGACGCTGCCAGGTCTGCCTTGCGTCTCGGTGCTGAGAAAGTTCATATTTTATACCGCAGGACGCGGGAAGAGATGCCCGCCGACCGGAGGGAGGTACAGGATGCCCTGGATGAAGGCATTGTATTGCATGAGTTGGTTGCTCCTGTGAGGTTCCTGGGGAACGGGGCAGTACGCCACATTGAATGTCTGAGGATGGAACCCGGTGAATTCGGAAAAGACGGACGCAGAATACCTGTCCAACAACCCAATTCCCACTTTACCCTGAACATTGACATGGCCATACCGGCTGTCAGCCAATATTCAGACCTTCCGTTTGTGACACGTCAGGATGTGGAATTGACAGACTGGGGCACCTTTGTGGTGGACAATACGACGCAAATGACCACTCAAAAAGGTGTTTTTGCAGGTGGAGATGTTGCAAGAGGTTCGGATGTAGTGATCACTGCCATCGCCGACGGAAAAGTTGCTGCCAAATCGATCGATAAATATCTCGGAGGTAAGGGAATTCTGAATACCGGCGAACCGATTGAAATACCCCACCTTCGCCCGGACGAGGCCAATACCATCGAGCACGAACGCTTTCCGATGAGATATCTCGAGGACGACAAACGCCGCACTAGTTTCGAGGAAGTTGCACAGGGATTCCATAAGCTCAATGCCATCGCGGAAGCCATGCGTTGCCTGCAATGTTCAAAACACTAACCCGTTAATTTTGAAATTATGTCACTCGTAACACTTTCAATCAACGATAAAACCATCCAGGCCGAAGAAGGTACCACCATTTTCGAAGCAGCCAAGCAGAACAACATCCTGATCCCCCATTTTTGCTATCTGGAGAATGTCCATCAGATGGGATCATGCAGAATATGCGTGGTCGAGGTCGATGGGGCAAGGAACCTGATGGCATCCTGTGTGACGGAGGTCAGGGAAGGGATGGTAGTCCACACCAACACATCCAAAGTCAGGAAGGTACGAAAGGTTCTTTACGAACTGATTCTTTCGGATCATCCAAAAAATTGCCTGGGATGCCACCGCAACCAGAACTGTGAACTTCAGGACCTGGGCGAACAAATCCAGATCGACGGATTCAGGTTCGAAGGGGTCAAGTCGAAGGACATCGTCGACAGCACCAGTGCATCCATCGTCAGGGATAGCTCCAAATGCATTCTCTGCCGCAGGTGCGTTACGGTTTGCAACGAGATCCAGGGCGTAGGGGTGATGAATGCACACCACCGCGGCTTTGCCACCTTTATTGGTCCATCGGAAGATGAAAGCCTCGGCCATTCCATCTGTACCAACTGCGGTCAGTGCATCGTGGTCTGTCCGGTTGGCGCCCTAAAGGAAAAAGACTCGACACAACTCGTCTGGGATGCCTTGCTCGATAAATCCAAAACTGTGATCGTCCAGACCGCTCCGGCAGTCCGGGTGGCGTTGGGCGAAAAATTCGGATTCGAACCAGGCACACTTGTTACAGGTAAAATGGCAACCTCCTTGAGGGAACTGGGTTTCAACTACGTCTTTGATACCAATTTCGCGGCCGACCTGACCATCCTTGAAGAAGGATCAGAGTTTCTGAAAAGGGTGACAGAGACCTTCACAACTGCTGAACCCGCTGTACTTCCAATGATCACCAGTTGCAGTCCGGGCTGGATCAAATATGTCGAACATCAGTATCCTAACCACCTCGGTCATCTCTCCAGCTGCAAATCGCCCCACATGATGCTTGGGGCGCTCATCAAGACCTATTTTGCCGAAAAGATAAACATTGACCCGAAGGATATTTTCGTGGTCTCAGTCATGCCCTGTACCGCCAAGAAATTTGAAATCACACGTCCTGAAATGGAATCCAATGGTGTCAGGGATGTTGATGCCGTTCTGACTACCCGCGAACTGGCCAGAATGATCAAGGATGCCGGTATCGATTTTGCCCAGCTTCCTGATTCAGAATTTGATTCACCACTTGGACTCTCATCCGGTGCCGCTGATATTTTCGGTACAACAGGCGGTGTAATGGAAGCAGCGATAAGAACTGTATATGAACTGGTTACCGGTCGAGAACTACCCATGGAAGCATTGCACGTTCAACCTTTGGTAGGTCTGAAACAGGTCAAAACTGCCGACCTGAAAATTGAAAATCCTGTTGAAGCATACTCATTCCTGGATGGCGTAACCGTGAAGGTCGCCGTAACAAGCGGATTGAAGGGAGCATCCAAATTGATGGAAGAGATTCGTCTTGGGACGAGTCCATACCATTTCATCGAGGTGATGGGCTGTCCCGGCGGATGCATCAGCGGCGGAGGTCAGCCCCGTCCGGTGGATGATTCTGTTCGTATGAAACGCATGCAGGCCATCTACCGCGAAGATGAAGGGAAACAATTGCGCAAGTCACATCAGAATAAGGATGTAATGGCCTTGTACAAGGATTTTCTCGGCCACCCGCTCGGTCATCTTTCTCATGAATTGCTTCACACAACTTACGTGAAAAGGGATAAAAATTAGTTGATTAGTCGGAATTCCTTTGTGTCCTTTGAGTTATCCTTAGTGACCTTTGTGGTAAAAAAAATTAACCACAAAGGACGCGAAGGGATGCACGAAGGACACAAAGCGATTTTTCGCCAAACGGTTATAGAAAATCTGAATTGTCAGTTTTTCAGCTTCCAGTCGGCACCTTCTTTCGTATCCTTGATTTCGAAACCTATTTCAGTCAGTCGGTTACGAATCTGATCCGAAGTGGCCCAGTCTTTCTTTAATTTGGCCTCCTGCCGAAGGGTGAGCAGTAAATCTACAACTTGTCCGAAGAGTTCACCGCCTGCAGAATCCTGTCCTCCCGCTGTGTTTTGCAGTCCAAGAACATCATTTACCAATCCATTGTAAAGCTGCTGCAGTTTGGCGAGATCGTCAACGGTGATGGTGGCATTCCCGTCGTTGACGGAATTGATCATTTTGGCTCCGTCGAAGAGGTGCGCAATCAGGATCGGACTGTTCAGATCGTCGTTCAGCGCCTCGTAACAATCGTTTCTCAGCTTATCCACATCAATGGTAGAAGTGCCCGCTGTCTTGAGATCGGTCAGCAAAGCCATGGCATTCCTCAGTCTTTCGAATCCTTTCTCTGCAGCCTGCAGCGCTTCGTTGGAGAAATCCAGCGGACTGCGGTAATGCGCCTGCAGCATGAAGAACCGAATGGTCATCGGATCATAGGCTTTCTCGAGCAAAGGATGTTTACCCGTAAAAAAATCGTCCAGCTGAATGAAATTTCCAAGTGATTTTCCCATCTTCTGGCCGTTGATGGTAATCATGTTGTTGTGAATCCAGTAATGGACTGTCTGATGACCGAAACAAGCCACTCCCTGGGCAATTTCCGCTTCGTGATGCGGGAAAAGCAGATCAAGTCCTCCTCCATGGATGTCGAAGGTCTCTCCGAGGTATTTTGTGCTCATGGCCGTACATTCTGTGTGCCATCCCGGAAAACCGATTCCCCAGGGTGAAGGCCAGCGCATGATGTGCTCAGGCAGTGCATTCTTCCATAGTGCAAAATCGAGTCCGGACCTTTTCTCACTCTGGCCTTCCAGATCGCGGGTATTGGTATAGAGATCTTCTATCTTCCTGCCTGACAGAATTCCATAAGCATACTTTTTTGCGTAGGCTTCCACGTCAAAATAGACTGAACCATTTGTCTCATAGGCAAATCCGGCTTCAATGATTTTTTTGATGGTTTCGATCTGTTCGATGATATGGCCGGAAGCGGTTGGTTCAATGCTCGGTGGAAGCACATTGAGCTGGGCCATATTCTTCCGGTAACTGTTGGTGTAAATCTGCACGATTTCCATGGGCTCCAGCTCTTCAACCTTCGCTTTCTTGGCTACTTTGTCTTCACCTTCATCCGCATCATTCACCAGATGCCCAACATCCGTGATGTTCCTGACATAACGGACCTTGTAACCGATATGTAGCAGATAGCGGAAAAGCAGGTCGAACGTAATAGCAGGCCGTGCATGACCCAGGTGGGCATTGCCGTACACTGTGGGCCCGCAGACATACATCCCGACATGATCCTTCAGGATCGGGACAAATAGCTCTTTTTTGCGGGTCAGCGTGTTGTTCAGCGTTAACTTTTCCATGGTCTTGAATTGAAGCGTTCGAAACACAAAATTAGTATTTATTGGCTGAAATCAGGCACATATGTTTTAAATGTCGCCTTCCACCAACTCAAAATCAATTCAGTAAATTAGAACAAATTCATCTTTTGTGTACCAAATTGGTACTGTTGTGTTATCTTTGAATTTAAGTAATTGGTATAAAAAATAATCATATGTTGGTCATTAGCAGTAGAGAGTTCAGGGAGAATCAGAAAAAATATTTTGACTTGATTGATCAAAAAGAACAGATTATCGTGCAACGGGGTAAAAACAAATCTTATGTTCTCATACCAATCGATGAAAAAGTCAAATATATCGTTGAACAGGAAATAACTGATCGCTTGGATCATTCAATTGGAGAGGCAAAGCGTGGTGAACTTACTTCTGTTAAACGGGAGGATATCGCTAATTTACTTGGATTATGACCAACCAAAAGATATAGTTTGTAGACTATATCCTTTGTGTATCTTTGTTTTAAACTTTGAGTCCTTTGTGGTAAAGTTTTAAAATCTCACCACAAAGGACGCAAAGGTTCGCACGAAGGAACACAAAGTAAAACTGAACAAAACATCAATTAAACGATATAACTGATACAATAGAATTAATAAAACCCAGCATTTTGCCATGAAAAATTTGTTGACAAAAGTATTCCTGTTCCTCACCATTGCCTTAATCTCCTCCTGCTCCTTCTCCCAAAACAAACCGGTACCCGAAGGTCCGATGGTGCTGATCAAGACAAAATATGGCGACATGAAAGTGGTGTTGTACAACGAAACACCGCTGCACCGCGACAATTTCATGAAACTGACGAAGGAGAAGGTATTTGACAGCCTGATTTTTCACCGCGTTATCAAAGGATTTATGGTCCAGGGTGGAGATCCCAATTCAAAACGTGCCACCAAAGATCAGTTACTTGGTGATGGAGATCTCAATTACACAGTCCCTGCGGAAATCAGGCCGGGTATCATCCACAAGAAAGGGGTAATCGCCGCCGCCCGTAACGGAGACGAAGAGAACCCCGAGCGTCGCTCATCTGCCACCCAGTTTTACCTGGCACAGGGGAAAGTCTATAAACTGGACGATGTTCCAGCGATCGAGCAAAACCTGAATGGCAGGGCAGTCGAATCACTATTCCTGAAACTGAAAGCCGAAAAAATTGATACCCTGATGTTGTTCCAGATGGCCAGGAATCAGGCAGGCTACGACAAAGTTCTTGCCAAGATCAGGCAGCAGGCTGAAAATCAAGTGGCTCAAAATCCGATCAAACTGACCAAGCAACAAATAGAAACTTATACGACCCTGGGTGGCATTCCGCATCTCGACGGAGCCTATACTGTTTTTGGGGAAGTAGTGGAAGGGATGGCTGTCATTGATTCCATTGCAGCGCAGCCTACCGGGAAAGCTGACCGTCCGCTGGAGAATATCCGGATGAAAATTGAGGTTATTAAGGAATAACGGTTTCCACTTTAAAACCAACTGTCTTCAGGTCCTCGTAAAAAGTTGGGTACGACTTGGTTACCACCATCGCATCTGCGATGGTGACTGAACCGTTAAACATAGCCAATGGTGCAAATGCCAGTGCCATTCGGTGGTCATGGTATGTTTCCACTACCGGATTCTTATGGACCAGGGCATCGGTTATTAACCCGTCCCAGGCAAGTTCCCCTTCAGCCGGCTCGGTTAGGACTACACCAAATTTTGCACACTCTGTTTTCAGTGCAGCGATACGATCTGTTTCCTTAATTTTCAGGGTCTTCAAGCCGGAAAAATGGAAGGGAAGTTTCTTCCCGATTGCAAGTACTACAAAAGTCTGGGCAATATCCGGGTTTTCGATAAAATTTAGGTTCAGCTTTTTCAGTGCTCCCTGCTTGTCCTTCGTTAGGCGAACAGACTCACCCTCCTGCCTTGATTTGATTCCGAAATATTTCTTAAACCAGGTGGCCTGAACAGCATCTCCCTGCAGGCTATTCAGGTACAATCCTTTCAGATGAAGGTCGCATTGGTCTGACAAGGCTGCAAGTGCATACCAGTAGGATGCCCCCGACCAGTCGGCTTCCACGGAACAGGGAACAGGTTTGTAGGATTGCGATTCAATTCGTATTTCATTCCCGTTCCACTGATATTTGATTCCGAATTTCTTCATCAGGTGAAGGGTCATTTCGATGTAGGTACTGGAGGTGATGTTATTCTTCAGGCGAAGCGTTAATCCTCCCTGGACTGTCGGAGCAATCATCAGCAAAGCGGAAATGTACTGGCTGCTGATGCTTCCGTCGAGTTCGATAACACCTCCCTTGAGCGCGGTGCCTGTGATCTTGAGTGGCGGAAATCCTTCCACTCCTTTATATTCAATCTGCGCTCCCATTTTCCTGAGCGCGTCAACCAGAATGGAAATGGGCCGTTGCTGCATCCTCTCAGAACCTGTCAAATGCCATTCTCCCACGATTTTGGATAAATAGGCTGTCAAAAATCGCATGGCGGTTCCGGCATGACCGATGTCAAAACGATTGGAGTTGGATTGAAGCACCTTGTCCATGACGATGGAGTCGTCACAGTCGGAAAGATTCTTGACAGGATACGAAGAATAACTCAGTGCATTGATGATGAGCACCCTGTTGCTGATACTCTTGGAAGCCGGAAGGGTGATTTCGCCAACTATTCGTGAATCCTGTTTGGTCAGAAGGTACTTCATGGCTTCAGGCATTGTTGATAGTGCGGAAATAGTCCAGCGATTCGAAAGTCTGTTCCTTCGTACAGTCGCAGTTAATCTCAACCTCTCCAACAGATTTGAGCAGGGTAAAGTTTATCCTTTTGCCATCATTCTTTTTGTCGTGACCCATCAATTCATACAGTGCTTCATAGTCATCGACAGAAATGCTGAAATTCCCGTAAACCGTACTGATCCATTTTGAAAGATGATGCAGGGTCTCGTCAGGAAATCCGCAATGCAACCCTGAAAGATATAGCTCGGCAAGCATGCCGAATGCCACTGCATGCCCATGCAGCAGGGGGAAAGATTTCTTCAGGGAGTAGCTCTCGAAGGCATGGCCGACCGTGTGCCCAAAATTAAGCGCTTTGCGTATATTTTTTTCGTTGGGATCCTTCTCTACATAATACTCCTTGATCGTTACAGAATGGGAAATAAGTGTCTGAAGTTCCTTATAATCTGGTTTATCCAGATCATATTTCCTGAGTTCATCCAGATGATCCGGTGAGTGGATAAGCCCATGCTTGATCATCTCGGCAAAGCCGGAAATGAAATTTTCGTGATCAATACTTACCAGGAAACGGGTATCAATAATGACCTGAAGCGGTTGATTGATCACTCCTATTTCATTTTTCAGACCATTGAAGTTGAAGCCGGTTTTACCTCCAACCGATGCATCTACCTGCGACAGAAGTGTGGTCGGAATGTTGACAAATTCGACTCCGCGCTTGAATGTAGAGGCGGCAAAACTACCGAGGTCGGTTACCATTCCTCCGCCAAGGTTGACGACAAGCGACTTGCGGTCTGCGCCGTTTTGACTCAGAAAAAGCCATATTTTTTCGACGGACGAAAGTGATTTGTTCTCCTCCCCGCTTGGGATGATATTGTGTCTGAACTTTTCGACGGATGGAACATTACCTAAAAGAGGAAGGCAATATCGCTGACTATTCTCATCCATGACCAGGAACAGCTTGTCTTCAGGAAATTTGGAAATCACTTCCCCCAGAACACTTTCGAGCTGATCTGTTACCACGACGGAATTAGGATGGGTCATATACTGGAAGTTCTAATTAACATTGAAATGCAAAGGTAAAAGAAATTTATTTGCCATGACATTTAACCACTAAGGACTCAAAGGATGCACAAAGGACACAAAGAAATTTGTGTGTAGACTTTGTGTCCTTTGTGTAATCCCTTCGTGCCCTTCGTGGTTAAATACTAACTCTGTAATGCTTTAACTCTTGAAACAAGAAGAGTGATGCCAATGCCAAAAACCCCAATCACTGCGAATGAATAGCGTAATCCTGCGGCCTGGGAGATATATCCAATCAGAGGCGGACCCATCAGGAAACCAAGGAAGCTCACGCTGGAAACTGTTGCCAGTGCAATCCCGGTAGGAATTTTTGAGTGTCGGCCGGCAGCACTGTACACAGAGGGAACCATGCTTGAAACCCCCAATCCGACCAGCATGAATGCGATGGTACAGGAAATCAGATACGGGAAGAAAACGGCTGTAAACAATCCTGCCGAAATCATCAGTCCGCAAATCTGCATCAGCCTTTTCCTTCCGATCTTTGAAACAAAGTAATCGGCTACAAAACGGCCTGAGGCCATCATGATCATGAAAGAGGTATACCCCAGTACAACCAGCGATGCAGGGGCGTGTACAACATCCTTGAAGTAAATGCCGCTCCAGTCGAACATGGCGCCTTCGCTTGCCATGCTGCAGAAGCCGATTATTCCAAGTTGCAGGAGGGAGGTATCCGGCCTGCCAAAGAATTTGCGCCTGGGCTCATCCTGCCCGGCCCTGTGCTTGCTGCGCACAAGAAATGGGTAATTGATCCAGACGATCATCCAGACGACCAAAATGATGGTTGCAAAATGATGAAACGGAGAAACATGAAGATTAATCATGGCGATGCCGATCAAGGCACCCGTAAATCCTGCCAGACTCCACCCTCCATGAAAAGAGGACATGATGGAGCGCCTGTAGATCTTTTCAGCCGCCACTCCCTGGGTGTTGATCGAAATATTGCAGGCATTTCCGCAAATTCCGAAAAGGAACAATGCCAGGGCCAGTTGCCAGCCCGACTGTACCAAACCCAGGAAACTCAAGCAGATGGTGTATGCGGGAAGCGCCAATGGTATGATCCTGTAACTCCCAAACCTTGTGACCAATTTTCCTGAAAATGGCATCATCAGGAACTGACCGACAGGCAGAGCAAACAGGATGGTTCCAAACATCGCGTCGTTCAGATGAAGGGCCGTTTTGATGTCGGGTATCCGGCTTGCCCAGGAGGAAAAACAGAGTCCCATACTGAAATAAACCAGCGCAACAGCAATGCGGATGCGACGCTTATTTGGATGAGAATCGGTGGGTGGGCTAATTATAGGGGTAATACTCGTCATGCAAATCGCTGAGATTTAAATCTTTACTTTAGACGGGTTCTGCCGTGTGTCAAAAATTGAAAGCAGGACAATAATTTCTTCCCCAACAGTATAATATATTGTTAGATTCTTTGTGAATACACAACGATGGATTTTCTTCTTTTTCAAAGAGAGTGGATATGCTTCAGGGAAGTTTGATAAAAGAAGAAGCTGTTTTTCCAGCTTTTGAAAGAAGTTTCCTAACTCTTTTGAAGTCCAGTTGGCTTCAAGGTAAACAATAATACTTTCAAGATTTTTTGAGGCTTCTTCTGTCCACCTAATCTTTAAGCCACTTTTCATATTTTTTTCTTATCTGATCGTGGGGATAGACTTTCCCTTGTTGAAGATCATCAATACCACGATTTACAGATTCTTTCTCGTCAGGAGTAATTTGATCCCACCAATCTGATTTGGAAGATTTAGGAATATCTACAATATTCTTTATGAGATCAATCAGGTCATTATCTTGAATCTCACAAATTCTTTGAATAATATCCAATTTTTCGGCTGAAAGGTCCATTTTGTGGCATGCTTTTTACAAAGATAAACATTATTTCAATTTGAAACAGTTCTTATCAGACTGTTATATTTTCAGACCTTTCCTTTGGTAGGTTCATGTGCCTATTTTTACAGAGGTCATGGTCAATGAACCTGCCACGGCCTTGTCATTAAAAATGCTGACAGTTTCGTGCTCCTCTTTCAATGCCAGGATGTAAAGCAACGGCAAAAAATGTTCCGGTGTGGGTATTGCAAGATCGAAGGCTCTACCCTGGGACTTGTAATCAATCAACTGCTTATGGTCCCCCTCCAGGATAAATTTCTTCATTTTTTCATCCGCTTCAGTGGCCCAGTCGAAGGCGAAACCAATTTCGTTCAGCTTGTCCCAGGCAACACGGCCAAGGTTGTGAACCAGGTTCCCGCTGCCAATAATCAAGACTCCCTTTTTGCGCAATAAAGCCAATTCTTTGGCCAGGTCGTAATGGAACTGAGGGGTCTGGTAATAATCCAGACTCATTTGAATGACAGGTATATCCGCTGCCGGATAGAGGTGTTTCACCACGCTCCAGCAGCCATGGTCGAGTCCCCATTTCATGTCGAGTCCCACCTCCGTTTTGGCAACGATCTTTTTGGTTTCGGCTGCCAGTTCAGGACTTCCCGGTGCAGGATATTCCACTTCGAACAATCGCTGGGGAAATCCGCCAAAGTCGTGAATGGTCATGGGTTTTTCCATGGCGGTCACAAAGGTACCGCGCGTTTCCCAGTGGGCGGAAATACACAATATGGCGCTGGGTTTCGGGATGGACTTTCCGGCATCCCGCCATCCGGTTACGAATTCATTCTCCTCAATGGCATTCATCGGAGAACCGTGACCTAAAAACATAAGGGGCATTTGGTCCGTGTTGCCAAGTGATCCGGCTAAACTGTTCAATGCATTCAATTTCATGGTTGCACCAATTAAGGGTGTTATAACAATACTTTCTATAAAATTCTTTCTGTCCATTTTTATGATACAAAGATGGGGCAACGGGTATCTCCCGTGGTAACACTTTTCGGAAAATGAGTTGTGATTTCAGGAAATAATGTTCTTCATTTCCTCCCGGAATTCTGTCGGAGTTTGTCCGGATTTCCTTTTGAAGACCGTAGTAAAATAGGCTTTCTCATTGTAGCCCAGCTCATAGCCAATTTCGGAAATCGTCTTGTCGGTTGAAGTCAGCAGGTTCTTCGCCTCAATCAGTTTGCGTGTCTCGATGATTTCAGTGACGCTTTGCTGAAGGACGTTCTGGCAGATCAGGTTCAGGTTGCGGGAGGACATGAACAGTTTCTCGGCATAAAATTCGACTCCTTCCGGGCGGAGGTAATTCTCCTCCAGAATTTTCAGGAAATTTTTAAAGGTGATATTTTGCGTCTTCAGGTTAATCTGCTGGGGTTCAATTTTCCGGCGTTGCGCCTCAATCATGGTAAACAGGGCGCTGAGCAGATGCCGGATCACAGAAAAATCTGGCGTCTGCTGCTGGTTTTCTTCAAACATCATGGCACACAACTGATCCATCCTGTCGAAACATGCCCCCCGTTCAAACTCAAGTGTGGCATAATCATGGTACCAGGAATACAACTGAAAGGTCGTTTCCGGGATAAACTCACTTTGAAAATTAATCAGCCAGAGGTTCAGGTGTCCATTCTTCGGAGCGGGTTTGGCCAGGTGCAATTTCCCCTTCGTAATGAAACTGATGTAGGGTGACTGGAAAACCGAACTCTTAAAGTCGATGAAATGGTCAAGTACACCGTGTATGCCTACAATCAGCTCTTCTGAGTCATGGACATGCGGATCCGATGGTTTGGCAGCCAGTATGTCCAAATCGGCTTCGGTGAATTTCTGTATGTCAAATAATTGAGACATTTATTTAAACTTCAATATGTCGCGCAAAGACGCAAAGTACGCAAAGAAAAAATAAAACCTTTGCGTTACTTTGCGTGCTTTGCGCGACATATTATTTTTTCTATCCGTTGAACTCCCTGATGGCCTCCATCATGGCTGCCAGATTTTCGACCGGCACATTGGCCTGGATATTATGGACCGTAGTGAATACAAACCCACCATCCCGGGCAAAAATAGAACAATTATCGAGTACCTGTTTTTTGACCTCGGCAGGAGTCCCGAAAGAGAGCATCTTCTGGGTATCCACGCCGCCACCCCAAAAAACGAGCTCTTTTCCATAGGTATTCTTCAAGTGCTGCGGATCCATCCCTTTGGCATTGATCTGGACCGGGTTGATGATATCGAACCCGGCCTCAATGAAGAGCGGCATGAAGGTTTCGACGGCACCACAAGAGTGCTTGAAGCTTTTCCATGCTGTATTCTGGTGCATCCAGTCGTTGATTTTCCGGTAATACGGCAGGTAGAGCTCCTTGAATTCATCCGGTGAACAGAAAGTGGAAACCTGTGTACCGAAATCGGTGCCACAGATAAAAACCGCATCGATCTGGTTACCGATCCGCTTGTATATTTTTTCAAAGTTGGCAATGGCCAGTTCCGTCTGCTTTTCGAAGATGGCATGGATGTAATCAGGCCTCAGGATGGTGCTCATGTACCATTCGGCCACATCGCGGATGCCTTTCGGGTGTTTGAGCTGTATGCCCGGAACTAGGGCTATATCGCCCAGGGCTGTACCTCCGAGACTGGCTATCACTCCTTTCCCGAGGGCGGCCTGCCTCCTGACGGTTCTTTCCCAGTAATCGAGCGTTTCGTCTGAAATGGGTTCGAATTCTTCGAGGTTATCTGATGGATCCAGTTTTTCCTCATCGATTGGATCCTGCCGGATGATCGCGTCGAAGAAATAGCCTGCCTTCGGCAATCTTGCGCTGGGCGAAAGGGAGGTGTCACCTCCGGGATAAATCAGGGTACTGCCATCCACATCCATTGTGGTATTGAAATCTTCGGGCACCAGCACTTCCTGTCCCCAGTTGGTGGTGAATGGCTTCCAGTCGCACTCGTTGTTGGGAATACCGAACATGTTGTTTTTTCCGTAGGCGCCTACCACATCGATGCCCATTTTCTGAATCAGTTCCTCGTCGACTTCGCCCAGCATCTGGAAAGGCTCAACCACCTTTACCGGATGACTTTCAAGTCCGTAGAGCTTACGAAGGTTTTTAACTGCCAGACAATGGATGCCTGTTACTGCCGTGCCGCCAAAATCAACCACCAGGCGGTCGGGCTGCTGATGGATCAGTGTTTTTTGAAGATTTTCCCTGGAGTTCATATATGCTTAAAATTTGTTCTTATTTACTTTGTGTCCCTTTGTGTTTTCCTTTGTGACCTTCGTGGTAAAAATATATTAACCACAAAGGACACAAAGGAATGCACGAAGGACACAAAGGCGCCATTTAATCAATAAATATAAGCAGTTTCTGTAAATAAAAATTGAATGACTAGTAATCAAATACAAAAAAAGGCCGCCCCAGTTAATCTGAAGCGGCCCCTTTCAAAGTTATATCCTAGTTATTGCAGTTTGAACTCTATCGGCATCGTATATTCGACGCTGACAGCTTGTCCGCGTTGCTTGCCGGGTTTCCACTCCGGCATCAGGTTTATCACTCTGAGGGCTTCTGCATCGAGCGCCGGACTGACTGATCTTTCAATTTTTGCATTCTCCACTTTACCCGTGCTGCTTACCACAAAGGAGATATAAACCTTACCCTGAGCCTTCTCTTTCTGGGCTTCTGCAGGATATTTGACAGACCTGGCAATAAATTTCCGCAGCTCCACTGACCCTCCTGGATATTCGGGCATCTCTTCCACTACTATGAAGACCTCTTTCTCTCCTTTTTCATTGATTTTAGCTGGCACTGATGAGGTAGTTTCTTTGGATTTACCGCCATCAAGTGCGAACATAACAGGAATGGTATAAGAAACATTAACTTCTTTTCCCTTTTGTTTACCGGGTTTCCACTTTGGCAAAAGATTGATTACCCGGATGGCCTCGTTGTCGAGCGAAGCATTTACACTTCTCGCAATTTTGGCATCTCCGACTGTACCGTCAGACTTAACCACGAAGGTAACGAATACCTTCCCCTGGATTCCTTCCTTGATTGCATCGGCAGGATATTTGACAGTTTTGGCGATTAATTCGCGCAAAGCCTGCTCACCACCCGGGAATTCGGGCATCTCTTCCACAACTACATATACGCCGTCCGGCCTTGGTCCGTTAACTTTTGTTACCATGACTGCCTCTTGTTTGGCATTTTTGTCTCCGTCAAGCTTGAACTGAACCGGAATGGTATAAGACACATTGACATTTTGTCCGCGCTGTTTGCCTGGCTTCCATGTCGGAAGTAAGTTGAGGACCCTGATCGCTTCGTTGTCCAGTAAAGGATGAACGCCCCTGGCAATTTTAGCGTCAGCAACTGTTCCGTCTGACTTTACAACAAAGGTTACAAATACCTTGCCCTGAATGCCTTCCTTGGCAGCTTCAGCAGGATATTTGACTGTTTCTGCAATAATTTTCCGCAGGGCCTCTTCCCCACCAGGGAATTCCGGCATCTCTTCCACGACAACAAACACGGTCGTTCCATTTTGTGTGGTAGTTTTTTCGGATGAGTAGGTCAATGGTGCATTGGCAGGATCGCCTGCCTTGGTCTTGGTTTTTATCAGAATTACGCCATTCTTTCCCTTCTCTCCGTAAACAGCAGTTGCAGATTTATCCTTCAACACATTGATGGATTCGAATGTATCCGGATTGAGTTTATCCATTGCAGCTTTCGTAATCGGGACTCCATCCAAAAAAATCAGTGGAGGATTCACATTGTCAATCCCAGTAGAAGGGACGGGAGGAAAATGTGGCGATGGTGGAGGAGTTGTGCTTGTTCCTTTTCCTGCTTTTGCTTTGGTGGTAATCAGAACTACTCCGTTTTTGCCTTTTTCACCATAAAATTTAGTTCCACTTTTACCTCTTAGGACATCTACATGATCAATTGTCAAAGGATCGATCTTGTTCTCTGCATTTTTATCAATGGCCACTCCGTCAAGAAGAGTTAAGGGTGGATTTTTCGATGTAATCATTATGACGCCATTTTTCCCTTTCTCTCCATATTTGGCAGCATCTTCGCCTTTGAGGACAGTCATTGAAATGATTGTCTCAGGATCGATCTGATCCATCTCATCCTTCGTTACTGGAATACCATCCAGAAAAATCATCGGAAGTTTTGCGGGGTCACTCCCAACAGCAGAAACAATTTGTACTTTTCCAGTTCCGGCAACAATTTTGCCAACACTGTCAACAATAAATGTCGGTACCCCATTATCTTGTAACTGTTCCACTTCTTTTGGCGAAAGTCTACCCTTAGAAATATCATAACCTGCTGTTGTAAAAGAACCACTACCTCCAACTTTTCGCTTGGTTTTAATCAGAACTACCCCATTCTTTCCCTTGTCTCCGTACCTCTCTTTGGCAGATTCATTCTTGAACACATTCATAGATTCAATATTGCTCGGATCAATTTTGCTCATAGCCGATTGTGATATCTCGACACCATCCAGAAAAATCAAAGGCGGATTCGAAGTGTCAAGTAACATTTTATTACCAGCTGGAGGCGGTGGTGGCGGTGGAGGTGGAGGAGTCCCGTTGCCATTTAAAGTCACCTGGTCAAGTCCGACTTTGCTGACTTCCATGACAATTTTCATCGGCTTTTCTTCTACTTTCTGGACTTTTGAGCTGAATCCGACAAAGGAGAAGACCAATTCACCGTCGGCAGGAATCCCTTTTAGCAGGAAATTACCATCCTTGTCTGTGATCGTTCCAAGTGTAGATCCTCTCAAAATAACGGAGGTTCCTGATAAGGGAGTTGTTCCGTCTGATTTGAGCACCTGACCCTTTACGTCCATCGTTTTCCCTTCGGGCGCAACGCTGCTGTTTTCACTTCCATACCGATATTCCGGTGCCGCGAAGGCATAGAAAAGCATCGCGACAAACGGCAAAACCAGCAACATCTTTAATTTCCTGAAAGGGGAATCTATTTTCTTTTTCATCATTTTAAATCTTTTTTTGTTGAGTGAGTAACTGAATGAATTGGTGAGACTGAAGACAGGAACTCCCAATAACTGGTTCAGCAGGGTTGCCTGGTAAACGGCCGGATTGGCTGTGCGTTGCAGGGCGCTCTCGTCGGCAAGAAATTCATGGTTCTGACGGATCAGATGGGCATAAATCCATGCAAACGGATTGAACCACTGCACGATGCAGATCAATTCGACCAGCAGCAGATCGAACCAGTGACGTTGCTGAATGTGTTCCCGCTCATGGTTCATGATCTCTTCCATCTCCTGTGTCGCAATTGAAGGATTGACGAAAACGAAAGAGAAAAATGAAAATGAGGAGACAAATTCCGGGGTGCGGACCAGTTTAACGGCTCCGGAGCGCTCATATCCGGCCTTTTGCAACTTCCGGATGATCTTCCACGTCTGGAAGAGCAGGCGAAACAGGAAAGCCAGGCTGCCGAGCAGGTAGATCCAGAAATAGATCGTCAGCGGTGATGCCTGTTCCTGGACGACTGTCCCAACAGACAACTCTCCAATGTCTAAGGAGGAAGTTATTGCCGGTAAAATGACCGCGTAATGAAAAGTATAAAAGGGAAACAGCAGGGAAGCGATGATCCCGGCCAGCAGGTAAACCCTGTTCAGCCTGAAAAAATGCTCGTTGCGCAGCACCAGCAGATATACCAGCGCGAAGCCTGTCAGCCATGCGGCCGACTTCAGCAAATACATTCCGATTGCTTCCATCTTATTCGGTTTTATTGCGTTTAGCCAGTTCCTTTTTAGTCTCTTCGAGCAAAAGTTCAAGGTCTTTGATCGTCAGGTCGTTCTCCCTGGCAAAAAAGGAGGCCATGGCAGGGAAGGAGTTGTTGAAATAGTTGTTCATCAATCCAAAAAGCTGCTTGCCGGAGTATTCCTTCTTCAGCACAAGCGGATAATAGACAAATACTTTGCCGTAATCCTTGTGCCCAACAAATCCTTTCTTTTCGAGAATCCGTACTACCGTGGATACCGTATTTCTGGCGGGTTTCGGTTCTTCGAACTTGTCGAGTATGTCCTTGACCAGCCCTTCGCCCAAATCCCACAAGATCTGCATTACCTGTTCTTCTGCTTTTGTTAATTGCATGACTTTTACTTTTTATTGTCAATCCTTCAAAACAAATATACAACTATATTTATAGTCACACAATAGCTTTAAGTTTTTTTAACTATTTTTTTAGTCGAAAGGGTGCAGCGATTTCAAATCGCTGTTCCAGCAAAAAGTACCATTCCCAATTACGCAGTTGGAAACCGCGTCACCCATTCGCCTCGACTGAATTTTCGATTAGCGGGTACGGGTGCAGCGATTTTTAATCGATGATCTCGCCAAGTGCATCATCTCACCGCGCGGTTGGAAACCGCGTCACCCATTCGCCTCGACTGAATTTTCGATTAACGGGTACGGGTGCAGCGATTTTTAATCGATGTTCCAGCAAAAAGTACCAATCCCAATAACGCGGTTGGAAACCGCGTCACCCGTTCGCATTTTACCAGCTAAGGGTGCAGCAATTTTTAATCGCTGATCTCGCCAAGTGCATCATCTCACCGCGCGGTTGGAAACCGCGTCACCCATTCGCCTCGACTGAATTTTCGATTAGCGGGTACGGGTGCAGCGATTTTCAATCGCTGTTCCAGCAAAAAGTACCAATCCCAATAACGCGGTTGGAAACCGCGTCACCCATTCGTTTTTCTTCATTTTTTTCTGTAAATTACATCATGTGTCAAATCGATTATGGAAAAGAAAGAATTTTACCACCATATGCTGCCTCATTTTCAACAACCGGGTCAAGCCTATTTTATTACCTGGAATCTGCGGAATGCCATTGCTCCAAAAGCTTTGATCAGATATACTCAGAAATTAGCGTTAATAAAATCTCAAATGGAAGGATTTGGGCCGAAGATTACAGAATCATCATCCGGTGTAACCAATAAACACGATTCAGAAATTGCGATTGAAAGGCTCAAATTAGAATATTATACCTTGCGAAAAAAATATCTGAAGGCTTATGACGATTTGCTGGATACCCAGGTCAATTCTCAAATTAAACTTACAAAACCCGAAAACATGGAGATTCTTTTTCAAGCATTTCAATTTTGGGAAGGAAAGAAATTAAAGAATATTGCCTACTGCATTATGCCCAATCATGTTCACTGGGTTTTTGAATTGTTTGAGAAGTGCGACGAAGGCAGACCAGTATATTTACAAGATGTATTACAATCCGTTAAACGATCCTCATCTATTAGTATAAATAAAATTGAACATAGAGCTGGTCCATTGTGGCAAAAAGAGAGTTTCGACACCACTATCGGGGATGACAAGCATCTGTTTAACGCAATAAGATATACCATATATAACCCGGTAAAAGCAGGTTTGGTTTCTGAATGGCAGCAATGGAAAGGGACCTGGTGCGAGTGCAGCGATTTTCAACTGCTGCATTCTTAGAATTCGCTTTCTCACCGCGCGGTTGGAAACCGCGCCACCCATTCGCCTCGACTGAATTTTCGATTAGCGGGTAAGGGTGCAGCGATTTTCAATCGCTGTTCTAGCAAAAAGTACCAACGCGGTTAGAAACCGCGCCACCCATCGATTACAGTCTCTGGATACTCATTCCGCCATCTACCATCACCACCTGCCCGGTGGAATAGGGCATGCTTGCCGTAGCCATAGCTGCGGCCACTTTGCCGACATCTTCGGGCAGTCCCCATCTTTGCTGGATGGCCAACCCATTCCGGAACATCTGGTCGTATTTTTCCTGAACACCTGAAGTCATATCGGTCCGGATCACACCCGGCTGGATTTCATAAACCGGGATATCAAACTCGCCCAGTCGGGTGGCCCACAATTTGGTGGCCATGGCGATGCCTGCCTTGGATATACAGTATTCTCCCCGGTTGACAGAGGCAACAGTTGCTGAAACGGAGGAGACATTGATGATGCAGAAAAACTCTTCGGGCAAGTGTTTCTTGATTCCAATCATCTGGTTGGCAATTAATTGCGTCAGGAAATAGGGTCCCTGAAGATTGACATGAAGTACATGTTCAAAACTTTCCTCGGTCGCATCCAGGATATCCCGTCTTTCCTTGGGAGCCACTCCGGCATTGTTGACAAGGACGTTGACCTTGCCAAACCGTTTCATCACCGCCTCAACAAGTTTCGGGCGGTCTTCAGGGGAGGACACATCGCTTCGGAAATAAGCTACCTCGCAACCAAGTTCACGCAAATCCTCAAGAACCGGTTCGATGGAGGTTTCCTCCCTTTGACCGCAAAGAGCCAGTTTAAATCCTGCCATACCAAGTTCTTTGGCAATTCCCAGGCCTATGCCGCGGGTTCCTCCTGTGATCAATGCTACCTTGTTCATATCAAAATTTTTTATTCATATTCGGTCCCTGAGCCTGTCGAAGGGTTCGATTTTGGATTTACAATTTTCGATTGCGCTTCTTTTTTAAATTCGTTCCTTTCGTCCGAAATGATAATATAATATTTTTGGACATGCTTCCGCGGACGATGAACTCCCCAAATTCTGCTACCCCGGGTTCCGCTTCGCTCCACCCGGGGCTATTAATATTTAACCCCTTCGGGGTAAAAACACTGAATTCATTTGGACCTTTCGCGCTTCGACTGCGCTCAGGCAATTGGGAGTTGCACTTGACTCGTCCTGATTTTTGTTTGCTTTTTCTGTAAACCTATTTCAGGACTAGACAACTCGTCTCCCAGTCCCCTAGTCTCCACGTCCTTTTTTCGTCCACTCTTCCTGGTCGTCCACTCACCAGGTCTGGTAAACCCTTCGACTACGCTCAGGGACCACTTTGCTCAGGCACAAGGGAGTTGCGCTCGCCCAGTCTCCCAATCTCTTAGTCTTTCCTCCCTCCGATCAGGCTGTTCATCAGTTCAACCAGTTTTTCACGATCGGAAAAAGGTAAGGCTGAGAGAGAAATAGGTGGGTAATTTGCAAGTCCCTGCTTTAATTTCACGATAAGATGAAGATCCCACTTTAGTCCGAACAGGTATTTTTTAACCACGACCTGCCGAAGGCTTGCAACGGGGAACTCTATGGATTGGTAGTCTCTCTCAAAGGCGAAAAGCGAATAATACCGAATAATTACAAAGTTGTTCTCCAATTGTATTCGCATAAAACTGAAATTGAGCATCCTGTTGAAAATAAGCATGACAATCAACAGGGCAGCAAGGCTGAAAAGAATTTCAAATTGCTGAAGAAAAATCACAACGGTCATGGCAAAAAGAAGTGCCAGCCCAGAAAACAAGAGCCATTTTTTCAGGAAGGAAAGGGTCTTTTTATTGTTGTAAATCATAAGTCAATTACAAATTATAGATTACAAATTAAGTGAAGATAGGAAAGATTTGTGGCATAGTTCTTGTTTTTAAAAATTAATATTTTGTCCGATCAATTTGAGGGTTTTTGCTGATGCAAGTAATTTTCATTCGGCAAAATATGTAATTTGGTACAGGATTGAGAAACTAACAGCCTCAGAAAATTCAAGTGATTCAGCCACATCGCGAGAAGCAAAGCCAATACAAATCTGGTATGGAACCGGAAGCAGATTTACTGACTCAGCTAAAAACCGGGAACCATGCTGCTTTTGCCCGTTTGGTGGAGTCCTACCAAAAGACGGTACTTAATATTTGCTACAAGTTTCTGCTCAACAGGGAGGATGCTGAGGATATTTCGCAGGAGGTCTTTGTTGAGGTTTATCATTCTGTAAAAAATTTCAGGGAGGACTCAAAATTGAGTACCTGGATTTACCGGATTGCTGTAAGTAAATCACTGGATGAATTAAAAAGGCAATCCCGTAAAAAGCGAATCTCATCCATTGGCAAAACACTTGGCATTGATAAAATTGCCCACCTTGTATCCGGAACCGACAGGCCAGACCATCTTTTAGAGCAAAATGAAGAGCTGGAGCAGCTCATGCAGGCACTGAACAGACTGCACGAAAGTCAGAGGATTGCATTGACTTTGAGTAAAATAGAGGGATACAGCAATACGGAAATTGCAGAAATCATGCAGACTTCGCTTACCGCTGTAGATTCCTTGATTTACAGGGCCAAACAAAACCTGAAATCATTTTTAAAGCAAACATCGCCAGAATTTAAAATGAATATCGTCAAAGTAATTGAACCATGAAAAAAGAGGTAAACTTGTTTGAGCAATTTGAACGGTTGAATTCCATTGAGCCATCTGCTGAGTGGAACGAACGGTTATTGCGTCGCCTGGATGAAAAGGGCTCGAAGAAACCTGTCTCAGGTGGAAGATGGGTACTTTATGCCATTTTTCTGCTTCTTGCCATCAACCTGCTAACTGTTTCAAAGAGTTGGCTGAACGAAAGATCTCAGCAAAATGCTGCGAATCTGAGGAATATTGCGTCCGAATACCTGATTTCATCCAATTCCTCTAAATTCTAAGAAGATGGACATTTTTACGCGAAATAAGTTTCTTGTGCGGATCATCGTTGTCCTGATCCTGCTCAATCTTTTTTCCATGGCTTTCCTTTGGTATGATAAAAATGAGCGACCTGCACCTGGAGATCGTCAACCGAGAAAAGGGAAAGAAAACTCCACCCAGGTGTTGAAAGATAAACTTGGACTTTCCAGGCAACAGGAAGAAGCGCTGCTTAAATTGCGGGAAGAGTTCAACCGCAGGGAGCAGGAAATTACAGGTTTTATCCGTGCCGGACGTGATTCCATGAACGTGCTGATGTTTCGTCCGGATACGGAAACGACCTTCCTGCAGCAAATTGCACGCCGCGTAGCAGACAATGAATACAAAATGGAACTGCTTCGAATCGAACAATCTCAAAAACTGAAGAATATTTGTACCGACGAACAACTGAAAGAATTTCAGCATCTTGTGAATGGAATCCGTGATTTTTTCCAGCCACAGAATCAGCCACAGAACCAACCCAGGAAGAAAAAAGCTAATCAGTCGCCAGATTTTTAATTTTTAATCTTCTAAGCTGATATCATCAAAACCTGATAATTTTTCAGATTATGATTTCAGCCGATGTTTGGAAATTATTGAAAAGTCTGAGTCTCCTGGTATTCCTTTCATTTGTTTTTGGGTTTTCCTGTAAAAAAGCGGAAAGTTCAGATTCCGGAATTACTGTCACCAATCCAGTTTTCACTGGTTACCTGCCGGATACCGGTCAGACAATCAGCTATACCAATACCAAGGGAGAGGACTCGGATTTCGATTTTCATGCCCCATCTTACAAGGACAACGGCGATGGCACCGTAACGGATAACAATACTGGATTGATGTGGCAGAAAACGGACGGGGGTGAAATGACCTTCGAAAATGCCGCTCCATATTGCAAATCATTAACAACCGGGGGACACAACGACTGGCGTTTGCCCAATTCTCACGAGCTTTTTAGCATCAATGTCTTCGACAATGTCAATCCGGCATTGAACACCGTTTATTTTACAAAAACTGTTGCAGAATACTGGTGGACCAGTGACCCCAGAGCGGACCTTTCTACCAATATTTGGGTCACCAACGCAGGAGGTGGCATCGGTGCTCATCCCAAAGCCGAAACCATCAGCGCCGGCGGAACCAAAAAATTCCATGTCAGGGCAGTTCGAACTGCCATGGCACTTACACTTCCGGCCATTCACTTCAAGGACAATGGAGACGGGACAATTACTGATAATTATACCGGTTTGATCTGGCAGAAAATCCAAAATGCCAACATACTGACCTGGGAAGATGCCCTTGTGTATGCCTCCAATTTAACTCTTGCAGGGAAATCCGACTGGCGTGTTCCAAACATCCGGGAAATTCAGTCGCTCAACGACGAAAAACTGGTTTTGCCTTCCTTCAACAAAATTTTCTTTCCGAATATCCAGTCGGGTAATTACTGGAGCTCGACTTCCCAGGTCAATACGCCCACCAGGGCATGGGACATTAATGTCGATTACGGAATTGTTTCCTACAACGACAAAACCATCAGGGAGAATGTCATGCTTGTAAGGGGAGGAGGGAACTAAAACAGCAGAAATAGATAGTAATATTTTGAAATAGATAGAAATAACCTAAATGGGAATCAAGGCATTAATAGGGAATATATTTTTTGCAGCCATCGTGGTAACGGCCTGTTCAAAGGGTAGCGCATCTGTAAGTCAGGATCCGCCTACGGTAGTATCATCGGATGAAAAGGGCTTTTCGGCTATCCTTGGGCGACCTACCAATACCTCTGTTTCCATGAATATCCTTTTCGACCAGCCCTCTGAAGTTTACTGGGAATACGGAACCTCATCAGGTAGCTATCCCTTGAAGACACAATCGTTTTCAACCATGAAAGATACTCCGCTGAGAGTTGATTTTACCGGTTTAACTGCCAATACAAAATATTATTACAGAACCAGATTCCACGCTAGCGGAGCTGTAACTGATTTTTTGGCCGGTTCTGAGCATACTTTCCAGACGCAGCGGGTACCCGGTAGCACCTTTACCTTTACCATCGAAGCAGACGAGCATTTATACGACAAAAAGGGGGTTCAAAGCATCTACCAGATTTGTCTGAACAACCAGGCTTCGGATAAGCCCGACTTTATGTTCTCACTCGGGGATACTTTCGGGGATGATCACCAGCCAACAACGATAACCTCGGCACAACTGGATGCATTGCATAAGTTCTACAGGCCATTCTTCGGAAGTTTATGCAATTCAGTTCCCTTCTTTTTTTGTTTGGGAAACCATGAAGGTGAAAATAATTATTACATGGGGCTGACTCCACCGAATAATCTGGCAATCAACGGAACGCTATGGCGGAAGTTTTACTATTCAAATCCCTTCCCAAACAGTTTCTATTCGGGTAATACGGACAATGAACCATGGGGCATTGCTGCACCAGAGAATTATTATGCCTTCACCTGGGGCGACGCCCTTTTTGTCGTGCTTGATGTGTACCGCTACCAGAATAAAACGAACCCGAAACCTGAGGGCTGGGACTGGTCACTTGGACTGACCCAATACAACTGGTTAAAAAGTACGCTGGAGGCAAGCAAATCAAAATACAAGTTTGTCTTTGCACACCATGTTCGGGGGGAAGGCAGGGGAGCCGTTGCCCTTGCGAAATATTTTGAATGGGGCGGCTACGAAGCAAATGGGATTACATCCGGTTTTGCAGCCCAAAGACCGGGATGGGGCAAACCCATCCATCAGCTTTTTGTCGACAACAAAGTGAACATATTCTTCCAGGGCCATGATCATCTCTTTGCCCATGAGGTGCTGGATGGTATTACTTACCAGGAAGTTCCCATGCCCAGCGACTCAACCTACCAGATAGGCATGCTGGCAAACGCGGATGCCTATACATCAGACACGATGGCCGGAACTGGGCATTTAAGGGTGAACGTTTCAACATCAGGTGTCAAGGTAGATTTTGTCCAGGCCTGGTTGCCGCGGGACGAGAATGGAACCCATAAAAACGATCAGGTCGCATTTACCTATTCAATCAAATAATTATGAGAAGATTCAACCAGACCATGTTTTTCGGATTTTTAACCACACTTTTTTTGTTTTCGGCAGTTATTTTTGCGGCATGCCATAAACATGAAGAGGCTGCTGCATCGGTTCCCGAAAATGTGACAGTAACCGACGGATCAGCCTTTTCCGAAATTCTCGGCAGGCCAACCAACACTTCCATCACCGTCAACATCCTTTTTACGCAACAAGCAATGGTTTACTGGGAATATGGAACAACTTCCGGTAGCTATAACCTTAAAACAACGACAACTACCGCTACCAAAAACGTTCCGGTCGAAGTTGATTTGGGCAATCTGGCCACTGATACAAAATATTACTACCGAACGCGATACAGTTTGAATGGGTCAACCACTTTCCTGGCCGGTCCGGAATATACCTTCCACACGCCAAGGAGCTCCGGCACTGCATTCACCTTTGCCGTTGAGGCTGACCCGCACCTGGACGACAATTCTGATACTACCTCCTATACCCTTACCTTGAAGAATATCCTGGCAAAAAATCCGGATTTCCTGATCGACCTGGGCGATACATTTATGTCTGAAAAACAGGCAACCCAGACTCAGAGCGTAATAACAGGCCGTCATCTGCTTCTCAGATCCTATTTTGACAATATTTGTCATTCGGTACCTCTCTACCTGGTAATCGGAAACCATGAAGGAGAACTTGGATGGTTGTTGAACGGTACCGCCACCAGCCTTCCCGTGATGACTTCAAACACCAGAAACCTGTACTATCCAAACCCGGCACCAAACGCTTTCTACAGCGGAAATACAAAATCTGAAAATTTCGTGGGTCTTCGCAAGAATTATTATGCCTTTGAATGGGGAAATGCACAGATTATCGTGCTGGATCCCTATTGGTATACAACGGCCAAACCCGGCTGGGGATGGACACTCGGCGCAGACCAGTACAACTGGTTCAAAACAGCAATTACCACAAGCAAGGCGAAATACAAGTTTATTTTCTGCCATCAACTGGTTGGCGGTAATGGAAATGATGCCCGTGGTGGTACTGAGTTCGTTGACTTCTTCGAACAAGGCGGAAATAACCTGGATGGAACACCCGGTTTCGACAAATACCGGCCGGGTTGGGGAAAACCGATACACACCCTGATGAAGGAGAACAAGGCAACGATCTTTTTTCATGGTCACGATCACTTTTATGACAAACAGGACAAGGACGGAATCGTTTACCAGGAATGTCCCCAACCATCAAACCGTAACATAACCAATACTTCGGCGGCAGATTATGGTTACAAGGAAGGGGTGATTCTTCCCGGAAGGGGATACATCCTGGTGTCTGTCACGAGTTCCAGTGTAAAGGTGGATTATGTCAAGACACTCCTGCCTGCCGAAGAAAACGCCAACGCCAAAAACGGAGATATAGCAGCCTCTTATACCATCAATTAATATCACTACAAGATGAAAACGCTTTTAGTCAAGGTTTTGACCATTTTCTTTTTGCTGCATGCGTCCTGCAAAAAATCAGGGGAAACTATAATCCAGGATCCGGTACAGACACCGAATACAACCTTCACTGAAGTCCAGATACCGGCCGGCGAATTTGACATGGGCGATCATTTCGGATTCGTCGATCCCAACCATCCCAGCGATGAGCTTCCCATTCACAAGGTAAAGGTGAACAGTTTCAAAATGGCGGCAACAGTGACAACCAACCAGCAATACCTTGCCTACCTGAATTCTGCGCTTGGCAAGGGTTTGATCGAAGTGAAGAACAACATTGTATATGCTGCCGGGAGTTCTGAAATTTACTATTACACCTACCAGTATGCGGTTTATTACAGCATTGGGTATGACGGCAAAACCTTTTCAATCAAGGATTTCAGGGCGAACCATCCGGTGGTGGGCGTAATGTGGAGCGGTGCGGCAGCCTATTGTAACTGGCTGAGCGGTCAGAATAACCTAACCGAATGCTATAACCTGAAAACCGCTGTTTGTGACTTTACCAAAACGGGTTACAGGCTTCCGACGGAGGCGGAATGGGAGTTTGCCGGAAGGGGAGGTAAAACCAATCCCTATTTCATTTATCCGTGGGGAAACAATACGGACATCACCAGGGCAAACTGGCCGGGTTCGAAGGATCCCTACGAAGGAACAAGTGAAGCAGGCTATCCGTTCACGACACCGGTGGGGTTCTACGATGGAAAACTACATCAAAAATCGGACTACAATTGGCCGGGCACAGCCACTTCCTACCAGACTTCAGACGGGGCCAACGGTTTCGGATTGTACGATATGGCAGGCAATGTCTGGCAGTTCGTCAACGACTGGTATGGACAGAATTATTATAGTTCAAGTCCTTACGACAATCCCAAAGGTCCGGACACTGGCTTTGTAATGCCTGACGGAAAGGCCTACCGGGGAATGCGCGGTGGCAACTGGTACAATGGAGACAATATATCCGGAGTGGATGACGGTCATTCCAGAGTCTCCAACCGCAATCCTTCCTATTACCGCGGACCACAGGATCCCAATCATCCCTGGTACCATGTAGGTTTCAGGGTAGCGAGGAACTGAGGAACAAGGGGGAGACTTGGCGAGGGGGAGAGGGGGCGAATACGACTCCCGTGTGCCTGAGCGGAGCCGAAGGCATTTCTTGACTTGTAAGTGATGAACCCGGTCCCTGAGCGTAGTCGAAGGGTCGAATGGCGGACAGGATGACCTGAAGACTTGGACGACTTGGACGAGTGGACGACTTGGAGACTTAAAAAGACTGGGGGACTGGGAGAGTGCGACTCCCTAAAGTGGCTCCCTGAGCCTGTCGAAGGGCGGAAGAAAGGAGCGAATATTGAAAACAGTAGGATGAAAAAATATATTAATACCATCAAAATGAAAACGAATAAACCATTGAACCTAATTTCAAAAATTACATTACTCATTGTGATGTGTGGCTTAATCAGCATTTCTTGCAAAAAATCCGATGAACCATCAACGGATACCACCACCACGACAGATCCTGTCGTGACAGATCCGGGTACGAGCACCAACAACATGGGTTTGATACTCAATACCACCAAGGCATACCAGGGATATCTGCTTTTTGCGCCCAAACAATACACGGCAACCTACCTGATCAACAACGACGGGCGCATCATGCACCAGTGGTCGGCCAGTAAGTATCCCCCGGGACAGTCTGTGTACCTGCTCGAAAGCGGACACATTCTCCGTTCCTGCATGACCAAGGGGAAACTGAGCAGCGGAGGCGGTGAAGGAGGAAGAATCGAAGAGTACGACTGGGATGACAACCTGGTTTGGCAACTCGATTTTTCGACGGATACCTACATGCAGCATCACGATATCAGGCGGCTGCCAAACGGGAACATCCTGATGCTGGTGATTGAGAAAAAGACCTATGCGGAATGCATTGCTGCAGGATTCAATCCCGCAAAATTCCAGCCTGATATTGCACAAAACGGCATGATGGTTCCTGATTATGTGGCTGAGATCAAACCAACCCTGCCGATTGGTGGAACAGTTGTCTGGGAATGGCATACCTGGGATCACCTGATCCAGGATTTTGATGCAACCAAGTTAAATTACGGTGTGGTCAAATCCCATCCTGAATTGGTTGATTGCGCCGGCGACCAGAAAGCGCTTCCATCCTTCTGGAATCACATGAATTCGATCGATTACAATCCGGCATTCGACCAGATTGCCCTGAGCGTAAGAGGGAACAGCGAAGTTTGGATTATCGACCACAGCACAACCACTGCAGAAGCAAAGGGTCATACCGGCGGCAAACGGGGCAAAGGAGGCGACCTGCTTTACCGCTGGGGAAATCCTGCATGCTACAGAACTGGTACCGTGAGCGACCAAAGGTACTTTCAGCAGCATGATGTGGAATGGGTCAAGTCGGATTGTCCGGGAGCCGGAAACCTGACCTGCTTCGACAATGGTCTTGGCAGAGGCGATTATTCAACAGCTGAGGAGTTTACTCCTGCGGTCGATGCAAACGGAAATTACACCATGGTAGCAGGAACCGTTACAGGACCAGCCACTTATACCTGGTTCTACAAGGGAACAACGGCCAATCCACTGTATTCGGAAAATATTTCAGGGGCAAACCGTTTGCCCAATGGCAATACCATCATTTGCTCAGGAACAGTGGGTCAGTTCATTGAAGTAACCTCCGCCGGCGAAATCGTCTGGAAATACATTTGTCCGGTTTCGGCTACGGGTCCAATGACCCAGGGGGCAACCATCCCAACTGATGCTGCCCGTGCCGGCGAGTTGATGAATTCTGTCTTCCGCGTGTACAAATACCCGCTGGATTATGCCGCCTACAAGGGCAGAACACTCACGGCAGGCAAGAAGGTTGAGAATTAGCGCTCCACAGGTTGAACTTGTTTACAAATCTCCTATCTTAGTTGCAAGGTTTGAAGTGAAAAGCAGTTAGCTGTTAGCTATTGGCTGTTAGCCGATCGTGAATCCTGATTGACCGAATTAACTTGTAACCTGTAACCTGCAACTTTAGATAAAATGACCGGTATACAACATACCACCATATCCGGCAGACAGCGCAGTTCCCAGACATACATCCTGGCCACGGCATTTCTGGCACTGTTTGCCATCGTGGGATTTGCCCTCTACGGACCACCCTTCTTTTATGACTTCATGACGAAGGAATTTGGTTGGTCGAGGTCGGTGGTTACATCAGGGAATGCGCTTGGAAAATTGTTGGTCGCCCCACTTTTCGGTTTTCTGGCCGGCTGGATGATCGATTCTTATGGTCCGCGAAAACTGATGCTGACAGGTGCCTTATTCGCCGGAGTAGCATTGATCGGGCTCAGCTTATCTAACTCGTTGGGCTTCTTTTACCTATTTTATATTTTTAATGCATTGGGTTATGTCTTTGGTGGCCCGCTGCCATGCCAGGTTTTGATATCCAGGTGGTTTGATAAAAACAGGGGCAAGGCAATGGGTATTGCCTATCTGGGAATCGGAACAGGTGGGGCATTGGTACCGCTGATTTCTGCCGGACTTGAGAAAAACCTCGGCTGGCACACGGCCCTCGCTTCGCTGGGAGTTCTGGTCATCCTGATCGCCTTTCCAATGGCTTGGTTTATCAAAGACAAAGCACAAGAAACAGGTGAAAAGACAAAAGCTACCGCGATAGTTCCCATCCAAACGATTCTCCGTAATCCGAATTTTTATCTGCTCGCTTTCGGGAGCATGTGCTCCATCGGAGCCGTTGGAAGTATTGTCCAGCATCTTAAACTTTACCTGCGGGACCTGGATTATTCACAAACAAATGCGGCTCAGGTCGCCTCTTTCCTGATGTTCTCAAGCCTGGCCGGACGGGTATTGATGGGATTCCTGGCCGATTTGATCAACAGGAAGTATGTGATGATCCTGATATACCTGATTGTTGCCTGCACGATCCCACTGTTGTTGGTTCCCGATTTCCCCGGTAGGATATACCTTTTCGCCGTGATTTTCGGGATCGGACTCGGAGGCGATTACATGATTATCCCTTTGATGGCTGCAGATCTGTTCGGATTGAAAGCCCTTGGCAGGACCATGGGCATCATCCTCGTTGCGGACGGAATCGCCGAATCGCTCTTCCCGATGCTGGTTGGGCATCTGTATAATACTGCAACAAAAAGCTATGCAACCGGATTCATCTTCCTGATCGGGCTGGCGTTGATGGGGGCTGTGATTGTGGCGTTTCTGCCGAGGACAAAACGAGGGGACGGAAAAAGAGACTTGGAGACAATGGGACTGGGAGACTAGGAGAGCGCAACTCCCGAATGATGCACCCTGATTTTGATGTTCCTGAGTTTGCTGAAGGGGTCGTATAAGATGATTGTCCAGCGTGTCCTGCTTGTCCAAAGATTAAAGTAGATGAAGTAAGAATGAAGAAACGGGAAGAATGCAACTTTGGGGTTGTACCCCGAAGGGGTTAAATGTTAATAGCCCCGGGTGGAGCGGAGCGGAACCCGGGGTTGCAGAATGCGTGGAGACCACCGTCCGCGGTAGAGTAAGAGTGACAGTATTGTCAGTAATCTGGTCCCTGAGCGAAGTCGAAGGGTGGACGAAAGGAGCCAATATATAAAATAGCGCAATCGAAAATCACCTGGACGTTTGCAACTGCTTAGGGTTCATGGTTTGATTTGTGATATCCAGGTTCTTAATTACCCCTACACTATTGAGCAACAAACCCCCAAAATCAACCTGGTAGCATTTCTTTTAGAGACTGTTTAAATTTTTACGAAATTCTTTGTGTCCCGATGTGTCGGGACACTAAGATTTCACGAAGGAAATGCCAAATAGTCCTGAATAATATAAATTTAATAAGTCTCTTATACTATGAAAAAAATTTCGCTAAAAAGCAAATAATTATTGATAAACGATAAATAATTATTATAATTGCAGAATTATTTATAAACTAAAACATCATGGAAATTAGAATTAGTACACAGCAAATACTGAAAATATTGTATGTCTTTTCTTGGATCATATTCATTGGAGTAAGCACGGAGGCCGGCGGAATTGTATTCAATGCCATTTTTACCCTGGCGCTCAAGCCTGAGCATTCCCAATTCATTTGGAAGGAAGTCGATTTGACGGCTCTTTATAATTACGACCCCGGGTATTTCTTCGTCGTGACGTTGCTGATGAGCATTGTGGCCATCATGAGGGCCATTTTGTTTTACCTGATTGTAAAAATACTGCACGACAAAAAAATAAACATGTCCCAGCCTTTCACCAGGGAAATGGGAAGTTTTATTTTTAAAGTATCTTATTTAGCTTTGGGAATAGGCATGTTCTCCTTTTGGGGAGTCAGATATACCGAATGGCTAGTCCAGCAAGGGGTCAAAATGCCCGATATTCAATATTTGCGCCTGGGAGGGGCCGATGTGTGGTTGTTCATGGGTGTTACACTTTATGTCATTGCACAAATTTTTAAGCGGGGAATTGAAATTCAGGAAGAAAACGACCTAACAGTTTAAGCCATGCCAATTGTAGTAAATCTTGATGTGATGATGGCTAAGCGGAAGATGTCGCTGAATGAACTATCTGAAAGAGTTGAATTAACGCTTTCCAATCTTTCCATACTGAAGACAGGCAAGGCCAAGGCCATACGGTTCAGTACGCTTGAGGCAATCTGCAAGGCATTGAACTGTCAAACAGGTGATATTTTGGAGTACGTTCAGGACGACAGTGGATTACCAAACGACTGACACGGCTAAAATAAAAGTTGGGATTTAGTGCGGATTTTAATATTCTTTATCCTGAAATAAATTTGTGTTAATTGACTGCGAATTATTACGCTATCAGCCATAAGATGATGCCTCAGCCATTATGCATTTAACTGGTTCAGCCGATTTGTGAGCAGATCCTTTATGATCGCATTAATGGAGCGTCCGGTCATTTGGGCCCTTAGTGCCAGTTGACTGTGGACCTCTGATGGAATCCGGATATTCAGTGATCCGCTGTATGGTTTTTGTGGTTTTATTCCCTGCTCCTGGCAACTTTCGAGGTACAAGTCGATACCTGCTACAAAATCAGTTTTCAATTCTTCCACTGTTTTGCCTTCGTAGGTGATGACGTTTTTGCTCATTCCGATGACTTTTCCGAAAAGGCAGTTATCTTCTTCGCTATACTCTACAGTTCCTGAATACCCTTTGTATTTTAAAGATCCCATAATATGAGTTAAATAATTTTGTTTGATGTTAGAAATTCCAAAACTTGCTTCATCACATAGCTTTTTATCACACTGTCTGGGTGCGGTTTATGAGCGCCGTATGAGAGTTCATTTTCTTTATTGACAAACTCAACTCGCGAACCGGATGTTTTCCCCATTTGACTCACTTCAAATCCAAGAATCTGAAACAGACGTGTCAGTTCTTGAAATGTAAAATCTTTGGGTTCTTGTTTAAACCGTTCGACCAGTTTTTCCTTTGTTCCCATTTTTAACTGTTTACGCTACAAATGTAACTAATATTAGTTGCAAATTGTCATTTTCTCAATAATATTTATTTGAAATTTGATGTCATTATTTTAAAAACAAAAATTAAATAA
>CAIUUO010000208.1 GCA_903902325.1 uncultured Bacteroidia bacterium
ATTTTTCATTTTTCATTTTTCATTTTTCACTGATTAAACTGCTGAATCCCGAATACTTTTCTCTTCTCCGGTTTCGTTCCATCTTCCAACAACAGCAATTCCGAATTTCCAAAATGGAACAGCGTCAGCACCTCCTGCCACTTCAGTCCGTAAAAGGCGGCATACAGCATCTTCCCGAAATCACCGTGAGTCACAAGCAGCAAGGTTTCATCCCGGTAATCGGCACGAAGAATGTCGAGCAGCTTTTGTGCCCTCTCCAGCAGTTCATGAAAGGTTTCTGCCCCTTCGGGCGACAGAAAATAAGTGATGTTCTCCGTTTTTAGGATATCAGGGGCGCAAAGGGCTTCGATTTCCTTTGCAGGTTTTCCACTCATCACCCCGAAATCGCGCTCAATCAGGAGATCCATTTTTTCCGGTGGATCCAGTTCCAGGATCGTAGTGAGTATGGTTGCAGTCTGGAGTGCCCTTTGCAGCGGCGAGCAATAGACCCTGTCGAACCGGATCCCGGTCTCCCTGATTTTCCGAGCCACTTGCCCCGCCTGGTCCACCCCGATGGCCGTGAGCGGCATGTCGCGGCGACCGTTCAATATTCCACCAGCATTATCGCAGTCTTGTCCGTGGCGTGCGAGGTAAAGGGTTGGCATGGCTTACTGTGCTGACAGTTTGTTGATGTATTCCGGCGTAACAGGCTCCTCCTTGAAGAAATCCCCTTTCTTGCCCTGCGACAGCGCCCATTTGTCTATCCAGGAGATGCCCCATTTGCCGTATACGGTTATTTCTGTCCGGTAGGCAGTATCCTTCAGCGCACTGTCCATACTCACAAAGGCATATCCGTTCTTTCGGAAGATTGCCGCGAGGGCATCCGTGTAATCGGCATTGAGCAGACTGGCATGCAGCAGCAGTATCTGCGGAATCTCCCTCCCGAACAGCACAATGGATTGCTTTTCGTAGTATTTCATCTTGGCCTCCATGTACACGAGGAAATCTGCACCAATCCTTTTCATCTGCGCCGTATCCTTTTTGATATTTGCACGGTGGTAGGCCAGCGCGAAAAGGTAATCCTCGTTGTCGATGGTCACAGGCGCTGTCGTGTAACCATGCGAAGCCAGGAAGGCATCCAGCGAGTCAGCCTTCGCTTTGGTCGGACCCACATGCAGGAAAGGGTGACGGAAATATTTAAGCGCCTTCCCCTTGTCATGGAGCAGTTTCCTGATAAGGGTTTCGCCTTTCAGCAAGTCTTCTGTGAATTCGCGGTAGGTGACCATATTGTAGTCGGGGTGGGAATAAGTGTGATTGCCCAACTCCAGTCCGTGGTCAAGCCAGCTCTTCAATAATTTTTCCTGGTATGGACTTGTTTGTCCGGCTTCGTACATCTTCTTCTCGTTCACAAACCCGATGGCAGGGATCCGGTTTTTGACCAATGCACCAACCAACCTGTCAGTCAATTGCTTTTGGTAAGTTGTGTCTGTAATTCCATAGCCAACCACCGGAAGGTCATCGAAACTAAAGCAAACCTGCCTGGTTTGGCCAAATACGCTTGTTATAAACAGCAGTAGGCTAAAAAAAAATGTAATTTTCATTGTCGTTATTCGTATTTTACCACAAAGGACACGAAGTACGCACGATGGACCCGAAGTCTGTTTCATTACTTTGTGTCCTTTGTGTTTTCCTTCGTGCCCTTTGTGGTTAAAAGACATCGTTTGCAATTAATTGGCTCTTCCCTTTTTGAACTCAGGCCAATACAGGATTCCTGCAATCCAGGAAAGAAAGATAAATCCAACTGTCCACATCAGCTTTTCATTCAGTTTGTATTTGACTTTATCAAACACATCTGCCAGTCCGGGGATGACAAACCCCAGACTTGCCAGTGCGCTGATCCCCAAGAGAAGTCCTCCATAGGGGAAATGCTGTATCTTGCAAATGACTCCGACTACATTGAGTATGGTAGTAATAATGAGTGATACTCTGAACAAATTTTTCCCGTTCATTTGTTGAAAAGATTAGGGTTAATTCACACCCTGCGTTTCGGTCGTGTTGGTTTGGGCTTTTCGCCTGTCTCAAGGGCGGTTCCGATGGCGACACCCATGGCTACTCCGCAGGCGGTCATAACAGGCAGCCACAGTCCGATGTTCTTTGTGGCAAAACCGATGGCACAACCTATTGCAGCGCCGAAAGCCAGTCCGAGAGAGACGCCCATGGCAATGCGGTTGGGTGATTTTTTCTTGGGGATGGGTTTTTGCATGATCAGCAGATTAAATTGATAGAAAGTTAACAGTTTTCCCTGTGTGTGAATGTAATCTCCCAAAGGTAAAGATTCTTTCGGAACACGCCTGACGGAGCGAGGAGAAATTTGTGTAAAAGCGATAGGTTATTTGGACTATTTGCTTATTTCAAATGCATTGGTTTCAGGAACATATTCATATGGCAACAGATCTGAAATGCGTTTGTTTGCCATGTAGCCTTCCCAAACTACGTCCATCGGGTCAAAATAGCCATTGCAGTCAAAAATGATATTTCCATTCTGCACCGTCATACTTGTCAATCTCGTGGGTATTTTATAGTAGACGCCAAAAGGACCCAGCATATAAAGGATTTTTAGTTGAACACCGTCTCCGGAGGTTATCGACCCAATTCTCAGTTTTTTGGGAGGGATAGGCACACCTTTGATATTCAGTGCAATAAAACCGGAAGTTTCAAAACTATTATCCCAGAGTGTCCTGAACAAGTGCATTCTGGATCCCAGATAGGCATTGAACCTGTTTTTTTCGAATTCTTCCTTTTGTATGCTGTCCTTGGCAATGACAGGAGTAAAAATATAATTACCCGTAAATATCAATGATTTATCTGTCAATGAAAATTCAAACCTATCGAGAAAATAGCTGATATCATATCCCAGTTGTTCATTTTGAATCCGAATCGGACGGTTGGCAAATGCCTTTAAAACTTTACGGTTGCGATCAAACAGGAGCATGATATCCTCTTCATTGATAATCCTGCATTGTTTTGGGTCGATTTTCTTTCCAAGAAATTCATTCCGGAATACCGGGAAATATTTTTTCCTGATGTTCCTGCTTTTATCTCCTGATACTTCAATGCCCGGAAGATCAAATATTTTGGGTTTCAGTTCAACAGTTAACTTTTCATTCGTTAAAAAATTAGTCAGAGTTATAGAATAAAAACCTACAGAACTTATTGTGAGCGGATTTGACAAGTCTTTCAGATGATTCAATTCAAAATAGCCATTCTCATCAGAAGTAGTGCCCAAAGTTGTGCCGCTGAAATAAATGGATGCAAACGGGATCACTTTGGCTGTGCTTTGATCCAAAACCGTTCCTCTGACAACTTGTGAATAACCAATGGTATTGCAGGAGATGATAGCTATCAACAGCAAAAATCTCCCAAGTCTGCAAACATCCTTTATGTCATGGACTTTGGTACCTGAATGAATCTTTTGAAGTGATCCGATCATATGTTGATTTTGCTAAAGGCTCTCTTGTAAAGGTAATGAAGATCTTTAAAGAAAAGAAAAACAGGGACTAATAAAATTAAGTTGTAACGCTTTTCTGAACTTGAAAGAGTAAAATCAGTACAGTCTAGTTGGTTTGTGTTATAAACTAAAATCCGGGGTTATACCATCAATTTCACCCTCAGCAGTGTTGTTAAATTGCTCATAGCCAGGTTGGAATACCAATTAGTCCGTTACTGATAAAATACAGCATGAAAATTAAATTCATAACTGCCGCCAGTGCTGAGTGGTAATATAAAATTTTGGACATTTTTTCACGACGGTTCCTGAAAATGTAATGGGCCGACCAGAGGGCTGCCAATGCATAACAGATACCGCATATAAAAAACAGGACTGAAATCGGGTTGACGGTTCCCAGTATTTGGAACGAGTCATATCTAGTCCTTACTGTTAGTGAATAGGTAATCAATACGATGAAAATGAAAGAATTTGTGATAACCGGCCACAGGCTAATCCACCATGCTGTTTTGTTTTTTTGTTTCCCAATCAAATAGACAAGCGTACGCAGTAACCCGAAAATAATGGTACTGGCAAGCAGTATAAAAAACGAGAAAAACATAAAAATCAGCATGTAAGCATATATTGGGGGTATCTTTTTTAAATTATTGCCAATCGTATAGCCTACAAGCGGATCATTTCTCAAAATCAGGGAAATTTGTTTGGTCTCAACAGATCTGAATTCATTATTGCCCGCAGGAATATATTTTGCCAGGGAACCTCCATCCATCAGTCGCTTGACAAAAAGCGTATCATCCTTGATCCACACCCTGTGGACATTTTTAATGCGCTCAAGAACACCATAAAGTTCAATTGGAGGATCAATGATTGTGTAGAACCCCGATGGATTTATCGTTATGGGATACGTTGTGTTGTCAATTTCAATTGGATTCTGTTTTAGGTCTTTTGTTTGATAGTATTTGATCAATCCGGCGATTCTGGATACTACCTCTTCCTCACCACCGTTGATCATGACCGAATATCCCATGTTGTACTGTGGAAGATATCCAAAATCTGCATTGCCTCCTGGAACACTTCCTCCATGTCCGTAATAAATAAAACCATGGTAGGAACTGCCACTATTGGATAATCCTAACCGACTGTACAATTCTGATTTGGACAATGTTGGCAAGCTTTCCGATCTTTCCATCCTTTTTAATGAGGAATCAGACAATATTTGATAGTTGTTCATTCTGCCTCTGTGAACAAAGAACTCAATCATTTTCACCATCTCTTTTGGTGAGCCATTCAGCGCTGCGGAAGGACGATAGAGGATGTTGAAGTACTTTAATTTAATTCCGTTGTCGTACAGTTTTGCACCCGATTTTTTATATTGCTCAGACTGCAGAAAGGTCATATGTTCTATTCCCATTGGTTTAAATAAATATTTATCCACGTAGTCTTCAAAAGTCATCCCTGAAACTTTTTCAACGATATAGGCTGCCACACTTGTGCCGACATTGCTATACTGAACACGTGTTCCCGGAATAAACTTTGAAGTTCTTGCCTTCGGACAAAAGTCAAGCGCCTCCTTGAGTGTTTTAGGCTTTGGGTCATCGTTGCCAAGCTCTGCAAAATGCCAGTAACTCCATCCGGTGGTGTGCTCAAGTAGGTTTTCAATCCGGATGGGGAATTTGTCTTCCCAGGGATTATTGAATTCTATTTCCGGAATCAAATCTCTTATTTTGTCCTTCAGGTTTAAACGCCCCTCTTCCTGTAATTTCAAAATGGCCAGAGCCACATACATTTTTGAAATGGAACCAAGCCTGAACATGGTATTTTCATTCACATCGATATTATTTTCAATATCTGCCTTACCAAACCCTTCGAGTAGGATGGTTTCATCGCCGGATACCAGTACTACACCCGCACCCGGCGTTTTGGTTTCTTCTAAAATTTTTTGAATGGAGTTTTTTAACTCTGTGAGTGTTTTGGGCTTATTTTGATCAGAAGCTTCCTGGGCGAAAGTTTTTGAACCATTAAAAATAAGTAGTAGTACAAATACGAAAATGATTGGTTTAGCTAACTTCATAATGATTCATTTGTCAGTTTAGTATAAGACTCTTAATTTACAAAAGATTACTGATTTTCTAACAAATGTTGGCTAAATGGCTTGAAAGTTCCGGATTGTTCATTCCGACTAGTCCTGAAATAGGTTTACAGAAAGACTGAATAAAATAAGGACGAGTCAGTTGATGTGATGATTTATTTCCACAGAACGGATAGTTGCCCGGAAGCCTTCAGGTAGTTTAGCCAACTATTCCACAACTGTTTTTTATTCATCCTATATTCTGCCTTTAGGCTTTGAAGGCTTGCTTCCTCCAGGTTCAATGCTGATGCAGATTCCTGCCCTTCTGCGAAACGAGCCTGGGTGATGGCAATGGATTCAGAACTGAGTGCAAGGTTTGCTTCCTGTGTCGCAAGTTGCGACATTACACGTTCCATCTTCAATTTTGAAGTAGTTGCATCCTTGGTATAGAGAGCTGATTTATCGGCCTTTTGTTGATTGTATTGGTTGGTCTGTAACTGAAGTATCCGGATGTTTTTTTGCAAATTTTCACCGAAAAGCAGGGGGAATTTCAAATCGATGCCAACATAACTAAGACCAAACCATGTATTGGCTTCAATTGGGTTAAAATTATTCGTGTATTGATTGGCTCCTAAAAATCCTTTCATACTTAAGACCGGCAAATGCTTCGCCTTTTCTGATTTTGTCTGCTCGCCTGCCAGTTGTGCTTGCAATTCCAATTGCAGCAATTCAGGTATGGCTTTGGTCGCAGGTGGTATACCCGATATGGTCAATTTGTATAGTTTTGTATAGCTGGTATCAATGGCAAAGTCAGACCTTTCTACAGCGGTCTCACCGGTTAAAAACAACATGTACACTTTGTCTTCAATCAATTCGGATTGGGCGTCCTTCAAAAGTTGCAGGACATTGTTATGGTTGATCAACGACTTATTCAGATCGGATTTTAACAGACGTCTTTCATCAAATTTATCATAGAGTAATTTATAGCTTATAAATGTTCTGTTCGTGTCAGCAATGGCTGATATGATTTTTGATTCCTGCAAACTGATTTCGATATACGTTTGCGCAATCGTAAAGGCAAGTTCATATTCCGATTGTCCCTGCGAAGCTGCCGTAATTCTTTCCTGCAATTTAGCTTCATCAATATGCCTTGGTATGGATAGATCGATCAATGGTTGTATCACAGTTACTCCGGCAGTTTGCGACCATGTAGTCCCAAACTTGATACTCATGGTTGCATCAGCAGGGTAGGCAGCATTAAAAATGCCAATGGGCAAAATGGAAGTCTGTAAGATAGGATTGTATAAATAAGTATATTCCAATGAAACTTGCGGCCAATATTTTCTATACAATGCTTCCGTCTGAAGCCTTCGGATCAGAAGGTCAGATTTTCCTGCCTGGATATTCAATCTGTTGGAAAATCCATTGTTGATTGCCTGGTTTAAAGTCAGTGTATTTTGGCTTTGGGAAGTAACAGATAACAGTAGTAGTATGGCGATGACAATGAAAGAGTTTCCTCTTTGCATACAACAAATCATGCCTTTCTTACTGATTTTTTTAATCACCCATTTAAATGAATAATCTATTGACATAGTTTAGAATATTTGAGAAGTATTGATTTTTGTAACGCCTCGTTCATCTTATAAATTATTGTGTGGTTATCTGAATACTGTAGCCGGTTCTACGCTTCTGATCCTGCTTAAGGCAAATGATGCCCCGCTCAATGATATCAGGCATATGGTTCCGAACATTACCAGCAACATCAGGGGAGAGAATGAAAAGATCAAACCTGACCGTTCGACACCTCTTCTGAATCCCTCCAGCAGCAATAACCCAATTGAAAAACCAACAATTGAAAATATCAGCGCCTGCGTCAGAATTAAACGGCTTATGTACTTATTCCCTGCTCCAATTGCTTTCAGTGTGCCATAATCTTTCAACCGGTCGAGCGCAGAAGAATACATGGTTAATCCGATGATGAAAAATCCTGCGATCAGGGCAAAGATGATCAGCGTTCCGGTACTTAAGGCAATTCCGCTGCTCATGAGTATCTTCATGACCGACGATAGAGCAAGTTTCTTCGATGGCCATGCACGAACGCCATAAATGGTAGAGTTGATATCATTGACAACTTTATCTACCTTCTGTCCCGGTTCGAGATTGACTAAAACAGCGCTGATATTATTGACGGATTGGTTGGAATAGAATCGTGCCCGTTCGATGGTGGTAACGCAAAAACTGCTGCCAAAACCCCTGAAATCCTTTGTTTGCAATACAAAAAAGGCTCGTTTGCCATTTATTTCAAAGTCGGTTCCAAGGTCAATATTTCCACCTAAATTCTTCTTTTCAAAATATTCTCCGCTTACCGCCCCATCCAATTGCAAATCGGAGGTGTTTCCTGCCGTTATTTTACCTTTATCGAGAACAGATAACAGGTGATTGGAATTTACCCCAATCAGCGATATTGCACCACTGGTACCATTTTTATAATTGCATGCAGCCGAGGCAATCAGCAATGGGAAAGCTTCCTTCACACCATTAATGCTCTGCACTGCCCTTAGATTTCGTACATCCAGCCTGCCTAATTGGTTAACATCATTCGTCTTGCTGTCAACTACCCAGATATCTGCTTTTACATCAGATGCCAAAGCACCCATCAGACCCGAGAGAAAAAGGAACGTACCAAGCTGCTGGCCTATCAAAAAGGTACTTATTAGAATACCAACTATGACCCCGATGCTCTTCGCTTTGTCAAACCGTATAAATTTCCAGGCAATTTTTATCATTTTCTTATTTTTTAAGTTTGCCGGAAATGTCAATAACACATTCAATTCTCGCGTTCAATAGTAATTTCTCGGGCTGATCGAGCGACATTTTTATCGTCCTTACCCGCCGGTCTTCCTTTTCACCCGACTGGTCAGTAAACAAAGATTTCTTTTTCAGGAAGCTATAGGCAAAAAAAACAGTTCCGGTGGACAGGGTGTCGAGAGAGCCGACATTTCGGATTCGTCCTTTTTGGCCTACTGCAATTTTTCCTGCAAACATCTCATCAATCTCGCATACTGCAATTATTTTACCTTCAGGGCTAATTTGCGCAAATGATTTCTGGGTATCCACAGAACCACCTGGCAGAACGGTTAACTCCAATATCCTGCCATTCACAGGTGATATAATTATTTTCTGGTCCCTTTCAAGTTGTGCAAGATGAAGCGCGTCTTTTGTCTCATTCAACCGGCTTTTTGAAACGTCGGCACCAGCCTGTAACCTTTTCAGATTGGATTGAAAAGACTTTAAACCGGTAGTCGCATCATCTACTGCTTGCTGTGTTTCAGCTCCTTTAGCCAGCAATCTCTGCATTCGCAGGAGTTCCGTGACGGCATTTTCAGATTTTGCCTGAAATTCTCCTATGCTTGCCTCATCGCCTTTTATCTGGGCTGCCTGCGTCACCACTTCACTGCCCAATTGTTTCACTTTTGCATCTTCCAGTTGGTGATCCAATTCCAATATGGGTGTTCCTGCACTTACTGAATCATTTTCATATTTTAGTATTTTCTTCACAATACCATTCACGGGCGATGACAATTGGACAATATCCATTTCCGGAACGATCATCCCCACACCAACCACCCGGCTGTTTGAAATTTCGAGTTTTGCTTTTTCGTCGGCAGCTGCCTTTTTCTTATCTTCAGTATTGCATGAATTGAAAAATAAAACCAGTATCAAAGCATAGTAACCTTTTTTCATGATTCAAATTTTATTATTGTGTTATTGCCTCTGCCGCCGGTTTGTCAACTATAGCGCCATCCAGCACGTAAACTATTCTGTCTGCAAAGGGTTGAAGCCTTGTATCGTGGGTTACGACTACAACGGCTTTGCCTTGTCTGGCCAATTGTTTTAATTCCTCCATCACAATGCCAACACTCGCGATATCGAGGGAAGCGGTTGGCTCATCGCACAACATTATTTCGGGGTTGATTACCAATGCGCGGGCAATGGCTACCCGTTGCTGCTGCCCACCGCTCAGATCATTTGACAGGTTCTGCATTCTGTCGCCCATACCTACCTTTACCAACGCAGCGGAAGCCTTCTTTTTGGCTTCTTTATCATCAACATCCTGAAGGATCAATGGCATCATGACATTTTCAAGCGCTGTGAGAGGGGCAATTAAATTGAATTTCTGGAAAACGAAACCAATTTTTTTGAGCCGAATATCGGCAAGCATCTTTTCGCTCAGGTCGTTCACTTTTATTCCGTCGATCCATACCTCCCCGAAACTTGGATATATTACACAACCGAACAGTGAAAGCAAGGTTGTTTTTCCCGAGCCGGAAGGTCCCAGGATTAGCATTAGTTCGCCTGATTTTAATTCAACAGAACTGGGTTGCAAGGCCGTTATTACTGTATCACCCGCCTTGTATTCCTTTCCGGCATTGACTACCCTCGCAACAATCCTGCTTTCTTTGTTCATCAAAATGATTTGTCTTCCAGATGTGCTTCTGAAATTCTGGCTAAAGGTGCCGTATTCCGATCCAGGAAGTATTACATCAGAATTTAAATGTTTTACATAATTCACACATTCACAGAATGGCACTCTGGCTCCCTCTGCTGATTATGATTTACAAATTGTGTTATGCAGAATTCTTCGAAAACAACAACTTGGATTGTTCCCTTGAAGAATCAGGACGGATTATTCCTCACCACGATGACGAATGATGCAAGTAATGGTGGGAGTGGGGATGGAGCGAGGTCGAATGGATGACTGGGATGACTGGGATGACTGGGACGACTGGGATGACTGGGACGACTGGGAAGACGGGGACGACTGGGACGAATAGAAGGAATGAGGATCGGGTGAACTCAAATTCGAACCGGCAGGATGGATGATGAACTGAATAGGTGGTATTGGAAGGGCGCAGATTAAAAATCTTCACCTGTGGGGGAAAATCTTTTTACTTTCTTAAAATCTTCTCCATGGACTTTCCTTTGGCCAGTTCATCAATCAGTTTGTCCAGATAGCGGATTTGCTGCATGAGTTTGTCCTCAATTTCCTCCACACGGTATCCGCATATCAGTCCCGTGATTTTCGAGGCATTCTCATTGATTTGCGGTGCCTTGGCAAAAAAGGCTTCCAGGTCACTTTTTTGGTGGATTTGTTCCTGCAATCCTATTTGATCATATCCGGTCAGCCAGCAAAGGACGGCATCTGCCTCTGCCTTTGTTCGACCCTTTTTCTCTACTTTCTGAAGGTACAACGGGTAGACACTTGCAAATGAGGTCTTATATATCCTGGGTTTTTCCATGGCGCTTCCTTTTCATGACTTAATTCCGTTTGGAGCCTGCAATTTTAGGAAAATTATTGCTCCGAACGGACCAACTGTAAAAAATGCCACCAAGGCACTAAGGCACAAAGGTTCACAAAGAGATGAATGAAGTACTAATACATCCTTTCGCCAGCGACAAACCAGGTAAAATTTCAAACCAATTACCTGTCATTTATAAGCCCAAAGTCTCACAAGCCGAACAAAAAGAAGGCCAGTCAAAATCCCCATCACAAAACTGGATAAACTATCTGCGGTTTTGTTGCTGAATTCGTGGGTAAACACGAAATAATTCCCGACTGTGAGTATCAAAAGAATGGCAATAATCTGAATTGCTTTGTATTTCATTTGTATTATTATTTTTTTGAATTTGATGGTTGATTCCAGGACTTGGCAAAGATTGCAATTGTAATTCCTTTTCTTCTATTTGGCAGGGCCGTTTTTTTGAGAACGGCTGAATATTTTCATTTTAAACTGAAAGATCTGATACGAAGTTCAGTTAATTGTTTTGCAAATAGTTATGTATGCCGATGGCAGCCACCACATATTTACACCAAAAGAAACTGTTACAATTTCACATCCGTCCCTGGTCCATTTATTTAAGGATTGTTCCACTTGCCTTGTCAGGGATGAAGTCGACCACATCGATGTCAGTTTAATCACTCTGTAAGTTTTCATCTGTTGCTGATTTAATTCTAATAAGGGTATTAATATTTTGCTTAGGCAATTTGCAATTGCAATTTTTCCGTTTCCTTATCCAAACATCCGAAGGTTTTATTCATAAATCGTTTTCATGGTTTTATAAAAGAAATTGCCCATAAAAATAAACGGGATGGCTTCAATAATTTGATTCAGATATTTAAGTTCGGGCTTTCCTGCATAATTTATCAAGACAGTCAATATCGCCGCTATGCCAATTGAAATCAACAGGGCTTTGACGAACAGTTGCAATTGCGGGATAGCCGGAATCAGATGTTCATCCATGGACATAATGTCACCAAAGAACCTCAGGTAAAAAATTAGCGAGATAATGGCCAGAATCACCATGATCGCAGCGAGGTATCTTCCTAATCCCAGTACGAACAGAATTGACAATGCGGCAATAATCGCATTTAATTTGATTATCCAAACCAGGTTCGTTCTCAGCTTTTCCTGATGATAATAGTCAACCAGCACATTCTTCAGGAGGAACAGGATGGAGATAAACAGGTAACAATTGGTTATTACAAATATCAGTTGTTTTGCCGTATGATAGGTTTTATCAAGTGCCATTTCATATTCATCCAGGCCACTCATTATTTTCAACAGGATGTAAAGAAGTGAACAGATGAATCCAATCCAAAGTTTGCGCTTATCGATGTTCATGGCGTTGCAAGGGCTTGCTTTCTGGCTTTCCGGTATTTCCATTCCTTACCGCAATCATAACACAGGTATTTTATTTTGAAGATAGGTATCATGATCCCCAGTAAAAAGTAAATAATTGCAGTTAGTATTTTGATGCCTCTTTTTTTGGCAATGTTATCCGATTTGCAAAACGGACAATAGGTATCATCATGGGATTTATCCACATAAACAATCCTGACCTCTTCCTCTTTATAACCTTCCTCCCGAATGTATCCTCCTCTTTTGAGCGTTTCTATTCCTCGCTCATAATCCTCTTTCTGAACCAAAAGTTTGACACCGCCCAGGGCATTGGACAAGAAATTTTTAACCTGGATGGTCTTTTCGTCCAGCATCATGGTTTCAATTCCTTCAGATTCAAGGAACAACTTGGCCATATGGGCTTCGTGCGGATAAGTGAAAGTGATCAGCGTCTCCCAGTTTATCATGTGGTTCGGTTTTAATTGGCTGAATAAAGATAATCAAGTTATTTGGTTATAAGAATGGTTTAAACAAAAGAAACCCTCATGCACAATCGCTCAAAAAATAGTCTGTAAATTATCCTGAGGGTTCCATACGTACGTTCTAATTATCAACAAATTAATACTGTTATTTACGTATGAAATGTATACAAAGGGCAAGAGGAAGAGGACACCCGGTGGTGCGGATTTGTAATTTGTACCCAAACCACCGGTCGAAAACCACAACAAGCCTGTCTGGAGTATTATTTGAAATCTGATGTGAGGAAATTATAAACTTTGCTTTCGGTAGTGAAACCATTTTTACCGGCGGCAATGATTTTCCAGTAATATGTTTTATTTGGCAACAAACCATCAACGGGTTTCGAGTGTTTGGTGGATGAGATAGTTTCGGGTAAGTTGACCAAACCTTTGTCACAACCCGCAAGCATGAGGATGAAACATCCGATCATACCTATTTTCTTGTTTTTCCGAATCAGTATAAATGATAGCATCAATAACAAAATAAACGAAGCATTTAATCCTGCCTGCTGATAGTTGTTACCCCGGGTTATAAAACTCATATTGTCGGAAAGTTGGGAGTCTGTTGAAACAAGTATTTCATAGTTGTCCGCATTACCATACCAGGAAAGGTTTATGGAAGAACTGGATACCAGTTCATTGGAAACGGGGTAAATGCCTTTAATTCCCGAATAAAGCGGTGGTAAATCAAGGCTTCGCTTTCCCTTGTTGATTTCTTCGATCAGGCTAAACTTATAGGCTTCCTCATAATTGCTATTTGTATATACATAAGCGTTCAGGTTATTCAAATCATATATGATTGAAATAATGGTCGGATCCACCTGACCCTTGTTCGCTGCCCCGTCTAAAATTGTCCGGTACAAATCCAATGAGATATCCTTGTTGTCACGAAGCATGTTGTCAATGTATTCATATCTGTAGCATCCCACAAAATCCTTCATTAACGGATCTTCTACCCAGGCAACTAGAAAATTGGTAATGACCTGATAGTTTTTCCCACTCCTGATAAACGAAAGATTGCTGTTGTCGGCTCGCTCTACGATCAATGAATTTCCATACCGGTCACCAAGAAGCAAATGGGTGTAGGAAAAGGGCATCAAATTATAGGTTCTGATTAACTTTTCAGCTTCCGCGACTGTTGTGCAGGTTGTCATGATCAAGTCCATCACATAGCCGTCATAGTTGATGGTGCCGTTTACATGGAAGCTAAAATCCGGCGCATACAAATTATCTGTCCATTCATAGAATAATCCCTTGCCGTTGATGCCTCCGCAATCGCCATATGAATCATTGAAATACCCTTTTATATTGAAATTCAAGTATCCATAGTTTTTATTTACCGGCGGAAAAAAATGTATTTGAGATGCCGGGACTTTCCAGTCAACGTTGATGCCAACCAAAATTTTGTTCTCAGTTTTGGCATAGAAACCGGAACAAGCCAAAACATTTTGCCTGATAAATAAGATAAACAGCAAAATGCAAAAGTATCTCATGGCTCTTTTTTTGTTACGAAATTAAATCCCACCAACATAGAAAGAGTTGAATTTCTAAGGTTCAGGTTTTGATCGCTGTTGTCAAACCGGGTTAGTCCCAGGCCGTACCGTACCTGGAAGGAAAGTTTCCAAATCTCTATACCCATTCCGGCTATCATACTGCCATCCATTTTCCTGACATTGGTTAAATATCCCCTGGAGCCGGAAGCATTGGTATTGATTCCAATCGCAGGGCCGGCATAAATGATCGGCTTCAATTTCTTTTCATTCCGGAACTTCATTTCAAATAGTACGGGTATTTCCAGGTAGCCCAGATAGACATATTCATACAAGTTATCAACGGTATTGATCCTGGCACCTTTGGCATAAAAATTCAGTTCAGGTTGAATGGCATACCTGGGATTAAAACCATACCGGAAGTATCCGCCAATCAATGCACTTGAAACAGACGCTAATCCCTTACCAGGAATATCGTGTCCCACAAAAGTAGAAGAACTGTAACCGATATTCAATCCGGTATTCAGCTTATTCTGTGCAAAAACCCCGATGGTAATTAGTAAGCAGACAAGTATGGCAATCAATTTCTTCATAACCACTTTAATTATAATGACAATTCCCTGACTCGTCTGATTTGTTAAGTGCGTTTAGACACTTAATGGAATTGGCTGAATGGTCTTTATCCCACCTAAAAACAGACTAATTTACTAAAAATTTCGTATTTGCAGCATCGGCTATGCCTTGTGCAGATTGGTGTCATCCTCACACTGCTGTTTAGTTGTTCTCTCCGTACTGACTGAAAGTATCTATTTCATTCAGGAATTCCCGGGCTTGAATGACAGAATGGAAACCATAGCCGCTCATGAAATTGCGTACCCAATTGTTGTTTGTATTGTTTGAATTGATATTTCTGAACAACCAGATGGCCAGCCACATGGTGGTTCCTGTAGCGAGGATTTGAATGATCCAGAAAACAGGACCCCCATGTGAAAGTAGTCCTTCATTGAGATAAAATGTGGTGTAAAAAGGAAGTTGCAACCAGGAAATGCGGACAGATTTCAGGATGGAATCGTTCAATTCAGCCAGTTTGCGTTGTGTCAGGGTAACACTCCCGCTGTGGTCGATTTGTTGTATTGTGAAAATGTCTTTCGCATACAAGAATACGGCTATCCCTGTACTGAGGAATATCAGGCCAATGGAGCCCGTGAAAAAGAATTTTCCCAAAGAGTTGGGTGAGTGATGAAAACTAAGGTAGAGGAGCAGGAACATAAACGACATCCATCCAAAACCCAGCACAATCCCGACTATTTTTGGAAAAAGCAGGGACTTGAGTTTTGCTTTTGCCTTTTTCAATTGGTCCATTTCGAAGGCAGGATCCTGCCGTTCAATAAATTGCTCCATCTCCTGATCGGGGGAATTCCAAACTCCCTTCAAGTATTCGTCTTCCATTTTTTATTTGTTGTTTGCCAGTATCTTTTGTTTCAATTTCTCCTTGATGCGATTGATCTTTGTGGCCACATTCGTCTCGGTGATGCCCAGAATTTCGGCGATTTCCCTGTAACCTTTTGCTTCCAGAAATAAGATAATCAGCGCCCTGTCAAGTTCTTTCATCTCATGTATGCTTTGCTGCAATATCCTGCGGGCTCTTTCGAGTTCATTTTCGTAATCGGTATCATCCTGGTCTTCAATTTCTGTCAGATGCTCTTTGTAGGAGACTACTGCGTTGGCGCTTTTGCGCTTTCGGTAAAAGGAGATGGCTACATTCAGGGCCACACGGTACATCCAGGTGGAAAATTTCTGACCGGCACGAAAGGTATTACCTGATCGCCATAACTGATAGATGATTTCCTGGGCCAGATCTTCCCGGTCTTCCCTGTTGCTGCAGTACGAATTGCATACTTTATATACAATCCCCTTGTGCTCCCGCATGAGCCGGACGAACTCGCCTAAATCATTCTCGTTATCCATTGGCCTCAAATGATGTTCTTTTCCTTATTATTCGCAAAGGATCAGGAAAATCACAATTTAGCCAAATAATTTTTTATTCTGGCTGGTTCGGTAGATTGTTGAAATTCCGCATCAGCATGACGGAGAAGTATCATACAAAACCCTCACCAGTGACTCCGTGTCACCCGGTGAGGGTTGGTATATTTTTGCCGGTCAGGTTTCTCGGCTAACTGAAGAAGGTTATGCGTATACCCTTAAGGAATTGCCCGTAAGCTGGACATTGTATTTTCTCAGGGCAGTTTGTGCAGGTCCGTTCAGTACGGAACCATCTGTTGCAAAATTGGCTCCGTGATTCGGGCAGTGGAACCTGTTATTGCCGGCGTCGTAACCCAAAAGTCCGCCCTGGTGGGTGCAGACTGCCGAAAGAGCCACATAGGAACCCGAAACAGTCTTGGCTACAATGATGCTGTTGACGACCAGGGAACCGCCACTGTTGTTCAGGGAGGAATAGGCCGATTGGGTGAGATCCAGTGTGAAATCTACGACCGTACCGCCTCCGGTATTGGGCACGACGATACCGGTAGTGTCAAGTACATTCTTGCCACACGATGCCAAAATAGGGGCAACAAACAGCATTCCCGCAGAAATGCCAAAAGCAGAAAAAAATTCGTTTCGTTTCATAATGTAATCTTTAAGTGCAACCTTTAAGTCTAACAATCAATTCTATTAACTCAAACGGTCGCTAAATCAAATGGTTACTTAAAAAATAAATCATAAAGTTAAGAAACCATAAACGAGGGGATGACTAGGAAGACCAGGACGACGGAAAGACGGAAAAGACTGAGGGACGGCTACTCCCAAACCCAGAGCGGAGTGGTCCCAGAGCGGAGTCGAAGGGCATACTATGGAAAACTGTAAAAGGAGGGACGGAATGACGGGAAAGACGGAGTGACCAGGGGAATGGGAGACATGGGATCTCAAATTTACAACCGGCTGGATGAATTATTAAGCTGGTAAAGAGACAATTGGAAGGGCGCGGATCACAGATTAGGAGTGTTCGGAAGACTTCGGAGCCGCCCAACCGGGCGGCTGTACAAGCATTATCATTTTAATCTATGAGCCGTCCAGCCGGACGGCTCGACGCTAATTCTCCGGAGAATCAGCTGATTTATCATAAGGATTCTTTTTTCCGTTGAATCGATCTTTCTCCCAGGTTGCTGGATTGCTTGCTATGTAGTTGTAAATGAATTCATATTCGCAATTGTTTTTAATGAGATGATCATAAAATCGTGGATGCCATACCTTTTTGCCTGCTGAACTTCTGATCGTATTTATTCGGGTTGTGACAGATGATTTAAAACCACCCACAAAAGTGGATATTGATTTTGGTTGCAATCCGGAGGTGGTAAGCCGATGATTCTTATCCTGCACCGATTGAATAAGTTCTACCAGAAGATGGAGATGATTGGGCATTATCACATAACTGATACACTTTAATTCACGACGGATTTCAAATGATCGGAGCAATTCTTCACGGACAATTACACCCAAATCAGACATTTCCATTTCGCTATTATTTATTTTCATACAACGTCATACATAAATTTACACCATTTTAAGGAGAAAAACGAATTGGGGTAGAGCCGTCCGGCCGGACGGCTTCCTCTCACATGCATGAAGGCCTGTACAGCCGCCCGGTTGGGCGGCTCCTACCGGAGACCCAAAAATAATTTCCATTCTAATGGCTAGACCAGTTATTCCATTTACACGTTCTTTAATTTCTTCCGAACACTCCTAATTGCAAAACCGCGCCAGCTAAGGTCTTTTCGTCCTGAATCATGGTTTCGATTCCTTCATATTCAAGGAACAACTTGGCCATATGGGCTTCGTGCGGATAAGTGAAAGTGATGAGTGTCTCCCAGTTTATCATGTGGTTGGTTTTTATTGGCTCAATATAGATAATCAAGTTATTGGTTATAAGAATGGTTTAAACGGATGAAACCCTCATGCACAATCGCTCACAAAATAGCCTGTAAATTATCCTGAGGGTTCCATACGTACGTTGTAATTATCAACAAATTAATACTGTTATTTACGTATGAAATGTATGCAAGTGACAACCTTAGTGAAGCCTTCGTGTCTTCGTGCCTTGGTGGCAGGAAAATATGCCACTAAATGGCACCAAGACACAAAGGTTCACAAAGAGCAACCGGAAGTAGCTACCTGGTGGCATGGATTTGTAATCCATTGCTATCCAATATTTCAAAATCGTTATATTTGTATAACAGCAATTTTATGGCCACGCACCAAAAATGTAAGTTCCATATCCAAATCACGGACCGATGAAATACAAGTCATCCCTTACGCAGTCAATTATAGTTTTGATCGTGTTGTTTTTTGTGTTTTTCATGCTTAAAACCCAATTTCCGGAAAGATTCGGTTCCCTGAAACCCACCTCCCGCCTGGGAGCATCCAGCTATAATATTTCAAACGGATGGCATTATAAATTCCAATATATGGATGGCACTGTACAAGGATATTTTACTGCAAAAAGCGATCATGCCAAACTTATTTATTCCAGCAATATTGAGGAGGGAACAATCATTTACCAACTAGGAAAAAGTTCTGACACTCATTTTGTCACGTTGCCGGTCAGCAATTCCGTTGATTCCGTTACGGGCGTTTTTGAAAAGGGAGAACAATATGAAATCCGCGCCATAGCATCTCAGGCCAAAGGACAATTCGATTTCAGAATGGAATAGGTTCAAATCCGAGCCAGCGAGGAGCCCTTCGACAAGCTCAGGGGGTCCTATCTCAGGGAGTATTTTTCAGCACAATACTGGGAGTCGTGGTCGTCCATTCGTTCCATTCGTCCCAGTCAGCCCGCTCAGGATGCCGGGAGTTGAGATCACCCTTTCACCCCCTCTTTCTTCGTCCCCGTCGACCCCTTCGACAAGCTCAGGGACCGGGTTAGCCCTTAATAAAATAGAAGGAAAACCCTTCGACCCTTCGACAAGCTCAGGGGAGTCCAGGCTCAGGGCGTCCTATCTCAGGGAGTATTTTTCAGCACAATACTGGGAGTCGTGGTCGTCCACTCGTCCCAGTCATCCCAGTCATCCCAGTCGTCCTAGTCGTCCCCGTCGTCCCAGTCATCCAAGTCCAACCGTCTGCATCCACTCCATCACTTCACCTTGTCCAAAGGCCTGCCGTTGTTGACCGACAATTTGCCGTTGACGATCTTGTAGCTGTAAGTTGCTGAGGCTTGTCCTTCAGGCTTCAGGGTGTAGGTGTCTTCGGAGGCTACGATCGTCCCCTTGTGCGCAAAGGATACCTCTTTGCCTCCGACTTTTCCCGATGCAGCGTATGAATAGGTGTTGTTTTTATTCACCACGAAAGTTGCCATCATCATTTTGTCGTTGGTTTGGTAACCTTTCCAGGTGCCCACCAAATTGGCTGGTACGGCCTTTGAAACTGGCTTGGCAGAAGCTGAAACGGGTTTGGCCCCTGCATTTTCCAGTGCCTTGACAATGTCGTTTTTGTTCTCCGGTGCATTGTTGGCATAATTCAGCGCCGAATCACCCACCTTGTTGACGGCATTCACATCGGCGCCGTTTTTGATGAGCAGGGTTACGAGTTTTGAGTTTCCTGACTGCGAAGCCAGCATCAGCGTCGTCTCGCCGGAGGTATTGGCTAAATTCACTTTGGCGCCGCTTTTGATCAGTAGTTCACAGACATCCACAGCAGCTTTCCAGCCTTCGCTCGAACCCAATTTTGCCGCACACATCATGGCGGTCATATCCTGCGCATGCAGGACATTCGGATCGGCGCCCAATTCCAGCAATTTGCCGAGGGTTTTCAGCCGCACTTTTTTATCGACCGGACTGAACGACATGGCCAATCTGGCCAGGGGTCCGGCCCACGGCGAATCCTTCGAAACTTCATTGACATCCGCGCCACCCTTCACCAGCAGTTCCAGCATCTCGATGTGATAGCCCAGGGCAGCATAGCTAACCGCATTGAAAAAGAAAGAATTGTATCCTTTCAGGTTGGCTTTCTGTTCAATCAGATACCTGGCGGCATCCAGACTGTTGCGCTGGGTTGCCATTTGTATTGCGGTAATTCCCTGGGAGGTGGTCAGGTTGATATTTGCACCGTGTTTTAACAACAGTTTTATCCCCTCCACATTGTTGAAGGTTGCAGCCACATGGATGGCAGGTTCATCGCCAGTGGTTCCGGCTTTGCCCAGGTGATTCACATCCACCTTGTATTTTGTAATAAAATATTCAGCCCATGCTGCATATTTCGCATTGGTCATGGCCATGTTTAATGGCAACATACTGTGCGGAGTGGGACCATATTTATTGGCTCCGTATTTCATGATGATATCCAGTATCTCAAAATTGTCATGATCGATGGTTACAGGAATCATCCCGTTCCACGACTCAGCCGGACTAACGCCTTCGACTTTTGCACCCCGTTTCAGAATGGCTTCAACGGCTTCGGCATGCTGGTTCTGAACGGCATCCAGGTAACCGGTGGCATCGTATTTACCCATGTAATTGACGTTCAATTTGGGACCGGCGGTGTTGAGAATGGCCATAGTGACCGCTTTGGACTCCTCAGATTGCTTTCCGAAAGTCGCTACGATCAATGCATCAAACTTGTTGTTGAATTCGCTGTGGTAATTGATGTCCACCCCCATTTTGATGAGCCGGGTTACAATATCTACTTTTGAGTTGGGCCTGGCTGAGCTAAGTAAGATAATTAATGGAGTTGTAGCCCACGTTTTGTCCATATCAGGATCTACTAACGTTACAGTTTTTACATTAATTTTAGGTGCATCAAGCAATATGTTAATGATTTCGTTGTTCTCTTTCAGGCGACTTCCGCATGCTTCATTTAGCAACGAAACGCCTTCGTAAACCTCATTCACATTTGCACCGGCAGCCACCAGCGCTTTTAGTTGACTGACATCCCCTTTCTCCACGGCAAGGAAGGTTGCAGGTTTATCTCCTGCTTTTTGGGCAGATACAACGATGGATAAGAGTGATACACAAAGGATCACAACGATTTTTTTCACGTTCTTCATAAGTAATGTCAAAGTTTTTTGCTGATGTTTTTAAGTTAGGAAAATTTCTGAAAATAAGCGGAAACATTGCCTTTTGAGGGCCGTCCCATGCTCGATTCAAAAGTAAGAATTATTTGGAGGGCAGCAATCCTGCAGGTGCGGAATTGTTAGGCAAAAATGAAGGAAATAATGGATGAGGGGATGTCTGGGACGAGGGGACGAAGACAACTCCGGATAGTTGCTCCCTGAGCTCGTCGAAGGGTCTAAATATTTAACTTGACTTGCCGGTCCCTGAGCTTGTCGAAGGGTATTCAAGGAACCTGAAAAAAAGAAAAATGGAAAGACCAGGGGACTGTGATTAGGAGACTGCAACACTCAAAAATGAAGAAATTCAGGGGTTTTATCCCGAAGGGATTTAATGTTAATAGCCCCGGAGTGAAGCGAAGCGGAACCCCGGGTTTGCGAATGTATATTGACCACCGTCCGCGATTGAGTTTTGAAAACAGGGGATTTTGTGGGATCGGACGGAAGGGACAAATGACTTGAAAAATTAAAATGGAATAATCTCACTCCTGGCCACCAAGGGGTATGTTTTTATTTATTCACTCTTTTCAAATCCGAGTTTTTCAAGATCCCCCAAACGTATAAATCCGTCCACGTCATTGATCAATACATGGATCCAGAGATTGGAAGGAGTTTTTGTACAGGATTGAAACCTGATCAGATTCTTTTCCTTGATGGGAATTGGTTTTTTCAAGGAGGATAAACTTGGTTTGGAATAGAGGCAATAGCGAAGTTTTGAAAGTGTTGCCTTACCATATTCACGGGTCACGGACTGAATACCATCGATTAATACTGGCTGCCTGTCAAGTTTTTCAGCCTGATAATTCTTGGTGTTTTTTAATCCGTTAAAGTCTATTTTGTAATAATCCAAGGTAGAAACAGTTCTGATTTCTGTTTCATGCTGAACTACCAAATAGGGGATCAGAATTTCTTTTTCACCCGGGCAATCGTAATCGTTACCCTCAGTATTCATCAAAAGTTTGGATCTAACCCATTTCATGGCAGGTTTCGCACCACCGCAAACCGGAATAAATCCTGTGAACGGAACAAACTTTTCGGATTGATTGTATCCCCAAAGCTGAATGGAATTCGTGCAATTCCCATAGCCTGAATTTTCGTTGGAATTGTAGGCAATCAAGGTTCCCACACCACAAAAGCTCATGGTATCGACAGAAACGGATACATCATTGGTTGGTTCATTCGCAATCCTATCCATGAATAAAACCTTGCCCTTGCTGTCGAACAGGGTAACTAGTGAATCAGATTCGGAATAGGAACCGGAATGTTTCACACTCAAAATATTTCCATGTACAAACGCATGGTTCGAAATATAGTAATCGCCGAACTTGACCACCGTCAGGACTACTTTTGAAGTATCACTTTCGCTGTACAAATTCAATTGAAGCAATGTCACTAACACAAAACAGAAGAGAATTTTCATGTTTCAATTCAATGGTTTCAGGACCAATGCAAGGCTTAAAATTACCGCCAACTTATTTGCATGTGCAATTAACCTTCCGCGACAGCAAATAGTGGACAGGCGATGGATGCCCCTACTTGCCGTTTTTTTTGTGCTTGTATTTCTTGCCGTACTTTTTCAAATCAGTCGTCAACGTTTTCATTTCATTCTTGAGTTCAGGTAGTGATAATTCGCTCCCAACGGCCAGGGCATAAAGGTTATCGCAGACCTTGACCAGTCTGTCCATCAGGGAATTGGGCAAAGGAGACCACTTCACTCCGATTCTTAGGTTTCCATGTTTGTCTGTGGTAGCGAAATAGTAAGTAGTTCCGTCAAGTCCAAGATCCATTGGCACCCTTTTAATTTGAACCGTTGCCTGGTTGAACAGGTTTCCAATCAGTTGAAAAAGTTGTTTGTCAATGGTATGTTTCCGGCAAATCACCTTGACCGAATCCTTGTCGGCCGCATACCAGTAATTCTCTGAAAATGTATTGGAAATTAAATAATAGCCATTCGTCGTTCTTTCGGCAGAAAAGGCATATTCCTTCGAAAAGGAGGGGCTTGCTGCATACCTTGCATAGGGACTGGCATTCATCCCGGCGTAGAGCATTGCAAAGTTATGCTCCATGTTTTGCCGGGTCCATTCATCATAACTCCTGATGTTTCTGATCGGTTCCAAATGGTCATTCTGGGACAACCCCCTGATTGCCAAAAGAAGAAAAAGGAAAAAAAGAAATGTCCTTCTCATGTTTTGTTGTTTGCAGGGTGCATAACTTGATTTTACGGAACAATCCTTCTCCATGGTTCAGAATATGGTTTTAGGCAAGCTTATAGGAGTGCATCACAGCAATAAATTTACGAATTATTATTGACAATCAAGTGAATGGCAGGTAATTCTTCCTTTGGCGCGGACTTGTTATCCATGTAGTCGGCGGTGGTACTATTTTGCCCAATAATCTACCACCGTAACCGTTGAAAGCTTGTTGCCAAGCATGGCTCCAAACGCTTTGTGTGCAGGGTGTGCCAGGTATTCGTCGCGGTCCTTTTCAGAATTGAAAGTAAGGAAGAAACAGTGGGTATGCCCCTTCTGCAGTCCTTCCGGACTAATGTCAGTTCCCCACTCCAGGCTCTTGATGCATTTGATCTGAGTGGGCAATGCCAGGAAGGCTGATTCCACAGTTTTTACCTGATCAGGAGTTACATCGGCCTTGAAACCAAACAACACAACATGGCGCAACTGAGGTGCACTTTTTTCTTTGTCGGCACCAAAGGAGAATGAAGTCAGGGAAACGAGTAAGATTAGCAAAGCAAGATTTTTTTTCATTAGGGTGAATTTAGAAGTTTGATGACCAAAGTTAACAAGAGTTCTCCGGATATTCCGTTATCCAATGTAAAAAAGGACGAATCCCCGACCGGCTGATATGTTGGCCAATAAAACCTTATTTCATAAAACAACTTTAGTAGAAATTGGATTACAAGCTGAATATTAACCTTATTACCTTATTTCAGTCAATGGTTCGATAACAGAATAAGGTAATAAGGTTCTGTTAGTCTTTGTGCATTTTTCTACTAAGGTTAAAATAAAAAATAAGGTCTTATGGCCCGAAGATTTGCCCTGCAGACTTGTTCGAATCCCAGCAGATTGCTTCTCCGCCGGCTGGCGGATCGCAATGACGGAATTTTTTGGTAAGTAGTAAGGCAGCAGATTGCTTCCCGCTTCGTTCCTCGCGCTCGCAATGACGGTGCGTTGTTGGTCATGTGAAGTAGGAGAGAAGGAGGCGGGTCATCAGTCTCTGATGATAGCAGAATTGTTGCCCGCCTCCTTCTCTCCTACTTCACCCCTGAACCCCGGACAGTGTCATTGCGAGCCGACGCAGGAGGCGAAGCAATCCGTTGCCAACAGGAAATGCAATCCCTGGCGGGATTAAAAAAGCATGGAGGTATTTGCAAATCCCCGCCTGCCAGGGATTTCAAGCTTTGGTTGATGCTGATTTTTTTAAGGATTGAAGGCTCTGATTTTTTCAGTCAGCCAATCTGAAATTTCTGCGTGTTGATATTTCCCTTCTGCAATTTTAATAACAAGATCATACTTTTCTTCTTCTGTTGCAACAATATCAAAACCGAATTCCATTAGCAGTAAGCGCATCAGAACATAACCGACTCGTTTATTTCCATCTACAAACGGATGGTTGATTAAAATACTTTGGATCAACGCTGCAGCTTTTTCAGCAGGATTCGCATATAAATCCTTCCGGTCGAATGTTTGAAACGGCCTTGACAGGGCAGACTCCAACAATCCATGATCCCTGATACCTTTACTGCCGCCAAATTGATCAATCAAAATATCATGAACCCGAATGGCGTCCGCAATATCTATCATAACGCCAGGCGCTTCAACAATTCCTTATCCTCGCGCAGGATTAAACCCAAATGACGGGACAAATTGATTTTTTCCTTTGGAGACTCCTTCACCTGTTTCAAATAATCAAGGATTTCGATTAATACAGTTTCCGGTACTTCATCAATGGCCCTGGTAATTTCATATTTCAAATCGGCTGTCGTCATAACTCAATTGTTTGTTCAAATTTAGTCATTTTTGATTAAAACTATTCAATTGTCTGGATATCATCAAGCCCCTCGCTGACTCTGTTTGTTCGAGTATCAACAGATTGCTTCGTTCCCGATGTAAAATCGGGACAGGCAGTTCCTCCTTCACGCCTGAACCCCGGACGCTGTCATTGCGAGCCGACGCAGGAGGCGAAGCAATCTGCCGCCTACAGTGAATCCAATCCTTTAACCATTTGCCGGCAATGCCTCTCCTCGCTCCCCCTCGTTACAGCTGCGCTCAAACGAGGGGGAGCAAGAATCTCCAACCAGAGCCGCCCGGTTGGGCAGCTTAAATTTCTTCCGAACACTTCTAATTTGCAATCCTTGCCATCCGGGTTAAATGCTTACCTCCTCCCTGCTGAAGGTGTCTGTTTCATTCAGAAATTCCCGCGCCTGGATGACCGAACTGAAACCATTGCCTCTCATGAAATTGCGTACCCATTTGTTGTTTATATTCGCGGAATTGATATTCCTGAACAGCCAGATGGCCAGCCAGGTGGCGGAAACTGTCGCAAGGAACTGAAAGATCCATAGCAGGAAGCTTCCATGGGCAAGCATGCCTTCATTGAGATACCAGGTGGTATAAAACGGAAGCTGCAGCCAGGATATGCGGACAGAGTTCAGGATGGAGCAGTGCAGGGCTGCGACTTTACGTTGGGTTACGGCAACACTCCCGCTGTGGTCGATCTGCTGGAGGATGAAGATGTCTTTGGTGTATAAAAATACAGCCACACCTGTAATGACCAGGATCATCCCAAGGGATCCAACGAAAAAGTATTTCCCGGTAGAAACGTGCGAATAAAGAATGCTTAGCCGGATAAGCATGAACATCACTGACATCCATCCCAAACCCAGCACAATCCCGACTATTTTCGGAAACAGCAGCGACCTGAGTTTTGCTTTGGCCTTTTTCAATTGGGCCATTTCGAAGGAGGGATCCTGATGAACTATAAATTGCTCCATCTCCTGGTCAGGGGAGTTCCAGACTCCCTTCAAATATTCGTCTTCCATTTTTTTATTTGTTGATTGCCTGTATCTTTTGTTTCAATTTCTCCTTGATGCGACTAATCTTCGTGGCCGCGTTCGTTTCGGTGATGCCCAGTATCTCGGCGATCTCCTGGTAACTTTTTGCTTCCAGGAAGAGGATCATCAGCGCCCTGTCGAGTTCCTTCAATTCATGGATGCTTTGGTGCAGGATCCGTCGTGCTTTCTCGAGTTCATTTTCATAGTCGGAATCATCCTGGTATTCCATTTCGGGCAGATGTTCTTTGTACGCGACCACTGCGCCGGCACTCTTGCTTTTCCGGTAGAAGGAAATGGCCACATTCAGGGCCACCCGGTACATCCAGGTGGAAAACTTCTGGTTGGCGTTGAATGTCTTGCCCGACCTCCACAGCTGGTATACAATCTCCTGGGCCAGGTCTTCCCTGTCTTGCCTGTTGCTGCAGTAAGAATTGCATATCTTAAATACAATTCCCCTGTTATCCCTCATGAGTTTTACGAACTCCTCCAATTTTGCCGGATTATCCATTTGCTTGCATCAAATTCTTTGCTTCATTATTCGCACAGGATGAATAAAATCACAAGTTAGGCAAATAAATATTTAATGATTCGTTCGGTGGGGCGGAATTGAGACGGGGAAGAGGGGAGGACTAGGACGACTAGGAAGACTGGGACGAGGGGACGAGGGGGAGAGGGGGTGAATGGAACTCCCGGATTTGGGACATCGCTTGCTGCCTACCCTCGCTGGCGCGGATTTGCCATTAGGAGTGTTCGGAAGAAATCAAAGAACGTGCAAATAGGTGAAGCTGATTTTGCAATTTTAGCGGAAAACTAAACTGGGATCACCTCCGCATTGCTTTACAACAAGCTTAATAATCAATTCATTCAATTCAATGGAAATGCGCCTTACAGCGGTTTTATAGCCCACTTTATTAATCCTTTTGTAGAGTAAAACCAACATCGAGGTTATCATAGTCATGTAAAGCATTACCTGCATCCCGTTTTCACTGGTAGAGGTGATATGACTGAAGTTGAGCTCTTGTTTGAGAAACCTGAAAAACACCTCAATATCCCATCTTTTTTTGTAATACTGCAATATTTCCTCTGCATCCAGATCAAAGATGTTTGTGAAAAATTGATATGTGACTTCAGTCTCAGGGTTAATGGCAGTGATCATCCTGTAATGATTCTCAAAAAACGTTCTTTTATCAGGTATCCCTATCTGGACTATCAAATCACTTACTAATTCCAGCGTGCCCAGTTTTCTATTGGTACCCTTTTCAATTTCTTTGACAACCCGAAATCTTCCCTCGGTTTTAAACCTGGTGACAAACTGAGTATCATTTTTTGAAAGTGTTTGATAAACCTCACGTTTATCAACGCCCCGGTCGAAAACAAATACTGCACTTTTACTCTTTTCGGAATATTTATAGATGACTTGAGGAATAGTGGTACTTTCAGATAAACTTGATCTGTCTGTAAATATTTCAGACATACAAGGGAAGTTGCCGTCAAAGGCAACTGTATATTTGATTTGTTTCTTTAAGGTTTTTGACCCAACATTCATCCCTTTCTTAAGTTTATTTGCAGCTTCTGCCACCATGGTAGAATCAACCCGTACCAATCGGTTTTTCTCAATCTCTTCCGAACTGTAATATTGAGTGAAAATGCTAAATATCAAATCATATGACTGCCTGAAAAACTCGAGGTTGATAATTGATAAACGCTCCGAAATTGAATTGTATCTTACTGTCTTCTCGACCGGAAGATTAAAAAGGAACTTAAAAGTAGAACTATTGAAAATATCCTCCATCGTGCGAAGGCTATTCCTCTGACATTCAACCAATGAGTATAAGAGCAAGCAAAAAATACTTTTACCGTCAAGAACTTTTACATAATGGTTGACGTTGGTTTGCCTGGCAATTCTATTCAATTCATCGTCGGGTAACAAGGACAATAAATTTATCACCGAGATCTTACTATTTTGCTTTACATTATTCATTGATAAAGCAAAAGTAATTTTCAAATTTTAATTTAAGTGTCAAATAAACAGGAAGTTACAAACACAAGCAGCAGAAAAATGTTGATAATGGCTGAATTTTCAAATCAGAAAATCAGATAAAAAATCAGCATAATTTGAAATTTATCTAAATATTTGAAATACTGGAATTTATGCCAAACTAATTTCTTCCGAACACTCCTAATTGCAAATCCGCGCCAGCGGGTGAATATCCGATGCTTATATTGGATTAGTAAAACCTTATTTCATCAGGAAACCTTAGTAGAAATGGGATTCAACGCAGGCCCCTGAACCTTATTACCTTATTACTACAACACAAGCCTAATTGAATAAGGTAATAAGGTCAGACTGTCTTCCTGTATTTTTTCTACTAAGGTTTTTCAAAAAAATAAGGTCTTCCTATCCGAAGATTTGTGTAATTGACTCCGCGCCAACTACAGGGGAGGACTTGCCTGTGCGGTTCTAAATATCCTTTATGCAACTTTACAAAGCCTTTGTGCAAACCTAAGTATGCTTTGTGCAACTTTACAAGACCTTCGTGCATCAATCAGCATGCTTCATGCATTTTTACGTAAGCCTTATGTAAGGTTTGGGATGCATTATGTATCGATAGGGATGCTTTGTGCAACTTTATAGGTGCTTCATGCATAAAGTAGGCAGGTAAATGTACCTTACAACCTGGGTGATGTAAACTTCAACCCGCTGATTGCCTTGTACTGGGGACTGGATGTGCCATAGACCGACTTGACATAGGTTTTCACATCGACGGATGTATCCACAACACCTATAGACGGTTTGTAGAGCAGGTCATTCCGGCTGATTCTGCCATTGATTAGCGGCATTTCGGCAACGGAAACAGCGCTGGTTTTGGCTTTGAGGTCGTTTAAAAGCGTTGTCAGGGCTGTTACCTTTAAATCGGCTTCGTTGGGGGCATAGGCAGGAACCGAAGCAAGCAGTTTGATCAGCTTGTCGAAGTTGTCGAGGCGGTTATCGTAACTGCGTTGTGAGGCGGAAACTTCGACTACTTTTTTCCCTTGCGCCTCTGCTTCCTGCTTTCCCGCTTCTGTCATTTTGGGGGTTGACCTGCGGCCCTGCAATTTGCGGACCAGTGTGGTGGCATCGTCGATAACCTGTTGGGTGGTATCGGAGGCTTTCAACGCGTTGCTAACCCTGGTGATCAGCTTGTCCAATGGTTTAAAGGCGGCATCTCTTGCACTGACTGCATTTTTGTAGGCAGGTTCGGCGGAGTTCACAGCACTGACGGCTGTTTTTGCCGCGGTGAGCTGGGCGTTCATCGCGGTTAGTTTCAGGTTGGCTTTGGATGGATTGTAAGTGACACCTAAAGCAGTAACATCAGCAATGAGTTTTTCGTAATTGGCCACATTCTTGGCATGGCCAGTTTCACTTGTACTTGACATGGCTTTTGATTTAAGGGATTAATGTTTAGGTACATATCAATACAAAGTTTACGAAAAATATGTTTTATTTCCAAATTTTGGGGAAGGTTTTTTGGAGGGAAGATTGGCTCCCTAGCGTGGAGGTACTCAATAGGATTTCCTTATTCTGTTGGTATTTGCTTTTCTAAGCAATATTTCTCGACCTCACTGTCATTTGCAAAATAGCCGTCACAAAATTCATCAAGTTCTTTTTCGGTTGATTTGAAATAGCGATCTTCCGCCGTCATTAGTTTTTCTGTCTGTTCGATGAATTTTTCAAAATCTTTGTTGATCTTGCAAAGTTTGTCGATAGTTTTAAAGTCAAGACTTCGCAATTTAGCAGGAAATGAGACTTTGCTTTGGTATGGATTTGCATTAAGTTCTATTATCCCAATGCCAAATGACTGATTTAACCTTTCGATTTCTTCCATTAAGCTATCACTAAACTCAAAAGCAACTAAATAGCCAAAGTTGGCCCAACTCGAATTTGAAACAGCCTGAAAAAATGCTTTTTTTAGTTCGCTGTCACTATTGATTTCCTTTTTCAATTCATAAGAGCTGATTTTGAAAGTATCAACTCGATTCACAGATTTAATGAAATTTTGGCTGACTTTGGTTTGCAAGTTTAAGAACTTTATACCAACCATATCCGGATGTGTCCAAATTTGATTCGAATCAATCCCAGTTTTTGACTGTTCATGAAAGATTGTTTTGGAATAAATGCCGGTATTTTTAAGATAGCTGCTTAAAAGTTTATGTAAATCTCTTTCATCATAATTCCTATTTTTTTCGAATTTGTTAACCGAAGTTGCCGTAGTTATTGTAGAGCCGCTTAAAATATCTAATGGAATGTTCTGCTCATTTTTTGCAAGATAGTATGAGTAAGTACCTCCGGTCTGCTTTATACGTCTTACTCTAGAGTCACCATTTCGTATGAAGTCTCCCAGGACTGCTGAAATTGTTGCACTTGGAGTTTTCGAATTTCCAAAATCATAATAAGTTTTATTGACTATATGATTGCAAACAGTCATATAATTCGTGATTTCATTAATGTCCTCTAAACTCTTTAATACTGCTTCTTTTAATGTCATTATAGATTTATTATATAACTTGTGATCAATTGTAATCAATTTCGGTTCCTTTGGTTGCACTTATCAATCTTCTTAACCCATTGTATTGTGTGATCGAATGTAACATGCTGTTTTTACTGCCATTTTATTTGCTTTGATATCAAAAAACAAATGAGTTGAAGTCGCTCAGAAGCAAGCGTCGTACCGTCATAAAGTTGTGCCCAATATTTTCGCATAATTTCTACTTCAGAATTAGGTTTGGGAATACAGATATATTCGATCGGACTTCCAGAATGTTTGTATTCAATCAAGTATGCTGCAATAGTTGCATTTCCATCTTTAACCCGATATAAAACTTTAAGAACAGCTTCCCTTTCTCTTGTAGATTGCTTATCAATATCTTCAAATACATAGCCCTTTTTCATGTCTAATCCAGATTCAATCTGAATTCTGTAGCCTTTAGTGACATAATTATATTCTTCTAAAGTAGTCTGACCAAATACTTTATTTGTAGTCACAAGTGCTGTAAATAGAAATAGAGCAAGAAAGAAAATAGTCCTTTTCATTTTTTCATTTTTTTTATACCTACTCGTTTGGCTTTTCGGTTACGCCCCGTTTTAAAGTGGTTTCTGGACTCCACTTTTTACGTTATCGATTGAAATATCAATATTCAATAAAACTACTAATAATATTGAAAATTTAATAATACGAATTCCTTCCGCTGGCGCGGATTTAATTGGTTGGTATTTTAACTTGCAATGCGGCAGTTGCAAGGGCACGGATTACAAATCCGCGCCAGCGGGGGGGCAGTTGTGAGGGCACAGATTACAAATCTGCGCCAGCGAGGGACGAACGCAACTACAGATAGTTTCTCCCTGTCGAAGGGCATACTAGAAACCTTAAAAAATGAAAGATGGGAATACCTGGAGACCGGAGGATATCAAATCCGAACTGGCTAGAGAAACGCCCTATTTTGCCTTGGTTTTCTTTTTAGTTTGATCGTACAATTCTTTTAATTCAGGTAAAATTGATCTGAAATTCTCAATAAAATCTTCCGTCGTCTTGACAGGTTTAGGAACAAATACATTGTAAACACCCCAATTATTTGAACCTGCTTTTGCATCAGTAACTGTTTTTCCGATCCCTGTCTCCCAACAAACAAAAGCTCTTGAACCATCCGGCGCCTCGACAAATGCATCTCCATCCATACATTCATTCTCTTCGATGTATTCAGTAATGGCACCAATTCTCCAACCATCTGTCATTGATTCCTCAATTAAATCAAAGGAGGAGCAAATCGCGGGTTCCATTTTTTTCTTTAAGGGCATCGTATAAATTGATTATTAAGCTCGTCATTAAACAATGCGGTGGTGATCCCAGTTTAGTTTTCCGCTAAAATGGCAAAATCAGCAACACCTACTTGCACGTTCTTTAATTTCTTCCGAACACTCCTAATTGCA